>CAZHCI010000281.1:0-2783 GCA_964530905.1 uncultured bacterium
CGGTCGTCGCACGACGCTGGGAGCCCGTGCTCGGAGCGGCCTACCTGGCGATGGTGGCGGCAGGCTGGGACGCCGAGGGGCCGAGCGCGACATGGTCACGGCTTTCCGCGCGAGAGGCCCGTGAATCCGCTTGATCGTGCGCCAGCGACACGGCAGCACCCCGATCCGCGCCGATAGTCGCGTCGAACGTGACGCTCGCGTTCGTCCATCCCTGGAGTAGATTGGGTACAGGATTGGAGCCACCGATGCCCGAGCAGCGATTCGTCCCGACACGCACGCCAAAGCCCGTGCCGGGCGCCCACATCCTCGGTTTGAGGATCACGAACGAGTTCGAGGTCGCCAAGCGCATCCGGGAAGGGCTCGCACCGACCATCGTCGGCCGTCTCGCCAGGAAACTGGATCTGACCGACAAGCAGATCCTCCGCCTGGGCGACATTCCGCCCAGCACGTTCCACGCCCGCAAGCGCAGCGGCAAGCCCCTCTCCCCCGAGCACTCCAGCCGGCTGTACCGCATCGCCAAAGCGACGGAGGCTGCGGAGGCGTACTTCGAGGAAGACAAGGGCGCCGCCAAGCGCTGGCTCACCAGCCCGAAGGTCGCGCTGGGGGGCGAGACGCCACTCGCGTTCGCGTTCACGCCCGAGGGCAGCGACTACGTTCTCGAGCTCCTGGAACGCATGGAGCACGGAGTGGTCAGCTGAGCCGGCGCACCACGTTCCGAATCGCCAAGGCCAAGTACCGGGACGACACCATGAGTGGCGTCGGCGCCTACCACGCCGGTGGGCGCTGGAACAGCCGTGGCCGCTATGCCGTGTACGCCGCTGGAAACCTCACGCTCGCGATGCTCGAGCTGCTGGTCCACATCGACGACGCGAGCGCGTTTCGCTCGCTGCGACACGTGCATCACTCCGTGACGTTCCCCGACGACGTTGTCGCGGTACTCGGCGAGGACGACCTGCCCAGCGGCTGGGCTTCGAACCCGGTCTCCCGCGCGAGTCAAGTCGCGGGCGACGAGTGGCTCGAGGCACGATCGACGCTGGTGCTGGCGGTTCCGAGCGTGATCGTGCCGCTGACCCATCGCTACGAGCCCGGCTACATGAACTACCTCGTCAACCCCTTGCACCCGGACTTCGACGAGGCGATCGAGATCGGACCGGTCCTCGAGCTCGACATGGACCCTCGGCTTGTCGAATAGGGTCCGGGAGCCGCGAGCCTATCGCTCGATAGCGTCTTCGTCGCTTTCCGACGCGTGCCCATCCTCCCCGGGATCGGACGATCCATCCACGCGTCGCGGCCACCGCAAACGCTTCGTCGCCGTCCGAACGTGCTCAGGAAGGCCACGCACGGCCTCACCGAATCCCTCGACCGAGCTACGCCCCAGGGTCGAAACGCGCTCCCCGGCTGTCGTGGCGGCCACGGCAGCCGTTCGCCGATGCCTGACGGCCGACAGGGAAACGACGCGCCCCGCGTCCTTACCGGCAGCCGTTACCCGCTGCCCCACGGCGCGGGATCCGGCCGCAGCGACCGACCCGACGCCGACGGCTGCGCTTCCTACCGTCTTGACCGCAGCGACGCTGAACGCACCGACCACCTTGGTGGATCCTTGCGTGACGGTCCGCAACACGAGATGGCCAGCGCGCGCGACGGCGCTCTGCCAGACGGACCTGCGTTCGGGCTTGTGCAGCGCCTTGGAGTACGCGATCGCGACCATCGCGATTCGCAGCGTCAGGAACGCGTTCACGGACCCTTGGAACATCGCGTTGGACACCTGCGCCGACACCGCCGTGACGCCGGGCACCGACGCGATCGACTGACCGAACGCTCCCGCCAGAACCGGCCGCAGGAACTCCGACAGGTCGACCTGGTCGAGCCTCGAGGCCAGCAACGACGTCGCCCCCACGTTCGCGTAGAGGTAGCCGATCTGCCGCAAGGACGGACGACGCTGGTACACGTGCGCGATCTCCCACACCATCCGCGCCTGGACGCCGGCGACCACCAGAGCGTCGAGCGATCCCCACTGCGACACGGCCGTGCCGATGAACACCTGAGACGCGTAGCGATTCGCGATCCGCTCCGCGTCCACGGTCAGCACCTCGAGCGCCGCCTCCAGATCCGCCTCGCTGTCGAGCGAACGGTCCGCGAGCTGCGGGTTGCACCGGCACTCCTCGAGATACGCGGTCACGAACGTCTCGCTCCTCGCAGGCTCACCGTGGGCAGGCGGTACGAGAGCGGGCCGCAACCATAGATACGTCAGCGCAGGGACGGCGATCATCCATCCAATCGCCAGAAGGAGCGCTACGGCGACCGTCACGCCGAACCAAGGATGAACCGCGCCGGCCAGCTCCGCGAGCTGCGCCACCTGCGCCAGGACGAACAGGACCGCCAGGCCCGCTCCAGCGACGAGGATGTAGCGCGTCGTCTTCCGTACGTCGGGCATAACGGCCTCCGTGAGTGCTGGTTTGCACGCACGATACGACGGTCCGTCCATCGGTTCGCCGACTCCTCGACGCGCACCCGAGGTTCTCGTGTCGGGACGTGGGACGCCCGCACGACCTCTCGGATCCTGTGGCCTCGGTCGCCGAGCCCGGCCCCCCTGAAGCGCCGTTCACCAACCTGATCAGGGTTGCATGCGGCGATGCGGGCCGAGGCCGATCGCATGCTCGCGATCGACCCCGACCGGGTCGGCATCAGCCTCCGGCCCCGCGCGACGGACGCGTCGCGATCAGCCCTGCGAACGGGCAATCGAGCACCCCCTCACTGCGGTGGCGTGACGACGACGATGGTGT
>CAZHCI010000282.1:0-2768 GCA_964530905.1 uncultured bacterium
CCTGGACGACCGTCCACGGTCGCGTCGGAGTCGCCGTGAATCCCACCTGGGACTGGCTGATCGCGGTCGCTGCCTGGCTGTTCCTGGCGGGCACGCTGCTGGTCGCCGTGTCGGCGCTTCCGGCGGTTTCGCGGCGCTGGCCGCGCGCGATGGTGGCGGGGTTCCTGGCCGCCATCGCCAGCTTCGTGCTGGTTCTGGCGGCTTGGGGCCTGCCGCGGATCGTGAGCGCGATCTTCGGGACGTGAGCGCCGGGCGGGCGGCGCGTCGCCGCGGCCCGCCGCCGCGCGGGCACGACTGGTATCCTCGCGTCTCGATCCGGGGCCGGACCCGTTCGGCCCCGCCCGACATTCTCTTGGAGGTCCCGCGTGCGCGCTCACGTGATCACCTACGGTTGCCAGATGAACGAGTACGACACCCACACGATCCGGTCCGAGCTCGTGGCGGGTGGGCACCAGCTGGTCGACCATGCCGACGACGCCGAGCTGCTGCTGGTCAACACCTGCGCGGTCCGCGGCAAGCCGGTCGAGAAGGTCGTCTCGCTGCTGGGCGAGCTCCGCAAGCAGAAGCGCCAGGGACGCGACCTGACGGTCGGCATGATGGGGTGCCTGGCGCAGCTCGAGGAAGGCCAGGCGATCGCCGAGAAGTTCGGGGTCGAGATCCTGCTCGGGCCCGGCGCGATCACCGACATCGGGCCGGCGCTGGACGCGCTGCGAGGGGGTCAGGACCGCTACGAGAGCCTACGGTTCAAGACCGACCTGGAGACGCTGATCCCACCCGCCCCGGACGCGCTGACGGGGTTCCTCACGATCATGCGCGGCTGCGATCATCACTGCACCTACTGCATCGTGCCCACCACGCGCGGACCGGAGGTCTCGCGTCCCGCCGACGCCATCCTGGCCGAGGCCCGGGCGATGCGCGACGCGGGCGTGCAGGAGGTCGTGCTGCTGGGCCAGAACGTGAACAGCTACGGGCTGAAGGACGACGGCCTGCCGAGCTTCGCGGAGCTCCTGCGTCTCGTGGCGCAGGTCGGCATCCCCCGCGTGAAGTTCACGACCAGCCACCCGATGAACTTCACGAGCGACATCATCGACGTCATCGCGAGCGAGCCCAACGTGTGCAGCTTCATCCACCTGCCGGTCCAGTCCGGCAGCGACGCGGTCCTGCGGCGCATGGCGCGCGAGTACCGACGCGAGCGCTATTTGGACATCGTCCGCGAGATCCGCGCCAAGGTCGAGGACGTCGTGATCAGCACCGACATCATCGTCGGCTTCCCCGGCGAGACGGAGGCGGACTTCGAGCAGACGATGACGCTGTTCGACGAGGTCGGCTACGAGCACGCGTACATGTTCATCTACTCCGCCCGGCCCGGCACGCCCAGCGCCGAGCGGTTCGAGGACATGCCGCGCGAGGTCAAGGTCGAGCGTTTGCAGCGCCTCATCGACAAGCAGAAGAGCTACGCCTTCGAGGCGAACCAGCGTTGGCTGGGCCGAGAGACGCGGGTGCTGATCCGCGAGATGCAGGCGGACAGCGACTACGCGGTGGGAAGCTCGGATCAGAACCACACCGTCCTCGTCCCCAAGGGGCAGGTCCAGCGGCTCGGCGTGCACCGCGTCACGGTGGACCACGCGACGCCGCACACGCTGTACGGAACGGTCGTGGGGGCGAAGAGCGACGCGGTGCCGTTGGTCATGGCGTCGTGACGGGGCGCCCATCGGGCGACGGCGACGCGCCGACGTCCGCGGTGGACCGCGACTGGTGCGCCACCGCGTTCGTCGTCTGGAACGGCGCGCTTCTGCTCCACCACCACGCCAAGCTGCAGCGCTGGCTCCCGCCGGGCGGCCACGTCGAGCCAGGGGAGCTTCCCGACGACGCCGCCGTGCGCGAGGTCCTCGAAGAGACCGGCGTGGCCGTCGAGCTGGTCGGCGAGACGGCCATCGACGCGCCGGGTCCACGCCAGCTGCTGCGCCCTCGCGGAATCCAGCTCGAGGAGATTCGGCCCGGTCACGAGCACATCGACCTGATCTACTTCTCGCGCCCGATCGAGCCGTACGGCGGCGAGCTCCCGCGCGGGGACGACGACCCCAGCCTGGGCTGGTACGACGAAGAGGCGCTGGCGCGCCTCGACCTGAGCGACGAGATGCGCGCCTGGTGCGCCCTGGCGCTGAACGACGCGGCTCGCCTTGACATTCGCGCGCCGCGCCGGAAGACTTGAGGCGTCGGTCCGGTCCGGCCGGACGGCGACCGTCGGGGCGTAGCGCAGTCTGGTAGCGCACCTGCTTTGGGAGCAGGGGGTCGGAGGTTCGAATCCTCTCGCCCCGACCAATCGTCCGCGTCCAAGAGGACGTCAGCCGTGCCGTGCGCGTGTGCTATGCTTCTGCGCGGCGCCGAGCGGGAGTAGCTCAGTTGGTAGAGCGTCAGCCTTCCAAGCTGAATGTCGCGAGTTCGAATCTCGTCTCCCGCTCCACATTTCGGTTGACGCGCCAGGGATGTTCACGCACGACCGGCTTTCACGCACCAGTAGCTCAGGGGATAGAGCAGCCGCCTTCTAAGCGGTAGGTCGAGGGTTCGAATCCTTCCTGGTGCGCCACGTACCGGGCGGCGCGCGGCCGCTGGGTGCACGTGGCGCGCTACCGCGCCACGTCTCCGCCCAGGACCGCGTGCGCCGCTTGGTAGCATCGCGTGGTGGACGCCCTCGAGCTGGTCCGACTGAACCTTCTCTCGCCGATGATCCTGGCGTTCGCGCTGGGCATCGTCGCGACGCTGGTCCG
>CAZHCI010000283.1:0-2756 GCA_964530905.1 uncultured bacterium
ACCCGCTCTGGATGTACTCGTCCGCCCAGTCGCCCGTCGGCGGGACGAACAGCAGCCCACGATCGTTGAACTCCCACGCGCCCAACAGGTGACGCAGGCGCTCCAACGGCTTCAACATCGTGTCGAGGAAGTCCTCGTCACCGGCCCGGCGCACGTACTCCGTGCACGCGATGGCGAACCACAAGCCCGCGTCCACCCGACCGGCGGTACCCCCGTACGACACCCGCTCGGTCGATGGATCGACGTTGCTGGGAATCTCGCCGTGCGGGCCCTGGTAGCGGGCCAGCGTCTCTAGGGTCACGCGGGAGGTGTCGATCAGGTCGTCCTCGCCGGCGAGCAGGGAGGCCAGCGCCATCACCGACCCGTCGCGCCCCCACACGCGACGGTAGTTGTCGCGCTCGGTGGGCGTGGCGAGGAAGCCGTGCTCGGACGCGCAGGCGCGGAGCACCTCGATGGAGCGCTCACGACCTTCCTTGGGGGACGGGGCGTCATCGTTCACGGGATGCCTCCTGCCTCGCTAGACCGTCGCGACCTTCGATCGGTCACGCACGAACGTGTCGTCCTCACGATAGGTGACCCGCCGCGATCCCTACGCCTTCCGCCTCACCCGCCGCCCAGAGCGGACGCGATCAGCAGCTGGCCCAGGTAGTACGCCGGAAGGCCGACGAGCTTGTTCGCGAAGCCGGGCGCGACGAACCGGTGTCGCGCCACGGCGGCGTCCGATCCCACCACCAGCGGAACGCCCACGGCCAGTCGCGCCGCACCGTGGGACAGGCCCGCCGCGGTGCCGACCGCAGCCATGGCCGAGATCACGGCGATGTAGACGCCGACCGGGACGCGCAGCGTGGGCGATACCCGCGTCCGAAGCCACCACCAGGCGAACGCCGCGACCGCCACGGCCAGCGGAACGGTGAGGCCGAGCCATTCCGGCCGCCCACCCAGCCGTCCGAACGCCACGACGTACGCCACGTGCGCCGCCATGAAGCCGCCGAGACCCATGGCGAAAGAGGCTTTGCCGCGCGCCGCGAGCGCGACGTCGCCGACCGCCGAAAGCGTCAGCGCCAGGAACGCCACGCGCGTCCACCCCTCGAACGGCGCCCCTACCGACCACGCGACGCCCAGGAAGCCGGCCGACGCGACGGCCTTGGAGGCGCCGTACGCCCAGCGCCGGTCGCCGCGCGCGGCCAGCAGTGCGGCGACGACCGCCACGGCCGTCGTTGCCGTGAACAGCGTCGCTACCGACGTCACTCCATGTCGCTGGGCACGAAGTTCACGACGGCGTGGCGGGTCCCGTCGTCGTACGTGTATTCCGCGACGCTTCGCACGACGACCTGGAGCTCGACCTCCTCCGCCGTCGCCTCGTCGCGCCCCTCGATCCGGACGCCGCCGAACGGCGTCGTGGAGCCCTCGGGGAACGTGTCGCGCACCTGGTCCAGGCTCATCTCCGGATCGTCCGGGCGCCAGCTGCCGTTCGCCTCGACGAGGCCGCCGTCAGCGTCCCGCAAGGCCATCAGCAGCCCCTGGCCCTCGATGTCGCCCAGAGTGGCCGCACGAAGCTCCGGTGTCGGCAGGTTCGGGTCCACCCGCAGCAGGAGGGCGTCGCCCTCTTCCTCGACGTCGCCCTCCTCGTCGTGATGGAACGGCACGCCGCCCTGCACGCCGGGGTACGGCTGCGTGGGCACCACCCGTTCGGGAGCGGCGTCGTCGCCGTCGTCTCGTCCTGGAATCGCGTCGTTCGGAATCTTCTCGTCGTCGGATCGTCGGTCGTTCATGGCCTACCTCCTGCCGCGCCCGAGGGGAAGCGGCGACTCGGGCTCGAGCTCGCGGCGGCCACCCTCGCGGCCGCCTCTGCGTCCACTTTAGGACGCCCTGGGCGGCACGCCTGTTCGCATCGCGTCGCGGCCGCTGCGACGCCTACGCGGTGCTACCGTCGAAGGGGGCGAGCTGGAGGAGGCGACGGGATCGATGCGAGCCACGGCGACGACACGCAGGAGCGGCGCTTCCTCGCCCGCCCCGCGCAGGCCCGCATGACCGGCCGCTCCGGCAGACTCGGGAACGCCGCGCGGTACCTCCGCGACGTCGCGTCGACGCTCATAGGCTTCGGCTACGACGTCGTCCGCTACCTTCGCTGGTCGCCGCTGTCGGGACCGCCCCGCTCGGTCGACCATCTCGACGCCTACGTGACGATGGAGTACCACGCGCTCGAGAAGGGCATGGCGCTGCGCCACCCCCGTCCCGGCTTCGGGCGTCGGCACGTCCGGTCGCTGATCGCCCTGATCCGGACCTCGGCCGATCGGCACGGCTGGCGCCCGGTGACGCTCCAGGCGCTGAGCGTGCTGCGGGCGTACCAGGCGTCGCAGCCGGAAGGCTACCGCGACCCCGAGATCGACCGGCTGGCGGCGTCGGCGCCCCTCGCCGATGAGACGCGCGGCGGCACGCGGACGGTGTCCCGCGACGAGGTGCTGCGCGACGCGTGCGTGGACCTGAGCGCGTTCTTCACCTCGCGCAGCAGCGTTCGCGACTTCTCCGACGAGCCGGTCGACCGGCAGCTGATCGAGAGGGCGGTCCGGATGGCGCGCACCACGCCCAGCGTCTCGAACCGGCAGGCGTGGCGCGTCTACCTCCTGAAGGAACGCGAGGCGATCGACGTCGCGCTGCGGCACCAGAACGGCAATCGTGGCTTCCGTGACCGGATCGATACGCTGCTGATCGTGACGAGCGACCTGACGCGCTTCGCGAACGCCGGCGAGCGCTTC
>CAZHCI010000284.1:0-2742 GCA_964530905.1 uncultured bacterium
GCGATGCGGGCCGAGGCCGATCGCATGCTCGCGATCGACCCCGACCGGGTCGGCGTCAGCCTCCGGCCACTCGCGACGGACGCGTCGCGATCAGCTCTGCGAACGGGCGATCAGGCAGCGCCTCACCCCGCCGGCGTGACGACGACGATCGTGTTCACGTCGTTCCCTTCCAACCCTTCGGAGTCCACCGCGGTGAGGCGTATCTCCCAGGTATCGTTCTGGCCCACGAACGGCAACGTGATCGTCAGCTGGTAGCCGGTACCGGCCGGCGTCCAGTCCGTGGTGCCCTCCAGGCGATAGCTCCAGGTCAGCGCCTCCTCCGCCAGCCAGCCGTCCTCCTCGTCGAACGCCAGGCCTCCCGACGGCACGTCGATGGTGGTGGCGTCGTGCTCGTAGTCGCTGTAGACCAGCGTGGCGCCGTCGTCCGGGTCACCGATCACGGGTCGCGGCGCGGTGTTCTCGGTGTCCAGCACCTCGATCGTGATGCTGTCCGAGGCGACGCCGTACTCGACGTACACGTCGTAGCTTCCGGCCGCGAGGGCGGAGGTGTCGAAGCTCAGGACGTCCCGCGCGAGGACCGTCGAGCCCGGCCCGTCCTGGTACCAGGTCAGCGGATAGATCGGCGCTGCGGTGCTGTCGTCGTCGTCCTCGATCGCGGCGGCGAAGGCGATCGTGTCGCCCACCGGAATCACGGAGCCGGGGTCCGGCACGGTGATGGCGATCTCGGGCGCGCAGCGCGCCGGGGGTACGGCGGGCTGCTCCACCTCGATCGACGTCGAGGCGGCCTGGGTGGCCGAGGTGCTGGTGTGGATCGCGTCGGCACGGATCTCGTACGTCCCGTCGCACAGGCGCACGTCGATCTCGTCGCCGCTCTCGCTGGTCCCGATCACCACCAACGTGTCAGCGTGGTCCTGGTAGCTCCAGCGGATCGAGTACTCGTCCACGGGCGAGTCCAGATCGTCCAGGTCGGCTCGCAACGGGATGGCGTCGTACTCGTCGTACGGCGAGCCGGCGGGCTCGACGATGTCGATGCGGGCGGGCGCGTCGCCAAGGACCTGCAGCACGGCGTCGCGCGCGTTGGGCCAGTCGCCCACGTCCGGGTCCGAGCTGCCGGAGCTGGCCGTGTCCCACAGGGCGGAGAACGTGTCGGAGATCGGCCCGCTTGGATCGACGGCACGGATCAGCGCGATGACCCCCGCCGCGAACGGAGCCGCGGCGCTGGTGCCGCCGAAGCTCCTGGTGCTTCCAGCCGAGGTGGTGTCCGCGACCGTGATGTTCGTCGGCGCCCACAGGTCGACCGTGCCGGCGCTGGCGACGCTGCTGGCGCGGTGGAACCCGCCGTAGTTGCTGTAGCTGATCTTCGTCGTGGCGTTCGCGGCGAGCGCCCCGACGCAGATCACCCGCTCGAACTCGCACGGGTAGTGGATCTTCGGGTCGTGCTGGGAGGTCTCGCCCGCGTCGACGTCGGTGTCAGCGTTACCGGCCGAGGCGACCAGCACCACGCCGCTCTGCGAGATCGCCTTCATGTGCTCGGCGTAGCCGTTCAGCGACCACCAGGCCCAGGTGCTGGCCAGTCCTCCGCTGAACGACATGTTGATCACGAACGCGCCGTTGGCCTGCATGGTGCTCGCGGCGCTCATCACGCTCGCGGCGTCCAGCGCCACGTGCGCCGTGAACAGCCGATCGACGATCGGCCCGGCCGGCCCGGCACCGCCGAACCCGTTGTCGGCCAGGCCCGCCAGCGTGAGCGCGGCGCCGGTGCCGTGGCGCGGGCACGGCGTGCCGCCGCTACAGGTGGAGGGGTTGGGCGAGCCGAGCGCCGAATCGCCCTGCACGTACGAGAGGTGGGTCGACGGCGTGGCGAAGTCCTGGTTGTCGTAGAAGCCGGCGTCGATCACGCCGACGGAGACACGGTGGTCCGGATCGTCCAGCAGCCCGGCGCGCTCCAGCGCGAGCCACGCCT
The DNA here is from genome assembly GCA_964530905.1 of uncultured bacterium. Classification (GTDB taxonomy): domain Bacteria; phylum Deinococcota; class Deinococci; order Deinococcales; family Trueperaceae; genus SLSQ01. The sequence goes on from CAZHCI010000284.1 coordinate 1,964, forward strand.
CGTCGACGCCGATCGCCTGGCTCGCGGACGCTCGCATGTAGCTGCGCTGCATCGCGTCGAACCCGTCCTCCTGGGAGCCGTCCTCGAACGTGTCGCCCTGCATGAGCCAGTTCACGTCGACGTCGACGCCGTCGGCCGTCGCGCGCGCGGCCAGCGCCAACAGCCGCAGGCCGGCGTCGCTCGAGACCGCCAGGTCCCCACTTCCGAGAGCCAGGCCGCTCAGGACCGCGTCGATCCCCGCGACGCCGACTCCGCCGGTATCGACGCGCACCAGGTAGCGGGTCGCCGCTCCCGGCGTCTCGATCGCTTCGAGCACCTCGCCGCCGACCGGGGCGAGGAAGGCGTCCAGCGCGTCGCGACTGGCCGGCACGACGATCAGCTCGTTCACCACGAAGTCGGACTGCGGCTCGCCGTCGAAGGTGACGGTCGCCAGCGGCCGGGCGCCACCGTCCGCCGCGTCGGGCAGGGCGGGTGCGCTGGGCTCCAGCGTCTCGTCGACCGTCGTGGTGATCACTGCCTGTTCCTCGCCGCCCTGCTGCCCGGAGCAGCCGACCGCGATCAACAGCGCCGTCGCAGCCGCTGCCAGGAGCCTCGTGTGGATGCGCATCTCGCCCTCCCTCGACTATCGTTCGGCGTCGTGCCCCTGTCGGCGACGTCCAGTCGGCGCAGTGTAGGGAAGGGGGCGTCAATCGGCCGTGAAGAGGCCATGCTCGAGACCCGCACGACATGGAAGAACCCCCGACCGCGAGCGATCGGGGGCCAATACGGCGAGACGGCCG
>CAZHCI010000285.1:0-1489 GCA_964530905.1 uncultured bacterium
GCATGGAGCCTCCCTCCGTCGACCCCCAGCACTAGCGCGTCCGGCGCTCGGCAGGTAGCGCCATTCGTCCCGGCGAGCCTGGGTCTCCGGCGACGTCCTCGCGCCAGCGTTCCAGCCGCTTCTACCTTTCGATCTCTGCACACGCCAGCGCGCGCCGTGACGCCACCCTGACGCGGGGGCCCTAGCGTGCGGCATGCGGATCGACGTCGTCACCCCCACCCGAGGCCGGCCCGAACGACTCCTCGAGGCGATCGCGTCGCTGCAGGACCAGTCGCACGAAGCGTGGCGCGCGTACATCGTCGACGACGGCGACGGAGACGGCGTGCGGGCGGCGTCGCTGGCCGCCGATCCCCGCGTCGTCGCGTTCCAGAACCCCGGCTGCGGTCAGGTCGACGCGCGCAACGCGGCCCTCCGCATCGCCGACGGCGACATCGTGATGCTGCTCGACGACGACGACCTGCTGCTCGATCCCGACCACATGCGCGACGTCGTTCGGCACCTCGCGACCGGCCCGGCCCTTGTCCATCGCAGCGGCTGGCTGCTGTTCGAGCAGGACGGCCGCGAGATCGACCGCGAGCCGTTCCGGCTGCCGGCGGACCCTGTCTCGTTGCGTCGCGACAACACCGTCCTCACGTGCGGGCTCGCCTGGCCCCGGAGCCTTCACGACCGGCTCGGCGTCTTCGATCCCACGGTCGGGAGCTACTACGACTGGGACTGGATCCTGCGCATCCTCGCCGCGGGGCTGCCCCTCGTCGAGGTTCCAGGACTCGGTGTGGGCTACCGCATCCATGGGGGCAATGCGTCGACCCACCGGTCAGCGAGGCGTACGGGCGCGTTCGAGCGCTTTCGCGCCAAGCACGACCTCGCCATCGAGCAGAAGGACCACCTGACGGTCCACCGCGAACGGATGGGGGACGGCTCGAGCGGCTGGGTGGCCGACCGACCCGGCGTCGCTGCGGGCGACCTTCGCCCGAGCGCCTGAGCCGGGGGCGTCGACGGCTCCTCGGCCCCGAGCTGTGTCCCTATCCTCGAGCACGGATCCGGAAACGCCACGCGGTTCCCGAAGCGATGCCTCCGCTGGCGCCGGTGACGATGCAGACGGGCGCTTCGGCCACGCCGATCGTCCCTGCGCCGCGTCGCGCGACGCCCCGAGCTCGCCCCGCGTACGGCCGCGAAGCCACGGTCTCCGCGGCCACGTGGCCGCGGAGACCTGGACGGAGGGCCGTCAGCCCCCAGGTGGGCGGTAGCTGGCGACGCGGTCGACTGCCGCGTCCGCCTCCTCCGGGGTCATCAACACGATCGTCTCGAAGTGGCTGAACGCGCCGGACGCGCCGGCGGTCGCCGCCACGGCGATGGCGGCGGCGTGATCCGGGAGTTCGCCGATCGCGTAGAAGTCGTTGCTGCCGAAGGCGAAGTGGTACGACTCCAGCGTGCCGCCGACGCTATCGGCGAGCTCCCGGGCCGCAGCTTCGCGAGCCGACCCGCCCTC
>CAZHCI010000285.1:1589-2728 GCA_964530905.1 uncultured bacterium
AGCGACGCCGCGCACCCCTCAGGGCCCCTGACTCGGATGGACACGCCTCCACGGACACCCGAGCATCCCTGCACGACGGTGATCGGCTTCCGCACTGTACGGTTCGGCGCCCGTGCCGCGTGCGGGGCGCGCACACCGTCCGGGGCGTGGACGGCCGCATCGCCGGCGGACTGGATCGGGGATCGCCGCTTCCCGACGACGAGCCGGTCCGAGCAGGAGCTGTCGGACGTCCCTACCAGGCCCTCCCCGGCCGGAGCTACGCTCATCTCGCCGGGGCGGCGTCGACCGGGCGAGGAGGCGAACGATCATGTCCGAGCAGCGTGAAGCATGGGTCGTGTACGACTCGGTGCACGGCAACACCCGCGCGATCGCGGAGGCGATCGCCGAAGGGCTCGGAAGCGCGGGCCCGGTCCGTGTGGTGTCCGCCTCGGAAGCGGATCCCGCCCGGCTGGCCGGGGCGCGCACCCTCGTGCTGGGCTGCCCCACGCACGGGTTCTCGACGAGCCCGGTCATGAAGGAGCTCGCCGCGAAGCTGACGCCGGGCACGCTGAGCGACGTGCCGTTCGCCGCGTTCGACACGCGCTTCTCCGTTCAGGACATGCCGTCGCGCGTGTTGAAGGTCATCGTGCCGATCATGGGCAAGCGGGCTTGGGCAGCGACGGGTCTGGCCCGAACGGGCCAGCGGGCAGGAGCGCGGCTCCTCGTGGAGCCCGAAGGCTTCATCGTCCTGGACACGGAGGGGCCCCTGGCCGAAGGCGAGCTCGATCGGGCCGCCGCCTGGGGTCGCGCGCTGGCCGCGAGCGGTCCCTAGGACCTCCGGCGCACGTTCACGTCGTCGGCCGCCTGCACCCACCGGTCGCTGCGGGCCGCTCCACCGCCGCTCCGTCGCCACCCGTCACGCCCCGCCGACGACCGCCCCACCATGATGGAGGCGGAGGTGCGCCGTGGTCGTACTGCAGACGGTCGTGGGAGTCGTGCTCCTCGCCATCGTGGGCGTGCTGGCGTGGAGCGCGATCGAACCGTACACCATCGATCGTCAGGTCCTCGAGGTCACGCTCCCGGGGCTGCCGGACGCGTGGGACGGCCGCGTCGTCGCGGTGATCGCCGACACGCAGGTCGGGATGCGGCTGGCGAACATC
>CAZHCI010000286.1:0-2706 GCA_964530905.1 uncultured bacterium
TCCTCGGGAAGGTGCTCCTCGGGCGCGCCCTCCACGTCGTCCGGAGCGCCCTCTCCGCGTGCGCGGGCTTCATCGGCCTTCTGTTGCGCCGCTTCGCGGTGGTCAGCGGCCATCGCGCGGTTCTTCTGGGCGCCGACCATGCCGGCGATCGCCTCTTCGGGCAGCGTCTGCGCGACGGCGGACATGTCCTCGGCGCCTTCGACGTCGGTCGCCAGGGTGACCGTGGCCTCGCCTTCGGTGTCGAACACGACGTCGACGGTCAGCGTCTCGTCCTCGACGGTCTCCGTTCCCTCTTTGCAGGTCACGCCCTCGTCCAGCGCGACGTGCAGCTTGTCATCGACGTAGCTGGCGACTCCGAAGACGACGAGCGCGGTCTCGACTTCGCCCTCGACCTCGACCTCGACCTCGCACAGCAGCGTGTAGTCCACGGGCGGCTGCGCGAAGGCCAGGCCGAGCGTCAGCAGAAAGATGGTGGCGGTCAGGATTCGTTGCATGCGTTCGCCTCCTAGAGCGAAGAACGGTGAGGCTGAGAGGTGACGAGCGCCGTCACATCGGCCGGTTGCGCTACTGGCTCCACCCGCGCCAAGCGCCCAGGTAGGGCACGGGCTTCTCGGCCACCGATCGAGCCCTCGTCGGGCTCGGTCCCGTTGTACGCCGCGAACCTGACGCGAACCTGACGCGCATGCCGGACGTCCCCGGAGCGCGTCGCACGAGCGCGTCGCAGCGGCTGCGATCTTGACGCTAAGACCTTTAGGCTATAGCCTACGCTTCGTAGATCAAGGAGGACGCCATGCCGACCCAACAAGCCGCAACCCGTTCGCGCTCGACTCCCTCGACCAGCTCCACGCACGCCGGAGCGACCGCCCAGACCCGCTACCTGGAGCGACCCGGAGGACGACTCGCCTACGACGACGCCGGCGACGGCCCCCTGGTCGTGATGCTCCCCGGACTGGGCGATCTGCGCCAGCAGTACCGGTTCCTCGCTCCCGAGCTTCTCGCCGCCGGCCATCGCACCGTCGCGGTCGACCTGCGCGGTCACGGCCAGTCCAGCATCGGCTGGCCCGACTACGGCTCCGAAGCGGCCGGCGCCGATCTCGTCGCCCTGCTCGAGACGCTGGACGCCGGCCCCGCCGTCGTGATCGGGAACTCGTTCGGCGCCGCGCCCGCGGTGTGGGCCGCCGCCGAGCGGCCCGATCTCGTCGCCGGGCTGGTCCTGATCGGACCGTTCGTCCGCGATCACGAGCTGTCGCCGGTCATGCGCGCGGCGTTGCGGGCGATGAGCGTCGGTCCGTGGAAGGTCCGGGCCTGGGGCTGGTTCTACGACAGCCTGTACCCGGCCGCGAAGCCCGCGGACCACGCGACGCACCGTCGCGCGCTTCTGTCCAACCTCGCGGAGCCCGGCCGGTTCGACGCCCTCCGCGCCATGATGTTCCGCAGCGACGCCGCGATCGAGGCGCGCCTCCATCAGGTGCGCGCTCCGACGCTCGTCCTGATGGGCAGCGCCGACCCCGACTTTCCCGACCCGGGCGCGGAGGCGCAGGCCATCGTCGGCGCCATGTCCGGCGCTCCGTCGGCGGAGGTCGCCACGATCGACGGCGCCGGTCACTACCCCCACGTCGAGATGCCCGACGTCACGACGTCCCGGATCGCTCGGTTTCTCGCAGACGTCCATGCCGAAGCGTCCCGTGCAGCGCGCTGAGGGTCGTTCGAGCCGTGCCGCCGGGACGCCCCGCCGGCTGACGCCGGAGCGCGTGGTCGACGCCGCCGTCGCGCTGCTGGACGAGCGGGGAGCGGACGCGCTGAGCCTCTCCGCCGTCGCCCGCGAGCTCGGCGTCCGCACCCCGTCGCTCTACCACCATGTCGACGGGCTGGACGGGCTCCGTCGCGACGTCCGCCGCCGCGGCCTGGAGCGCCTCGGCGACGTGCTGCAACGGGCCGCCGGCGGTCGCTCCGGACGCGACGCGCTGGCCGCCGTCGCCACGGCGTACCGGACGTTCGGCCGGGAGCATCCCGGTCTGTACGCCCTCACGCTGGCCGGAGGGGACGACGACGACCCCTCGGCCGCGGCGGCGAGCCGCGTGGTCGACACCGTCCTCGCCGTGCTTCGCGGCTACGGGCTCGACGGCGAGGACGCCCTGCACGCGACCCGCTTCCTGCGAAGCACGCTGCACGGCTTCGTCGCGCTGGAGCAGGAGGGGGGCTTCGCCCTGCCGATCGACCGCCAGACGTCGTTCGAGCGCCTGCTCGACGCGACCGACGCGGGACTGCGGCGCCTGTCCGAACGAGCGGTGCACCGCTCGGGAGGCTCGTGACAGGACCCCTGGGCCCCCGTCCGCACGCTACGCTGACGCGAACGCCACCTTAGGGGGTCACCATGGCAGCAGGCATCTCGATCACGGACATGATCGCGCAGAGCCGCGACGTTCTTTCCAGCCGCAGCGTCGCGGCGTTCGAACGGCACGAGAAATCGGGCACGCTACGCGACGCGATCGCCTACGTCGCGCTGGCCGGCGCCATCACCGGCCTGTTCGGCCTGAGCGAAGGCATCGCCGGCTTCATCGGCAACATCGTGTTCACGATCCTGGGGTTCCTGATCTTCACCTACATCGTGCACTGGCTCGGAAGCCGCCGCGGCGGGACGGGCACGCTGGACGAGGTCGCGTACAGCTTCGCGCTGTTCTGGGCGCCGCTCTCGGTGCTGATCTC
>CAZHCI010000287.1:0-2641 GCA_964530905.1 uncultured bacterium
GCGCTCGCGTACCGATGACCGTCGGCTCCGGACGCCGCTCGGTGGCGGCGTCCGGAGGGTGAAGCGGCGACTACGCTCGCGCCCGTCGCGCTTCGCGCTGGTTCGTGAGCCACGCCGTCACGACGGCCTGCGTCAGCGACGCAGCTGGCGGTCGATGCGCCGAGCAGCGTCCTCGAGCGCCGGCTCGATGTCCCGCTCGCCCAGGTAGATGCCCTGCAGCGCGGTGGTCGTCGTGTCCGCGACCTCGCCCCAGCCCTCGATGTTCGGTGCGAACTTCGCGTCCGGGAGAAGATCGGCGAAGATCCGCAGCTGGTCGTTCTCCTGGAAGTAGTCGGACTCGGCTTCGCCCTCGAGCACGGGCAGGAAGCCTTCGGCGACGGTGAACTCGAGGTGAACGTCGGCACGGAAGAGGTACTCGAGGAACTGCGCGGCGGCTTCCTTCCGCTCGGAGTCGGCGAACATCATGATCGAGTCGGTGACGCCGTAGGTGACCTGGGTCTCGGCCCTGGGAATCGGGGCGATGCCGTACTCGAGGTCGGGCGCTTCGTTCTCGATCTGGCCGATCAGGAAGGGCGCGCTGAACATGTACCCGACGCGACCCTGCTTGAACAGGTCCTGGACGTTCTCACGGGAGTACGCGGTCGGACCGGGCTGCGTGAGGCCCTCGTCGATCATCCGCTTGTACAGGCGCGCCGCCTCGAAGGCGGGCTCGCTGTCGAGGCCGCTGGTGCCGTCCCCTTCGATGATGTCGCCACCGAACGACCACATCGCGTAGTAGAAGTAGACGTCGGTCTCGATCTCCGCGCCCTGCAGGCCGAAGCCGTAGACGCTGTCGTCGAGGTCCCGGATCGCCTGGGCGACCTCGACGGCCTCGTCCCAGGTCGCGGGAGGATCGTCGACGCCGGCCCGCTCGAGCAGGGCGGCGTTGTAGAACATGGCGCGCGCGGAGGCCGCCATCGGCAGGCCGTAGGTGGCGCCTTCGAGCTCGGACGGTCCGAGGAACGCCGGAATGAAGCGATCGAAGATGTCGTCGGACAGGTGCGGCTCGAGCGGCTCCGCCACCCCTTGGTTCACGAAATCGGTGAGCCAGCGAGTGCCGATCACCGCGACGTCCGGCGCTTGGCCGCCGGCGATGTCCGTGGTCAGCTTCTGAAGCAGGGTGTCCCAGTTCACCTCGGTGAGCTCGATGTCGATGTCCGGGTACTCGGCTTCGAAGCCTTCGACCACGGCCTCGAAGAACGGTGCGGTCTCCGAGGAGTAGTACGGGAAGACCACCCGGACCGTCTCCTGTCCGTACGCGGCTCCGATCACGAGGATCGAGGCCAGCGCTGCGAAGAACGTGCGTTTCATACGTACGCCTCCTTTTCCACGCTCGCGTGGTGTGAACGTGCCTCAGCGTAGCGCCTGCGGTCAGCCGCCTCAAGACCGACGGTGCGCGAGTTGCGAGAATTCGTGCACCGCAGAACGGTCTCGCGCTCAGGCATCGTGCCCGCTTCGCGGAGAGGCGACCGTGGCGCGGCCGTGAGCCGGTTTCGCGGCGCGAGAACCCGGCTGGCGCCGGGAGCGGCGGTGCGTGGAACGGCGGCGCTACTGGACGAAGGGCGTTCCCTTTCCGGTTGGAACCCGGCCACCCTACGACCATGACCAAGCTCGCGAAGATCCTCACCGGCCTGCTCGTCGTCGTCGCCTTCCTCATCGCCTTCGCCCAGACCACCGCCACCGCCTCCGGCCCCGCCCGCGACGAGCTCGTCGACGTCTCGCGAGGCGCAGCGAGCGAGGCGACCGTCGACCTCGTTCTGACGTCCGCCTCGCTGGACCTGCGCGCCCTTCCGCACGGCGCCGCGAGCGCCGTGGCCGGCCGGATCGGCCTCGAGGCCCGTGACACGCTGCGTCGCGAGGTGGACGAGGGCGATCACGTGCGGGTCTCGCTCCGGACCCGGACCCGCCCCGGCGTCCGCTTCGCCCACCGTGGTCCGGCGTGGAGCCTGGGCCTGAATCCCGACCTCCCGACGCGCCTGACCGTGCGCAGCGAGGTGTCGGACGCCACGCTGGACCTGCGCGGAACCCGCGTGCACGCCCTCGAAACCTTCGTCGAGATCGGCCGTCAGACGGTCTACCTGCCGGACGGCGAGGTCGACGCGATCGTCGGCAGCGAGGTCGGCAGCGTCGAGGTGTTCGTGCCCCGCGACGCGAACGTCCGCGTCACCGTTCGCGAAGGCATGCGCCGCGTCCGCGCCGAGCCGGCGTTCCAGCGCGCCGGCCGCGGGTACGAGCTGTCCGGCGGCGGACCGTCGATCGACCTGCGGATCCGCTCTTCGCTCGGCCAGGTCGCGCTTCGCACGTACTGAGCACGCTGGTCGGCGTGCGATCGGGCCCGATCCCGCGATACCGTGGAGCTCATGGCCCAGACCGAGCCCTCCGCCCGCGTGATCGACGACCGCAAGGCCGCCGGCGCCCTGATGGACCTGAGCCTGCTGCCCCTGCTCGCGCACTTCCTGCGCACCGAGTCCAGCGTCGCTCGGGCGGCCGAGGCCGTCGGCGCGGACCTCGACGAGGTGTACTACCGCGTGCGGAAGCTCGAGAGGCTCGGCATCCTCGAGGTGACGGGCGCCGAGTCGCGGGCCGGCCGGCCGATCAAGCG
>CAZHCI010000288.1:0-2629 GCA_964530905.1 uncultured bacterium
CAGCGAGATACGGGGACGAGTCATCGGCAACGCTTCCTCCGAGGGGATACGGTCGACGAACGGTGGGCTCGAGGCGGACCGAGGGCCGGAGGCCAGAATCCTCCAGTGCAGCAGGCTACCCACGCTTTCCTGGCCACGCCGGGACGTTCGTCCCGGGCCCGTGCGCGCGAGGATAGCACCCGCGCCCCTCCGTCATGGTGCCCGGGACCGCTCCCTCGACCGGTGCGCCGACGACGCCCCCCGGCCCCGCCCACGACCGGAGACGCTCACGAAGCCGCCCGCCGCCACGTCGTCCATCGTGCGGACGGCGCGCGCGGCCGCTCTCTATCGTCGACGGAGGAGGCCGGGGCCGAACGGGCCGCGCCGCGACGGTGGACCGAGCGCCGCCGGCCTCCTGGAGGGAGGACCGCGATGATCGATCTGATTCTCGCGTCGATCGCGTCCGGCGTGATCGCGACCGCGGCGATGCTGGCCGTCGTCTACCTGCCGCTGCTCTGGCGAGGAGCCGCGTGCGACGTCGTCGGCATGCTGGGATCGTCGCTCACCGGCCGCGAGGACGCGCGGTCGAACTACCTGGGCGCCGTGCTCTTCACCCTCGGCGGCGTGCTGTTCGCGTTCCTGTACGGCTCGCTGATCGACACCCTGATGGGCGCGGGCTCGTCGATGCCCTCGCTTCCGCTGGGGAGCGGGCTCCCGACGGTGATCGACCTGGCCTATCCCCTCGTCGGCGTGGCGATGGGGGTGGCCCACGGTGGCGTGATCGCGCTGTTGATGACGATCCTCGTGACCGAGCATCACCCGATCGCCCGCTTCCGCGACGGCTTCTCGTTCATCGTCCCCCTCGTGGCCGGCCACCTGGCGTTCGGAGCGACGGCGGGCTTCTTCCTGCATCAGCTCCTGCAGCTGCTGGGCGGCTGACGGACACACGGCGCTCTCACGCTCCGCCGCCATGATGGGCGTCGACGAACCACGGTGGGGACGTCCCGAACGCGGCTTCCGAGCGGGGTATGCTGCGCGAACGTAGCTCCACTTCCACCCACGGAGGCGTTGTGTTGATTCGACGAAGCTTGCTCGCACTGCTGTTCGCGCTTCTGAGCGCCGCGCCGGCCCTGGCCCAGGACGGCGCCCAGGCGCCGGAGCAGGATCCGGCCGCGCTGACGCGCGACGGCGACTTCTACATGGACCGAGGCGACTGCGCGCTGGCGCAGTACTTCTACGAAGAGGCGCTCGACGCGAGTCCCGACCGGGTCGACGCGCTGGTGGGCCAGGGCCGCGCATTGCGGTGCCAGGGGGCGCTTCCCGCCGCGGTCGAGGCCCTGCGCCGTGCCGTGGAGGTCTCGGGCGACGCCGCGGAGCCGCTCGTGCAGCTGGCGCTCACCTACCGCGAGCAGTACCTGGCCGATCCGAACGCCTACGCGACCAGGCTGGGCGATGCGCTGGACGTCGTCTCCCGTGCCGAGCGAACCGCCCCCGACGACCCCAAGGTCATGAACACCAAGGGCGTGATCCTGTACCAGACCGGCGATCTCGCCGGCGCGCGGACGGCGTTCGAGCGCGCGGCCGAGCAGGCCGACGGACCGAACGGCGCGGCCCTGACCGACCGCGAGCGCTCGACCATCCGCGTGAACCTCGGCCGCGTGTACCGCGACGCGAGCGAGATGGAGCTGGCCAGGCGCACCTTCCGCCGCGCGGTCGTGCTGGACCCGACGAACCCGGACGCGCACAACCTGCTGGGCAACGCCCACTTCCGGCTGGGCGACTGCGACGACGCGCGCTACGAGCTTTCGCAGGCCGTGACGCTGGCGCCTCGCTCGCTCTCGTCGGTGTCGCAGCTGGGCATCACCCTGTTCGAGTGCGGGGACGCCGCCGCGGCGCTCCCGGTGCTCGAGCGCGCGTTGGAGCTCGACGGAGCGGTCTTCACGCCTCCGCTGTACACCTACCTCGCCCAGGCCTACCTCGAGCAGGGGCGGATCGAAGACGCGGTCCGCCGCGCGCAGCAGGGCGCGCTCCTGCCCCCCGAGCGCGCCGAGGCGCACTACGTGCTGGGCCAGGTCTACGAAGCGCGCGGCGACGAGGGCGACGTGGCCGCCGCGCGTGCGGCGTACGAGAAGGCGCTCGAGCTGCGACCGGGCTACTCGGATGCGCGCCGGGCGCTCGACGCGCTGAACTGACCGGTCGCCCGGCCCCGCGCTGTCGCGGCGCCCTCGCCACCTGCCCGACCACGTCGCCCCCGGGCTTCCCGCCCGGGGGCGACGTCTGCTATGCTGCTTCGGTTTCGGTCGCGGACGGCAGCGGGACGTCCGCCGCGACCCATCCCCGGCGGCCCGTCCACCTCGGACGACGCCGCGACATCCCACGCTGAACGTCCCGCCACTGGAGGCACCCATGTCCTATCTCGGAATGAAGCAGCTGCTCGAGGCCGGCGTCCACTTCGGCCACGAAACGAAGCGCTGGAACCCGAAGATGAAGCGCTACATCTTCGCGGAACGCAACGGCATCTTCATCATCGACCTGCAGAAGACGCTGGTCGAGAGCGAGAAGGCGTTCGACTACCTCAAGGACCTCGCCGGACGTGGCGGGACGATCCTGTTCGTCGGCACGAAGAAGCAGGCTCAGGAGATCCTGGCGG
>CAZHCI010000289.1:0-2592 GCA_964530905.1 uncultured bacterium
GACACGCACGAGCCTCGTAGCGAAGGTTCCGCGCCCGCCACGGACGAAGCGCCGACACCCTCCCCGGGCGGCACGGCGGGCGAGGCCGACGAAGCGCGCGACGAAGGCGACGAAGAGGACGAGGAGCGGCGGCGCGGCGACGAGCCCGGCTGACGCCGGCGCGCCGTCCGCGTGCCGGGCGCTCGCTGTCCTCGGCCGCGTCCCGCGCGTCAGTGGAGCGGCGTCAGCTCGATCCGGTCCAGATCGCCGACCGCTAGCTCGTCGCCGCCGGCGTCGACCTCGTAGGCCAGAGATAGAACGTACACGACGAGATCGAGGTACGTCTCGTCGTCGAGTCGACCGGGATTCCACCGCGGCATCGTCGCGCGCACATGGGCGAACAGCCGGTCCGCGCTCCCGAAGCGATCGATCGTCGATCCGTCATCGAGCGCGGGTGCACGCCCCAGCGAGAAGACGGTCTGGGTCGACTCGATCTGGGTTCGGCTCATGACGGGCGGATTGCCCGGCCCGTGACAGCGCGAGCAGTCGTAGTGGTCGGCCGGAAACGCGGCGCGGGCCTCGGCGAAGCCGGCGCCCGTGACGCCGTGGCAGGTGGTGCAGTGGAACTCGTACGCCTCGCGCCCACGCTCGAGCTGCGCTGCAGCGACCCGCAGCCGTGAGGCGTCGGTCGGGGAGGCGGCCGGCGCCTCCGCCTCGACGGGCGATAGGAACGCCCCGACCACCAGGAGAACCCCGGCCGCCGCGACCCACCACGCCGTCCGACGAGCGAAGGCGGTCAATCGGCGCTCCGCGGATCGAGCGCGTCACGAAGGCCGTCCCCGACCATGTTGAGCGCCAGGACGGTGACCATGATCGCGATGCCGGGGAAGGTCACCGACCAGTGGGCGTCGCGGATGTACGGCCGGGCGCTGTTCAGCATGCTGCCCCACTCGGCGGTGGGCGGCTGCGCGCCGAGGCCGAGGAACGACAGGCCGGCCGCGGCCAGGATCGCTCCGGCGAGGGAGAGCGTCACCTGCACGATGACGGGACCGAGGGCGTTCGGCACGATGTGCTTGAACATCACGCGGCGGTCGCGCGACCCGAGCGCCTGCGCGGCGGTCACGAAGTCGATCTCGGCCACCTGCAGCACGGCGCTACGCGTGATCCGCGCGAACTGCGGCACGTTGGCGACGCCGACGGCGATCATCACGTTGATCAGGCTCGGTCCGAGGGCGGCGACGATCGCGAGCGCCAACAGGAACGCCGGCAACGCCAGCAGCACGTCGACGAATCCGGAGATCGCGGTGTCCAGCCAGCCGCCGTAGAAGCCGGCGACCACGCCCATCACGCCGCCGACCAGCAACGCGATGCCGACGGAGAGGAAGCCGACCTGGAGCGATACGCGTCCGCCGTGGATGATGCGGCTCAGCACGTCGCGGCCGAAGTGGTCGGTGCCGAGCCAATGTTCGGCGCTGGGCGGCGACAGCCGGGCCCGGAGGTTCTGCTCGTTGGGCGGGTAGGGGCTGATCACGTCGGCGAACACCGCGGCCAACACGATGACGACGAGCACCACGGCGCCGATGATCGTCCGTGGGCTCTTGAGGAATACCTTCGTCGCCCGGCTGCCGCGCCGCGCGCCCTTCTCGTTCCCGATGGTGTCTTGGAGGGCGTCCATGCTCACACGTACCGCGCCTTGAGCCGCGGGTCGAGGTAGACGTAGAGGACGTCGGTGAACAGGTTGACGACCGCGTAGAGCACGGCGAACACCATCACCACCCCCTGCACGACGGGAAAGTCCTTGGAGCGGATCGCGTCGACGGCCAGCCGTCCGATGCCGGGCCACGAGAAGATCGTCTCGGTGATCACGGCGCCCGAGAGCAGCGCCCCGAACTGCAGGCCGATCACGGTCACCACCGGGATCAGGGCGTTGCGGAGGGCGTGCTTGTAGGTGATCGAGCGGGGCGACACGCCCTTGGAGCGGGCGGTGCGGACGTAGTCCTGGGAGAGCGTCTCGAGCATCGTCGATCGCGTCATGCGCGTGATGGCCGCGATGGCGCTGGTGCCGAGGGTGATGGTCGGCATGATGTAGTACGACCAGTGGTCGAGCCGACCGGAGGGCGGCAGCCAGTTCACCCAGACCGAGAAGATCAGGATCATCATCAGTCCTTGCCAGAACACCGGCATGGCCAGGCCACCGAACGCCATCACCGTGGCGACGTGGTCCACCGGGGTGTTCGGGCGCAAGGCGGAGACGACGCCGAGCGGAACCCCGACGGCGATGGCGAGGAGCGTGGCGAGGATGGCCAGCTCGGCGGTGGCGGGCAATCGCGCGGCCACTTCCGAGGTGACGGGGCGTCCTGAACGGATCGATCGGCCGAGGTCGCCTTGGACGACACGGCTGACCCACAGCCCGTACTGCACGTGCGGAGGCTCGTTGAAGCCGAAGCGCTCGCGGATCGCCTCGAGCTCGGCCTCGGGAGCGTTCTCGCCGAGCATGAGAATGGCGGGGTCGCCTGGAGTCAGATACATGATGCCGAACACGATCACGGACACGCCGAGCAGGATCGGAATCAGCAGAAGGATACGGCGGAGGATGTATTGGAGCAACTCGGA
>CAZHCI010000290.1:0-2568 GCA_964530905.1 uncultured bacterium
CGCATCGTGCCGGGCGCCGACGCCCGACCCGCCGCCGATCCCGGCGGCCTGGCCGAGGCGCTGCGGCCGAACGCCGCCCCGCCGGGGCACGACGAGGCCGGCGCCGCCGGCAGCGAGGAGACCCAGTGAGCACACGGACCGCACCCGACGGCGCCCCCGTCCGCGTCGCCCTCGTCACCGGCTCGAGCCGAGGGCTGGGCCGCGCCACCGCCCTGGAGCTGGCCGCCCGCGGGCACGTCGTCGGCGTGCACTACGTCCGCGGCGAAGAGCCGGCGCTCGATACCGTCGCCCGCATCGAGGCCGCCGGCGGACGGGCCGCCGCGTTCGGCGCCGACGTGGCCCAGCCGGCCGACTGCACGCGCCTGCTGGCCGAGGCGACCGAGCGCCTGGGGCGGATCGACGTGCTGGTCAACAACGCCGGCATCACGCGCGACACGCTCGCGATGCGGATGAAGGACGACGACTGGCAGGCCGTGCTGGACACGAACCTGTCCGGCTCGTTCCGGCTGGCGCGCGGGGTGCTGCGCGGCATGCTGAAGGCGCGCTGGGGACGGATCGTGAACGTCGCGAGCGTGGTCGCGCTGATGGGGAACGCCGGGCAGGCGAACTACGTCGCGTCCAAGGCCGGCCTGATCGGCCTCACGAAGTCGCTGGCGCGGGAGGTGTCCGGCCGCGGCGTGACCGTCAACGCCGTCGCGCCCGGCTTCATCGCGTCCGACATGACGGCCGAACTGAGCGAGGAGCTGCGCGAGCGCTACCTCGGCCAGATCCCGGCGGGACGGTTCGGCGAGCCCGAGGACGTCGCGAAGGCCGTCGCGTTCCTGGCCTCCGACGACGCCGCGTACGTCACGGGCCAGACGCTGACGGTGGACGGCGGCCTGGTGATGCAGTAGACTCGGCCGGCTCGTGCGATCCGCGCCTGTGCCCCGTCGGCCGCGGCCGCGAAAAGGTCACGTGCTAGAATCCCGCAAATCGCTTCACGACCGTTCTGGGAGGAACGCCATGGATCAACAGGCCATTCTGGACAAGATCAAGGACGTCGTCGCCGACAAGCTCGACGCCGACCCGTCGGACGTCACGGAGACCGCCTCGTTCGTCGACGACCTCGGGGCCGACTCGCTCGACGTCGTCGAGCTGATCATGGGCCTCGAGGACGAGTTCGACATCGAGATCAGCGACGAAGAGGCGGAAGGCATCCGGACCGTCGGGGACGCCATCCGATTCATCGAAGCCAAGCAGTAGCCACGGTCGCGGGGGGGGGGGGGGGGCGCGCGGGCGCGGGGCCCGGGGGGGCGCCACCCAGGCGCGCGGGGGCCGCGCGCCGGGACACGACCCGGATCAGCACCGTCGGCCAGAAACCGGTCAGGTAGGCCGCGTGCCGGTTCGCCTCCGCCGCATGGGCGCGCAGGGCGATCTCGTCACCGAAGATCGCGGCTGTGACCGCCCGGTAGGTGTGGAAGAACCCGCGTGCCATCGGGTTCCCGGCGGTGGCATGGAGGTGGGCGGCCTCGCGGAAGCCCTCGCCCTCGAAGCTGCCGGGCGTATCGGTGCGCCCCTGGAGGGCGAGGAGCAGTCGGTGGAAGCTGATGTAGGCGTGCTGGGCGTGGGTGTTGCCCGTGCGCGCGGCGTACTCGCCCGCGGTGGCGATCTCCTGGGCGACCACCTGGAGGTCGGTGGCGGTGTCGAGGACCGCTGCCTGGCTGGTGAAGAAGGAGAAGCAGGCGAAGTCGGTCTCACCGGCGCGGGCGAGTTGATCGAAGGCCAGACGGGCGTGCTCGATGTCGCGCTCCAGCGGCTCGAACCAGTGGGCGACGAACAGCCCGACCACGTGGTGGGTGCGCGCGATCTCCGTCGGCGCCCGCTCGGCACGCTCGGCGCCGATGCGCAGCGCCTCGGTCGCCACCCGGTAGCCGAGGTCGGGGTCCTCGCGCAGCCCGATGGTGGCCAGGGTGAGGCACGCCGCCGGGTAGACGTACTCGTCGAGGTAGCCCTGCGCCAACCACCGCTCCACGCCGGTGACCGACATCCAGAACGCCACCTCCGGGCGCCAGAAGAAGGCCGCCGGGATCGAGCGGTTGAGCAGCCAGGCGACGGCCCGCTCCTCGGCCGCAGCCGGCGCCGTCGGCAGGACGTCACCGGCCGCGCCGCTGAAGGCGGCGTCCACCGCCGCTAGGCCCCGCGCGAGGTCCGGGAGCGGGTCCTCCAGGGGCACCTCGATGCCCAGCCGACCGAGCAGCTCGACCCCGATCAGCACCGCCTCCTCGTACCTGGTGCGGTTGGCCAGACCGGTGATGTGCAGCCGTGCCTCACCCGCGAGCTCCGCGGGGCCGTGAGCGTGGGCTGCGAGCAGCGCGAACACCTCGTCGGCACGGTCGTGGTCGGCCGCGCCGTGCAGGGCGCTGTGCAACGCCGCGTGGAGCGCGTAGGTGCGATCACGGGCGACGGTCCACGCATCCTCGGGCGTGAGGGCGACGGCCAACTCGAGGAACCGTACGGCGGTGGCGAAGGCACCCGTGGCGCTGGCCTGGGCACCCGCGCGGCGTAGGACCTCGACGGCCCGCTCGGCTT
>CAZHCI010000291.1:0-2562 GCA_964530905.1 uncultured bacterium
AGACCTTGCCGCTCCGAATCGAGCGTCACTGCGCCAACGCCCGGCGGGTCGCCGAAGCGCTGCGCGACCACCCGTCCGTCGCCGAGGTCCACTGGCCCGGCTTCGCGGACCATCCCCAGCACGACCTGGCGACGCGCCAGATGGCCGACTTCGGCGGCATGGTGTCGCTGGAGCTGACCGGCGGGAAACCGGCCGCAGGGCGCTTCCTGGACCGCCTCACGCTGTTCACGCAAGCGGTCTCGCTGGGCGACGTCGAGTCGCTCGCGACGCACCCCGCCAGCACCACCCACCAGCTGCTGGACCCGGAGCTCCGACTCCGCGAGGGCGTCACCGACGGGCTGGTGCGGCTGTCGGTCGGGATCGAGGATCCGGACGACCTGGTGGAGGACGTGCTTCAGGCGCTGACCGGCTAACGCACGAGCGCAGTCGCCCGGCCCACGCCGCGGATCAGGCGGCCACCACGGCGTTCTGGGAGCCCTGGTCGTTGGGCACCAGGCCGTCCGCGTCGGCGTCGTTCCAGTAGTCCACCCCGCCGCCGCGATGCACGCGGTAGCGGAACTGCATGGCGCTGCCCGGCTCGAGCTCCTGGACGAGCTTCCACGTGCCGTTCCGGAGCCGGTCGAACGCCACCGGCGTCCAGCCGTGCAGGTCGGCGATCAGCTCGATGGCGTCGGCCTCGACGCCTGCGGGATGCTCGAACACGATCTTCGTCACGTTGCGGCTCTTGACGTACCGTTTCTTGATCATGGCTCCACGTTCCCTCACGAGGAATGCCGGCGCCCGCGACAGCGGCCGCGGCGCAGCGGCGACCGCGCGTGCGCGATCGCGCGAAGAATAGACCAGTCGCCCGGATGGGTCAAGCGGGAGGCCGCCCCTTGGTGAACGCGTCTTCACCACCCGCCCAGGCCGTCGCCGGAGGGCCGTGCTAGCGTCACGGCATGATCGCCATGCGCCGCCTCTCCCGCTCGACGGCCGCGCGTCTGCTGGGGCGTCTCCTCGCCCTGGGAAGCGTCGCGCTCGTCGTCGCCTGCACCGAGCTGCCGCCCAGCGGAGCGGCTCCCACGGTCGTGATCGACGCCCCCGTCGACGGAACGGTGGTGTCCTCCTCGCCGATCGACGTCGAGGGCCAGGTCGTCCGCGACGCTCCGCTGACGTCGATGACCGTTCGGAACGAGACGACGGGCTCCGGTGGCTCGTGCACCGTGAGCGGAACCGCGTTCGACTGCGCCGGCGTGTCCCTCGCCTCGGGCGAAAACCTCCTCGTGGCGACCGCGACGGACGACCTGGGACGCACCGGCCGTGACACCGCGACGGTGACCTACCAAGCCAGCGGCCAGGCCCACCTCGTGATCCTCTCGCCGCCGAGCACCGGCACAACCTCGACGCCCAGCGTCGATCTCCACGGCGCCGTCTCCGGGTTCGGAGCGGGGCTCTCGGTGTCGGTGAACACCGGGGCGGAGCAAGGTCGTTGCGACAGCGGCGACGGCTCGTTCACGTGCACCGACGTCCCCCTGCTGCAGGGCGACAATCTCCTGCTCGTGACCGGCACCGACGGCGCCGGCCGCAGCGCCTCGGACGCCGTGTTCGTCGAGTACGATCCCGCGCTCGTCGACGACACGGCGCCGACCGTCACGATCGTCGCGCCCAGCGACGGCTCCTCGACCACCGAGAGCATCGCGCGGGTCGAGGCCGACGTCGCCGACGACGGACTCGTGACCCGCGTCGAGGCCATCGTGGACGGCGCCCGGTCGCGGTGCAGCTACGACAGCGAGACGGACGCGGCCGAGTGCCTGGTGCTCCTGGTCGAGTCGGTTCAGACGATCGAGGTGCAAGCCGTCGACGACGGCGGCCGCGTCGGTAGCGACACGGTCCAGGTCTCGTTCGAACCGCCCACGCCCGCCTTCGACATCGACCTGGACTACCTCGAGCCGAACGGGTACACGGAGGCGCAGAGGCGCGCGTTCGACGATGCGGTCGCGGTCTGGGAGCGCATCATCGTCGGCGACCTGGAGAACGTGACCGTCGACTTCACGGACGGCGTCGATCCGCAGCCAGGCGAGGACTACGCCTGCGGTCAGGGCGAGCCGGCGTTCTCCGGCACGATCGACGACCTACTCGTGTACGTCGGCAGCTTCGCGAACGACTCGGACACGCTCGGCGTCGCGGGGCCGTGCCGAAGCCGCATCGGCGGGCCCGACGAGGGGACGAACCTGGTCGGCTACATGGAGTTCAACACGACCTACCTGGAGCAGCTCGAGGCCGACGGTCAGCTGGTCGAGACGATCGTGCACGAGCTGGGCCACGTGCTGGGCTTCGGCACGAACTGGGAGTTCGAGCCCTACTTCGATCTGCTCGCGTACCAGCCGGAGGCCGCCGACTGTTCGTCGGTGGCGACGTTCGACGTCGACCCGGCCTACCTCGGGGAGTTCGGTCGCCTGGCGTACGAGCGCTTGGGCGGCGTCGGCGACGTGCCCGTCGAGGAGGACGGTCTCCCTGGCACGAGGTGCGGCCATTGGGACGAGGAGACGTTCGGCAACGAGCTGATGACCGGCTTCCTGAACG
>CAZHCI010000292.1:0-2556 GCA_964530905.1 uncultured bacterium
CGCTCCGCAGGCTGGCCGCGCTGGAGTTCGAGGTCGCGGTGTTCGGGCACGGCGATCCGATCCGAGCGGGCGCTGCGCAGGCGTTTCGGGAGCGGTTCGGAGACGCACCTAGGCCGTAGGAATGTCTAGAAATGCCTAAGCATTTCTACAACTCTCGTGCTAGGATCTCTCCATGAGGCAGTTCAGCATCAAGAACGACCATGCGGTGGAGCTCCTCGAGCGCATCACGCGATTGACTGGCGAGGGCAAGACGGAGGCCGTCGTGCAGGCTCTCGAGCTCTACCAGGCCCAGCTCCTGGGCACCGCAGGAGCGGAACGGGTGATCGCCTCGATACGGACCTCCGTGCATCCCTACGTGGTGCCGGAGCGCAAGGGGCGGGCGCCCACCAAAGAGGAGATCGAGGCCGAGCTCGAGATGCCCTGATGGTCCTCGACACGAGCGTCCTGCTGCACATCTTCTTCCAGGAGCCGGGCTGGGAGGCCAGCGTCGCCTACCTGATGCGACAGGAGCCCCGGCTGCTCTCGGTCGCGTCCCTGATCGAGGCACAAGCCGTCATCGCTGGCCGCACCACGACGAATCCGATCGAGCTGTTGGATGTCCTCGTGCGAGACCTCGACCTCGAGGTCGCGGCTCTGACGGCAGCGCAGGCAGAGATCGCGCGGAGAGCCTACCTCCGGTTCGGAAAGGGCCAAGGGCATCCGGCACGACTGAACTACGGCGATGTCATGAGCTACGCGTTGGCCGCGGATCGCGGTGAGCGTCTGGCGTTCGTCGGCAACGACTTCGATCACACCGATGCGAACGTCGTACGTCTGCCCGTTGGCGGAGACGATTCCAGCCCGGGCTAGATCCAGAACCCTCGCACATTCGAGACGCGGTTCACCGCGCGACCGGCTCGTAGCGCGCACCGCGACCCCGTCCCCGCAGCAGCAGGACGTTTTCGTTCCGCAGGTCCTTCAGCACGCTGCGGATCAGTTCGCGGCTGACGGCGGGGAGCTCGCGCTCGATGTCGCTGATGCTGAAGGGCGCGACGCGCCGGGCGACGGCCGTCCGCACCATCTCCGTCTTGGTTCCGCCGGGGCCACGTCGAACCGCCTCGACGCGTTCCTCGAGCTCGCGGTATGCGGCGGTCGGGACGCCCAGGAAGTCGTCGAGCCACGGCCGGGCGTCGTGAGCGTCGTCGTGCCATCCGGCGCTGCTTCGCTCGAGCGCGCCTACACGCCCGCCGCGTCGGTCTCGACCATGTCGTTCTGCGTCGACTCGTAGCGGCCGCCGGCTGCAGGCAGGAAGCGGTAGAGGAGCTCATGGAGCTGGCGGATCTGCGACTCGCTGAAGCGCATGTGCTCGCCGCTCTCGTGGATCATGCGCAGGGCGTCGCGGTAGCCGGCGATCTCGGCCTCCGAGCGGTTCGTCGGAGCCGTGTCCTTCAGGACGATGCGTTCGATCCGAGCGCGGGGAGCGACCGCGCCTTCGAGGCGCGTGCTGGACTCGGTCGACTCGACCTGCGCGATCGTCGTGAGGCGCTTCAGCAGCTCCGGCGTCTTCGTCTGGAACAGCCGCTGCGTTCCACGGGCGTAGGCGAGGTGCTCGATCTGCCGGAGTAGCGACATGTCGACGGGCAGGGCGCGAAGGTAACTCGGTGCGAAGGAGGGCGCGGGGGCTCCATGAATGCGCAACGAAACGTAGAAACGTGGTAGCCGTGGACATTGACGACTACATTCATGTCCTGACTTCGCAGCGTCTCATCCGTGTTCTCGCTACAGCGACCCGTCCGCACGACGGTGGCTACCGCCCCGCCCTTCCGGGCACGGGCCGAGGCGGCGCCCCTCGACGGTCGACCCCTGCCAACTCGCGTCAGAGCGGTCCGTGGTGATCGTTCGCGTTGGCTGCCGGCGACGACCACGGTTCGATCGAGGGCTGCTCGCGGCGGGTCGCCTGCTGGAGCTCGTCGTTCGTCTGGAGCGTCATCCAGAAGCGGGCCGTGGCGATGCCCGCCCGTTCGAGACGGACGGCGAGGTCGGAGCTGATGCCGGCCTTGCCGTTCAAAACGCGGGAGAGCGCGACCCCTTGACGCGCCTCGGCGACGTGAATCCATTGTGATTACGGACGAGCTGGCCACGGAGGAGCGATGAGGATACGCATCGTCAAGATCGGCAATTCGCAAGGCATCCGGATTCCCAAGCCGCTGCTCGAGCAGGCCGGGCTCGACGGGGACGTGGAGCTCGTGCTCGAGGGCGGCGTCCTGATCGTCAAGCCGGCCCAGGCTCGCCAGGGATGGGATGGTGCGTTCCAGGCCATGGCCGAGGAGGGGGACGACCGTCTCCTCGACGCGTCCGACGGCACGCAGTTCGACGACGAAGAATGGACGTGGTGAATCGGTTCGAGGTGCACCTCGTCACGCTGGACCCCACGCGCGGATCCGAGATCGGTAAGACGCGGCCCTGCCTGATCGTCTCGCCGGACGAGATGAACCGGCACGTCCGCACCGTTCTGATCGCGCCGATCATGGCGGGCGGCAAGGCCTATCCGACCCGGGTTCCGGTCACGTTCCGTGG
>CAZHCI010000293.1:0-2556 GCA_964530905.1 uncultured bacterium
CGCCCGCTTACGACGGGACCGATCGATCGCTCGAGCTGCTCACGTCTTGCTATCGCTCGTCGCTGGTGCTGGCGCGGCAGCTGCGGCTTCGCCGCATCGCCTACCCCGCGATCGGCACGGGCACCAACCGGTTCAAGACGCGCGTCGCCGCTGAGGTCGCGCTGCGCGAGATCATCTCGGACCTCGCCGACACGGCGGGACCCGACGAGATCGACGTCGTGCTGTTCGACCGGCGCGCCTACACGACGTACCAGCGGGTGCTGGACGGCATACGTCACGGGCTCGGCTCGGGCATGCGGGCCCAGGGTCCAGCGACGCCGGCGTCGTAAGGACAGCCGACTCATCACGGTTCGCCTGGGGGCGGTTGCGCATCGTGGACCGCCCCCGAGCTGGGTCACGCGGTCGGACGCTTCGCCGGCGCGACGCGGGGAGGGGGACCCCACAGCGTCGTGGACGGCTGGCGGTTCGGCCTGTTGTCGACACGCTGAAGCACGAGGGCGACCTGGGCTCGGTGCAGTGCAGCGCCGATGGCCGCGGGGTCTCCGGCAAGGTCGAGTCCGTTCGCAGCACGCTCGAGGAAACCGACGTTGCGCCGCTCGCGAGCGCGTTCGTCGAGGCGGTGGACGACGACCTCGACACCTGCCGAGGGCTCGGATGGACGTCCGAGACGCCGGTCGAAGGCGGAACGCGGCCGCCGCAGATCGGATCGCGCGGGCAGCCGGCCCCCAGCCCTGCCAGCGGCGCACGTAATCGGAGCACGCCTTCAGACTCTCGTACGGCGTCGGGCGGGCCGGCGCATCCACTTCGACGACGCACCAGAGGTCGTCGCCCTGCCACGACCGCATGATCGCGTCCAGGCCGAGGTCGCCGTCACCGGGCTCCCTCCAGCTGTTCGACCACCGGGCGTATGCGACGTACCAGCGGTTGCTAAAGGGAGTGCAGCGAAAGCCCGAACGCGGTGTGCACGTTCCGGGTGGAGCGACGCAGGCGTCCTGAGCTCACGCGACGGCGGCTCGAGAAGGGATGAGCTCGCCGAACACGGGGAGAACGCTTGGCTTCGGGCTTACGCCGGGCTCGTGCAGTCCGGACAGCCGCTCTCGCACCTTCGCTCTGTCACGAAGAGTGGGGCCCGAGCCATGGGCCCCACTGTTTTTGGCTCGCGCAGTGCAGACCACGCGTCCGCACGATCCATAGGACCGACGTGGTCGCACCGTTGCAAGACGGCGTGTTCGATGAGCCGGGCGCAGCCCCCTCTACGTCGATGCGTCTGTGCCGACAACGATCGCCGTAGCGATGCCGCATTCGTCGCAGCGGCCCGCGAACCCGAAGGCATCGCGTTCGACGCGAATGTTGGCGCCGCACTCGGGGCACAGTGGCCGGACCGACGTGTTCTTGCCGCAGTCGAGGCACCGTCCGTACGGTCCCCACCGTCCGATCTTCGCTTCCAGACGAACCGAGCCGCAGTGCCGGCAGGCGAGACGGGTGCCTGTGGTGTTGCGTGCCGCTGGCTCAGCGCGCCGAGGGCCGTGCGCGTCTGCCGCAAGGGCTCGGGTGTTGGGTGTTCGGCCGTTCCGTCGTCGTGTCGAAGCTGACCCAGTCGCGTCGTCTTCGCGCTCGGCGGGGTCCACGCTTCGTGTGCGCAGGAAGTGGGCGATTCGGAGTATCTCGGCTTCGCTGAAGGATCTCGGAGCCTCACCGAACGCCTTCAGGTTGGGGTTCAAAAGGTGACCGTCGCGGCGGTGCTTGTCCACGAGTCTCGTCAGAGCCCTGGGAACTGCGTCGGCCTTCAGGGCGCGCGCCGCCTGGCTTGGCCGTGCACGTTCGATGGTGCCCTGATCCGAGACTGCGGCGAAAACGTCGAGCGCCATGAACCGGAACGTGCCCTGGACCAGGCCCAGGATGACCTTGTCGAGAAGGGCACTGGTTCGCGACGTCAGTAGACGACGAAGCAGGATGCCCTGTCGCTCGCCTTGCAGCAGCGGGTTCGGCATGCCCTTCCAACGGCCGTTCCACGACCGCTCCCACTCGTCCGCGATGTTGATCCTGACGGCCGCCGTGACGCTCTTGCTTTCGATGATGGCCACGCCGAACGGATGCACGACCAGATGATCGATCTGAGCCGAGTCTCCCTCGAAGTCGAGTCGGACGTCGTGTAGGACGAGCATGCTGGCGTGATCTGCGAAGTGCCGGTCGAGGTAGTGCGCCATCTGGCGTTCGGCATTCACGCCCGCAGCGCGTCGTGGGTCCGACTTGGTGCGGGGCACGTACGGCTTGATGATCACGGATTCAGCGTACTGCGACGGCACGGTTCGCGGCGAGCCCGCCGACGGCGCACGACCTGGCGACGCGTCGGCCGCATCGGTAGGGGCGAGTCGCTCGTACCTGCACCATGCGTCGAACGGACGACGCGGCACCACGCCGACCGAGCGAGCGATGGCTCCGCCGTGATCAAGGAGGGCCGTAGGTAGAAGGGCCACAGAATGGTAGACTCTACCTCGAACCAGGAGGTGACGATGGCTCTCAACCTCAAGTCCGATCGCGTGCACGAGCTCGCGC
>CAZHCI010000294.1:0-2552 GCA_964530905.1 uncultured bacterium
ACGCCCACATGGACGGCTCGTGGGGCATCGTGGTCGGCGATCCGGTCACCGTGCGGCTTCGCGTCGACGCCTCCGTGGCGTTCTGGTTCCGCGAGCATCGCGGGCGCGAGCCGTCGCTCACCATCGAGCGCGAGCACGACGACGGGTCGCTGGATGTCGATCTTCACGGCCATCTCGCCGCAGGCGGCGACCTGCACGAGCTGCTCTCGTTCCTGCTGGGGTGGGGAGCGCGGATCGAGGTGCTGAGCCCGCCGGAGATCCGGACGCGGGTGGCCGACGAGATCGGCCGTGCCGCCCGGCGCTATACGGCCAGCTGACGCCTACGTCGCTCCCCGTCGCACCCGCCTCCTAGCCTCGTTCTCGACGCGACCCCGCGGCATCGAAGGCCAGGGGATCGACCGTCACGGCGCGTCCTGGCGGCGCGACCGGACCGCGATCCTCCGCACGCCCCTTCGACCTCCGGAACCCGCCGCGGGGCTCCGCGTCAGGTCTAGGAGGCGACCATGTCCGTACGCACCATCCTCACCGCGCTCGCGCTCTCGCCGCTGCTCCTCGCCGCCGGCTGCGCCACCCTGATCGACGGCGGCCCGTCCCGCTTGGAGGCGACCTCGACCCCCGACGGCGCCCAGGTGGTCGCGCTGGGCGTGGACAACGGCGAGCGGCTCGCCGGCACGACGCCGACGAGCTTCACGCTGGACAAGAGCTCGGACTACGAGCTGACGTTCTCCCTGGACGGCTACGCGTCGGAGTCGATCATGGTCCGCCGGACCGTGAACGGCTGGTTCTTCGGGAACTTCTTCCTGGGCCTGGTACCGATGGTCGTCGACGCCGCGACGCACAACATCTGGAGCCACACGATCCAGGTCGCCAGCGTGGACTTCACCTCGGCGCGACACCGTCCGGACGGCAGCCTGACCGCCGACGTGATCGTGCGGACGGTGGCCGCGGAGCACGAGCCGATCGTCGCCCGCGTCCCCGTGATCTTCCACCGCACCGCCATGTGAGCCGTCCGGAGCGAGGTAGGCCCCGAACGGGCCTACCTCGCACGTCTCGCGACCGAGCGCGCCCACCGCGCGCGGGGCGGCCTCGAGCCGCTCCCGAACGTGGGTCCCGGCATCGACTCTCCTCGTCCACGCATCGTGCGGGTCACGAGGCCCGGGTCCGCGTCCCGGTCAGTCGCCTTGCGGCGCGCCGCTCTCCAGCGTCAGGCCCACGGCGGTGCGGTTCTGGAAGCCCTTCCAGTAGCTGTGATCGGCCGTGAACTCGTCCTCGTCGTCCACCGACCAGACGCCGTCGGCCGCGCGCTCGACGAGGTCGAGGTACGACGCCATCTCGAGGTCGTCCTGGAGGTGCAGCCCCAGGAACGCCGTCGCGAAGTGCTGCGCGATGTTGTTCATCCGGACCGTGTCCCAGGTCGCGTCGCCGTAGTGGGCGAACGTTCCCGTCTCCCAGGCGGCACGCGGGGCGGGGATCGGCGCGGCGGCGTTGTGGTTCGCGTTCTCGAACGTGAGCAGGTACCTGTCCGCGTTCACGGCGTTCTCGAAGATCGCCCGGATGCCGTTCTCGTACCCCGCGACGTCGTCGATGCTGCCCGCCATGAACAGGACCGGCGTCTCGATTCCCGCCAGCCCTTCCTCGTCCCAGAAGCCCGTGTTCATGCCCCAGGGCGCGATCGCGATGGCGGCCACGACGCGCGGGTCCTGGCGCGCCTCGAACGCCTCGGTCCCCGCCTGGTGCTGCGCCAGCACGCCGCCTGGCGGCGCGAAGTCGAACTGCGTGCTGGCCTCGGTGTAGCCGCCGCCGATCACGTTGACGGCGCCGTAGCCGCCCATCGAGTAGCCGACGATCGCGGTCGTCCCCGCGTCGACCATGCCCGAGAGGAAGCCGTCGTCCCCGGCCGAGAAGCGCTCCATCTCGTCCAGCACGAACAGCTGATCCAGCGGCCGGTTGTACAGCGTGCTCCCGAACGCCGCCTGGTCGGCGTAGGTGCTGTCCGTGTGGTCGATCGACGCCACGACGTAGCCCTTGCTGGCCAGGTTCTCGGCCAGGTGCGAGAGCAGGTAGCGGTTGCCGGGGTAGCCGTGCGAGACGATCACCAGCGGGTAGGGCGCCGCGTCGGCGTGGGGCGTGGCGTCGCGCACGGCGCGTCCCGCCAGCTCCGCCTGGGTCTCGCCGTTGCGGGTCGTGACCGTGTACGTGCCGCCGGCCGTCGCGCCGTCCTCGAGCACGGCGGGGTACCAGACCTCGAGCGTGAGCGGACGATCGTAGGACGGAATCTCCTCGCCTTCCGTTGCGGCGAGGATGTTCAGGCGGCCTTCGTCGACGACGTCGATCGTGCGGACGCCGACCGCGTGCTCGCCGTAGGCGGCCAGCTCGGGCGCGTCGGGGCGTTGCACGTCGATCCGGTCGGCGGGCTGGGCCAGAGCGGTCGCGAGCACCAGCAGGAGGGACGCGAGGATCGTAGCGAATCTGGGCATGAAGCACCCTTCCCTCGACCGACGTCCGATGCGTTCGGGACGCGTCGGTCGATGAGCCTCACGATACCTGCGGCG
>CAZHCI010000295.1:0-2545 GCA_964530905.1 uncultured bacterium
GCCATCATCGACGGCGCGAACGCCTGGCAGGACTTCCGCTTCGTCACGCTGCCGATGCTGATGCCGACGATCTGGATGGTGTCGATCCTGACGTTCATCTGGGACTTCAACGCGTTCGAGCTGGTGTTCGTGATGCAGGGAGCGTCGGGAAGCCCGAACTACGCGACCGACCTGCTGGCCACCTACTTCTACCGCACCGCCTTCGGCGACCCCACCACCGGCGGCGAGCCGGGGCAGATCGGGATCGCGGCGGCGATCGGCGTGCTGATGCTGATCATCATCGGCGTGGCGTCGTTCTTCGGCGTGCGCTTCAGCCAGCGCAGTCAGGTCGAGACGTGACCGGGGCTCGCGACGCCGCCGATCACGGCTACCGCTGGCGCCGGCGTGCGGCCCGGCTGGGGATCTACCTGTTCCTCGGCGTGCTGGCCGCGGTGTTCCTCTACCCGGTCGTGCTGATGGTGTTCTCGGCGTTCAAGTCGACGCCCGAGATGTTCAGGAACCCGTTCGGCCTGCCCGAGTCGTGGAGCCTGGACACCTTCGTCGAGGTGTGGCGGCGCGCCAGCTTCGGCACCTACCTCCGCAACAGCCTGCTGGTCACCGGCGCCTCGGCGGCGCTGCTGCTGGTGTGCGCCGCGCCGGCCGCGTACGCCTTGGCCCGCTACCGCTTCCGGCTGCAGACGTTCCTGTTCCTGTTCTTCCTGGCCGGCATCATGATCCCGATCCGGCTGGGGATCCTTCCGCTCTACATCCTGATGCGCGACCTGAACCTGCTGGACACGCCGTTCTCGCTGATCTTCACCTACGCGGCGTCGGGGATGCCGATGGCGGTGTTCCTGCTGTCGATCTTCTTCCGCAACCTCCCGCGCGAGCTCGAGGACGCGGGCCGCATCGACGGCGCCAGCGAGACGCAGATCTTCTGGCGCATCATGCTGCCGCTGGTCCGCCCGGGCCTGGCCACGGTCGTGATCGTGAACGTGGTGCCGTGGTGGAACGACTTCTTCTTTCCGCTGCTGTTCATCCAGAGCGACACCTGGAAGACGATCCCGCTGGGGATGCAGATCTTCTTCGGCCAGCACATGACGAACTGGAGCCTGGTGTTCTCCGGCATGGTCCTGGCCAGCCTGCCGCTGCTGATCATCTACCTGGTGATGTCGCGGCAGTTCATCGCCGGCCTGACGGCGGGTGCCGTGAAGGGATGAGCGAGGGACGGCCCGTCCTCGGCATCGACCGGTTCGTCGACGATCCCGTCCGGTACGCCGGCGGCCCCCGCCTGGCCCTGCTCACGAACCAGGCGGCCGTGCTGGGCGACGGCCGCCCCACGCTCGAAGCGGTGAGGGCCTCTCCCCACGCCGAGCTCGTCCGCCTGTTCACGTTCGAGCACGGCTTCAGCGGCTTCGGCGAGGACGCGCGCCCCGTCGCGGACGACCGCGATCCCCGCAGCGGGCTGCCGCGCTTCAGCCTGTACGGCCCGCGAAGGCGCCCCGACCCCTCCCTGCTCGGCGATCTCGACGCGGTCGTCGTCGACGTGCAGGAGGTCGGCGTCCGGGCGTACACGTACGCGACCACCGTCGCGCTGCTGCTCGAGGCCGCCACGAGCGCCGGCACCCGGGTCGTGGTGTGCGACCGGCCCAACCTGCTGGGGCCGCGCGTCGCCGGGCCGCCGCTCGACCCCGCGCACCGCTCGTTCCTGGGCTACCTCGACGTGCCGTTCCAGCACGGCCTCACCTTGGGCGAGGCGATGCGCTGGCACGCCGGCCGGGCGCTGGGCGGCGCGGCCGACCTGACCGTCGTCCCGATGCGCGGCTGGCGGCGCGACCGGCCGGGACGTCCCGGCCCGTTCGTGCCTCCCTCGCCCGGCCTGCCCAGCCGCGAGGCGGTCGCGCTCTACCCAGGCCTGGTGCTGCTCGAGGGCGTGAACGTCTCGGAAGGTCGCGGCACGCCGCTGCCGTTCTCGCTGCTGGGCGCGCCGTGGCTCGAGGGGTACGCGCTGGCCGAGGCGCTGAACGCCGCGGCGCTCCCCGGGCTGTGGGCACGCCCCCTCGACTTCCGGCCGGAGAGCGGACCGTTCGCCGGTCGAACGTGCCACGGCGTGCAGCTCCACGTCGCCGACGCCTACGAGCTGCGGGCGTTCGAGGCGGGCGTCCGGATCCTCGCGCACCTGCGCGAGCGCCACGAGACCGAGCTCGCCTGGCGCGACGCGGCCGACATGCCGTGGAGCGACGCCCCGGACGCAGGCCGCGTCTGGCACGAGCCCGTCCGCGGCCCGCTGATCGACGGACTGGCCGGCGGCAGCGCGGTGCGCGACGTCGTGGACGGACGGCGTTCGCTGGACGACGCCGTGGACGCCGAGCGCGCCGCCGGCGCCGCGTTCGCCGCGGCGGCGGCGGCCTCCCTGCTGTACGGGCCCGCTCCGGAGCCGAGGTGAGTCGGGAGCACGCCCCACGAAGCGCCTCGCGCGGCGTACCGTGGCCCCGATGACCTCCCTTCCCCTGTTCGTCCTGGGCATCGACGCCGGAGGGTCCAGCACCCGCTGGGTGCTTCGGCG
>CAZHCI010000296.1:0-2543 GCA_964530905.1 uncultured bacterium
CCACCTGCCCGCCGACCTGATCCGTGGGCTGCACGTGATGGACGGCGTCGACCGGACGGCCGAGATCACCGTCCGGCAACTCATCTCCAACACGGCGGGCATCACCGACTACTTCTTCGGCAAGGGTCCCGACGGCGAGCGCTCGGCCGACGCCCTCCTAGGCGGGCAGGACGAAGCGTGGCCCGTGGAGCGGATCGTGGAGCGCGTGCGGACGCTGAAGCCCCGGTTCCTGCCCGGGCAACGGGGCAAGGTCCACTACTCCGACACCAACTACGAACTCCTCGGGCAGATCATCGAGGCCATCACCGGCCAGCAGGTCGGCGAGGTGTTCCGCGAGTTCATCTTCGACGAGCTCGGGCTGCGCGACACCTACGCCTTCAGCGACCCGGAGGATGGCACGCCGGCGCCGATGTTCTACAAGGACAAGCCCGTGCACGTGCCGCGTTACATCGCGTCCATCACCGCCGAGGGCGGCATCGTCTCCACCGCCCCCGAGGTCATGACCTTCCTGAAGGCGTTCTTCACCGGCCGCTTCTTCCCGCGCGAGACCGTGCAGGAACTCGAGCAGTGGAACCGCATCTACTTCCCCGGCCAGTTCGACTTCGGGATCGGCCTGGAGAAGCAGTGGATCCCCTGGATCATGTCCCCGCTGAACCCCATCGGCGAGCTGCTGGGGCGACGGGCTGACGAGCGACGCGAACCCGAAAGGCGTCGGCGCGCCGGGCGGCCCGAGGACCGGGCCCCGCGCGCCGTCACCGACCTCAGCCCTGGATCACCGCGCGCAGCACCCGCTCCGGCGCCACGTCGACGCCGTGGGCGCGGAACGTCCGGGACAGCGACGCCGCGTCGCGTGCGAGGAGGTCCCGCGCCTCGCCATGGTCGACATCCACCGCCTGGGGGAGGTCGATCACGACGACCCGATCCCGCCACCAGAGCAGGTTGTAGGTGGAGTAGTCGCCGTGCACGATGCCCTCGCGCCACATCGAGGCCATCGCACGCACGGCTTGGTCGAAGGCGGACTCCGCCTCGTCGCCCCCGAGCCGGACGTCCGACAGCCGCGGCGCCGGCCCATCCCCGTCGCCGACGAAGCGCATGAGCACGACCTCGCCGGCCGCCCCGATGTCGGACGGGTCGGGGCCGACGAGCGGCTCCGGCACGGGAACGCCGGCGGCCCACAGGCGCCAGAGCATCGCGTACTCGTGCGCCGCCCACAGCCGGCCCTGCGCGCGCCGACCGGCGGCGCTCCGCTGGGCGATCGCCTTCTCCATGCGGGCGTCACCGATGTAGCGCCCGGCGCGGTAGCGGGCGTCGTTCTTGAACGAGCGCACGGCCAGGTCGCGGTAGACCTTCACGGCGGCCAGGCCGACGCGCGTGCTTCCCAGGTAGACGGTGGCCTCCTTGCCGCTCTTGAGCTCGCCGATCACGCCGTCGAGGTAGCCGCGGCCGAGCATCCAGGCGATCTCGGGCACGCGTTCCGCGCCATCCCCATCGGGGACGAGTTCGTCTGCGCGGAGCCGGCCGCGCGGCTTGCGGCGGTCGCGCCGCCGACTGAAGGGTTCGGTGTGGACGTCGAACGTGTCGATCCCTTGAATACGCTTCAGGGGGTCCTCCTGCGCCCGGGCTGCCCAGAGGACGGCCGGGGGCGTCGGCCGGAGGCCGACTCGGGAGCTTAGGTGGGCCGAGGACCGCGGTCCCGAGCCGGCCGAAGCTCAGCCCGCAGGAGCGGTCTCGGAACGGCGGTGGTCGGTCGCATGAGTCTCATTCATGGCGCCACCTCCTTTCCGCGAACGTTCGCAGCCTAGAGGACCGCGGCGGCTGCGTCAAGGACGCGCCGACCGCCCGCGCCGCCTACGCCGCGGGGTCGACGTAGCGCATGGAGAACACCAGGAACGACGCGAAGTGCCGCCCCCAGAACGGGGCACCCAGCAGGTTCGCGGTCTCGTGCTCGACGAACAGCCGCTCGAACCCCGCGTCGCGCGCCCAGGCCACCGCGTGCTGCAGCAGGGCGCCGCCGATCCCACCCCGGCGGGCCGCGGGCACCACGAACGCCGACCGCACCTGCGCCGTCGCCGTCTCCGCCAACAGGCGCCCTTCGGTCTCCCCCGGGCACCGGCCGACGATCAGGTACGCCAGCGGCGCGTCGCCGTCCCGGACCACGAACGCCGCGTCGCCCGCCGACCGGTGCGCGTCGAGATCCGCCGACGCGGCCTCGAGCGAAGCGTCCTTGGTCATGAACAGCGGGCTCTCGCTGTAGTACGCCGCGTGCTCCGCGGCGAGCGGCGCGAGCGCGTCCCACGGCGCCGCGTGCGGCATGCGCTCGACACGCGCGAGCCACGCCTCGTGCTCGGCGCGCGCGGCGTCCGCGACCACGACGTCGGAGAGATCCCGGAGCCGCTCGCGGACGACGGCGCCGAAGCCCAGCTCGAACAGCGTCGGGGCCGCCACCGCGTCGGCGGCGAAGTGACCGATCAGGTGCAGCGGCACGCCCTCGCCCGCCAGCCGCTCGGCGACCGCGGCGTAGAGCGGACCAACGAGCGCGGCCT
>CAZHCI010000297.1:0-2512 GCA_964530905.1 uncultured bacterium
GTCCTCGCGGACATCGACCTCACCATCGAACCCGTGGATGACCCGACGGCCACGGTGCCGCTACCCGCGGGCGTCGAGGCGGTCGGCAACGCCTTCGGCTTCACGGCGTCCGCGGGGATCGCGGCGAACCCCGGGTCCGCTTTCGTCGTCGCCCTCGTGGTACCGCCGGGCGAGGACCCCGACGGCCTGGCGATCGCCGTGCTGGAGCGCGACAACGCGTACGCGTCGCCGGCGCCACCCGACGACGAAGCCAGTGACCTGCCGCCGTCGTGGATCGTGCTCGACGCCGCCTACGACGCCGAGAGCAGGCTCCTGCTCGCGCCGGTGCTCGCGTTCACCCCCTACGGCTGGGACGCCATCGTCGTGCGCTCGGAGGCCCACGAGACGCTGACGACGACCGCCGCGGACGCCGCCATCGCTGGCCAGCAGGCCGGCGCCGACTTCGTCGGCGCGTGCGGACCCGGCTTCGGCGGCGCCCCCGAGGATTGCGACATCGACG
This sequence comes from uncultured bacterium, assembly GCA_964530905.1. Classification (GTDB taxonomy): domain Bacteria; phylum Deinococcota; class Deinococci; order Deinococcales; family Trueperaceae; genus SLSQ01. The sequence continues at coordinate 500 of CAZHCI010000297.1, forward strand.
ATCGGACGCTGGCCGCCGCCATGCTCGAGGACGCCTACGACGAGCTCACCGGCTTCGGCTTCACGACGACGCCGAGGCTCGAGCGGGCGCTGGTCGCCATCTCCTTCGACGCGCCGAGCTGGTCCGTCGACGTCGTGCTCGGACCCTACCGGATCGAGTTGCGCCCCGCGAGCGCCGAGATCGCCGCCGGGATGTACTCGACCAGCACCGGGCGGATCTGGCTCGCCATCGGGACGAACGGGCTCACGGAGGGGAGGCGCCCCACCGTCCGCCACGAGTACGTGCACGCCACCCAGTACGGCTACGACCCCACGACGACGTCCACCGCGGAGTGGCTGCGGTCGCGCTGGGTGATCGAAGGACAGGCGGTGCTGCTGCAGGGCGACTACGCGAACCTCGTGCGCAACGGGCGCGCCGTTCGCGCCGTGGACGACTCGCTCGAGCGCTCCCGCTGGACCGGCAGCGCTTGGGGGCCGCTGCCCTCCTCCGAGTACCAGGCCCAGGACTTCTGGGTCTACCTCGCGAACCGCTTCGGCCACGGCGACGCGCCGTTCCTGGAGCCGTTCATGGCCGAGGGCGTGCGCGCGATCGAGGTCGATCGCGTGCTGCGCCGCGAGTACCCGGCGGACTTCGGCGCGGCCGGGCTGGCGGGCGGGCTCTCGCTGGCGTACTGGGAATGGGTCAAGAACCAGGTGTTCCAGAAGGAGGTGGCGCCCGGCTCCGCGGTGTTCGGCGCGCCGTGCACGTTCACGCCCGGCAGCGCGACGCCGACCGTGATCGCCTACGACCCGAGCTCGCCGCCGAGCTCCGCGTCGCGCAGCCTTCCGCCGCTGACCTCGCACGTCTACCGCATCGACCTCGCCGCCGCAGGCGGTGACCCGTACGTCGCGCGCTTCGCGGTCCAGTCGAGCTCGTCCGCCGTGCGCTCGACGTTCTTCCCGGCCGTGCCCGCGAGCGCCAGCGCCTGCTTCGGCCAGGCGGACGCCGGCGCCCGTGACGTCGTCGTCGACGGCGGAGCGCTGAGCCACTACGTGCTCGTGAGCAACACCAGCCGGTCGGTCGCGCAAGACCACACGCTCGCGTTCCCGGACGCCCGCACGGTCGCGATCACGAGCCCGAGCGACGGCGCCTCGTCCGACGAGGGGGTGGCGGTGTTCGCCGAGGCCGTCGCGAACGGCTTCGCCGACCCCCGAATCACCTGGACCTGGCGTCGCCCGCTCGACGGCGCGTTCTTCACGTTCGGCACCACCGGCAGCGGCGAACCCATCCAGTTGCCCACCCTGTGCGACGGCGACTACGTGCTCGAGGCGGAGGCCCGCGAGGGCTTCACCGGGACCGCGGTCTCGACGAGCATCGACCTGACGATCGACGACCTCGGCGCGACGAACCCCCCGCCCGCCTGCGCGCCGGAGGTTGCGATCGAGGCGCCGATCGACGGCGGCACCTACGCGAGCGGGGAAGCGATCGCCCTCGCCGCCTCCATCACGAACGACAGCCCCCCCGCGACCCCGCGCTACGTGGTGGAGTGGCGCACGGGCGGACCCGGCGGGCCGCTGGTCGCGACCGGGCTCGACGCCGTGCTGGCCGCCGGCTTCAGCGCCGGCTCGGTCGTGCTGCACGTCTCGTACGGCGCCGCGAGCGACCAGGCGACGATCACGGTCGTCGACTCGGCGAACACGCCGCCCAGCGCGACGATCACCGACCCGCCCGACGGTAGCAGCTACTCGTTCCTCGACCCGGGCGCCGGCCTCAATGGCGTCACCGTGACCGTCGGCGGCGAGGGCTCGAGCCCTGAGGAGGGAGCACTCACGGGCGCCTCGCTGACCTGGGAGCTGCGCCAGACGGTGCCGAGCCTGACCGCCTGGACCGCCCAGGGCACCGGCAGCGAGGTCGACGTGGAGTTGCGGTACGCGAGCTGCACCACGCAGACCTTCGAGATCCGGCTGACCGCGACGGACTCCCAGGACCTCTTCGACACCGACACCATCGAGGTGTTCCTCACCCCGCCCTTCT
>CAZHCI010000298.1:0-2507 GCA_964530905.1 uncultured bacterium
TGAGAATGAGAGTCTGTTCTCAGTAACCGTCGATCACCCTGACGAGGCACCGTGGCCGCTTGCCGGCGCCCCGTCCACCACGCGCCGCGGGCCCGCGAGCCCGCGCGCCCGCGGCCCGCTGGCCGCCGAGGAGTCAGCATGTCCCACGTCTTGCGTTCGTCGATCGTCCTCCTGCTCTTGCTGCTGTATGGCTCGGGCACGACCCTGGCGCAGGGTGCCGTCGGCACGGCCGGCGAGCCCGTCGGCGGGGTGCTCGCGACCGGTGATGCCGATGAACACGACGACCACGCGCACGACGACCACGCGCACGACGAGCACGCGCACGACGAGCACGCGCACGACGAGCACGCGCACGACGGCGATGACCACGCCGGCGACCACGACGACCACGGCCACGGCCTCGAGGGCGTGCGCCTCCTGGTCGCCTCGCTCGACGGCCCGGAGCTGGTCGTCCTCGACGCCGAGGGCGGCGCGATCATCGGCCGCTTCACGGTCCCCGGGCCGGGGCGCGCCTACCAGCTCCCGAACGCCCAACTCGCGGCGGTGGTCCATCGCGACGCGGACCGCGTCAGCTTCGTCCACAGCGGCCTGACCGTCGTCGATCACGGCGATCACGCGGACCTGCTCGAGGGCTCGCCGTACGTGCTCGCGACGGTCAACCTGGGGCGCGAACCCGGCGACCTCTTCGCCGCCGGCAACGACATCGCGGTGTGGCTCGAGGGCGACGGCAGCGTGGCTTGGCTCGACGCCCGCCTGCTCGGCGTCAGCCTCGACTTCGTCGAGGTCCCCGGTCCCGGCCCCGGCTCGGTCGCGGGCGGCGGCGTGCTGGCCGTCGTCGACGGTCACCTGGTCGCTGGCGGAGCGGGCGAGGCGGCGGTCCGCGTCCACGATCGCCGGGCGAACCAGGTCGCCGGCTTCGGCGGGTGCCCGGAACCGCAGGGCGGAGCGGTCCGCGGCGACGTCGTCGCCATCGGCTGCAGCGACGGCGTGCTGCTCGTCACGTCGGCCGGCGGCGGCGTGTTCACGTCCCACAAGATCGCCAACCCGCCGGGCAGCCCCGAGAACGCGCGCGTCCGGACGCTGGCGGCCGACGACGGCGGCCCGATCCTGGTCGGTGACTTCGGTCAGGGCATCGCGCTGGTCGACGTCGTCGCCCGCACGCTCACCGCCGTGCCGCTACCCGCCGAGCCGGCGGCCGTGCGTCTCGCGGACGAGGGCGAGGTCCTGCTCGTCCTGACGCTCGACGGCTACCTGCACGCGCTCGATCCCGCGACCGGCGCGGTCGACGCGAGCGTTCGGGTGACCCACGCTGCGGACGCGGGCCAGGCGCGGCCGAGCCTGACGTCGCTCGGCGACGCCGTCTTCGTGGCCGATCCGGAGCAGCGCGAGATCGTCTGGGTCGACGTCGACCACATGGAGATCGAGGCGCGCTGGCCCATCCCCTTCACCCCGGGCAGCGTGGCCGCCATGGCGATCGCGGGGGCCGTGCGGCACTGAGGCGGCGACGGCGTGACGGGCCCTCCGGCTCGGCGGTCTCCGCGCTGGGTCGGGCCGGCCGGCCGGGCGTCAGCCGGCGGCCGCCGCCTTCAGCTCCGCCATCGTGAACAGCGCGCGCAGCACGACGCCGGCCTCGGCCAACGCCTCGGGGCCGCCCGCCTGGCGGTCGATCACGCACAGCGCGTACTCGACCTCCGCGCCGGCCGCGCGCAGGTCGGCGGTCGAGAGCACCACCTGGCCGCCCGAGGTCACCACGTCCTCGATGACCAACACGCGCTTGCCGTCGACGTCGCTGCCCTCGGCCAGCCGGCGGGTGCCGTACGGCTTGGCCTGCTTGCGCACGAAGGCGGTCGGGATGCCGGTGAGTTGCGACAGCATGACCGCCAACGGGACCCCGCCGAGCTCGAGCCCGGCCAGCACCTCGGTGCCGTCGGGCACCATCGGCACCAGGGCCATCGCGATCGAGCGCAGCAGCTCGGGCTCGGCCTCGAAGCGGTACTTGTCGAAGTACTCGTGGCTGATGGCGCCCGACCGCAGCAGGAACTCGCCGGTCAGATGCGCTCGGGCGTGGACGGAGGCGGCCAGGTCGTTGCGGTCCATGGACGTCATGCTACGCCGGGCGGCGGCGCGCGACCCGGCGGGCCGGCTCGGTTTCGGTTGAGCGCGGCCGGGTGGTGTGCTACACTTCCAAGGTTGGGTCCGGGAACGAGCCCGGCCATCCGGAACGAACTGCGGCACGGCCGCACCTCACGCGGCCCGGCCGCCCCAAGGAGCAACCCACGATGGCACGCAACGCATCGGCGATGAAGTACCACAAGCAGTCCGAGAAGCGGCGTCTGGCCAACAAGGGCCGCAAGACGACGATCCGCACCTTCACCAAGAAGGCCCTCGGTGCCGCCGAGTCCGGCGACGCCGCCACCGCCGACAAGTTCGGTCGCGTGGTCCAGAGCCTGGTCGACAAGGCCGCGAAGGGCGCGACGCTGCACAAGAACACCGCCGCGCGCCGCAAG
>CAZHCI010000299.1:0-1166 GCA_964530905.1 uncultured bacterium
GCCAAGGCCTCTCTTCCCTCCGCCGCCAGCGCCGCGTCGGACTCGGCCATCGCCGTCTCGAACGCGGCCGCGCCCTCGGGCGACGTCGCCGAAAGCGAGCCCAGCGCCGCGAGGCCGAGCTGCAGGACCACAGGAACGGCCAGGAGGACGAACGCCGTCCGCACCAGCCGCCGCGCCGGCCATCGCCTGGTGAGGACCAGCGCGAGTCCCAAGATCGCGTAGTGGAGCAGGATGTCGCCCCACCAGAAGAGCGAGATGTGCACCGCGCCGAAGAGCGCGAGGAGCACCAGCCGCCGCACGATCCTACGCGCGGAATGGCCGCGGCTCGCCTGCAGCGCCACGCCGATACCGAACAGCAGCGAGAAGACCGTGAAGAACTTGCCTTCGAACCCGAAACGCACCAGCGCGTTCGCGGCGTCGTCGAGGAAGGTGGGAGCGGGGATGCCGCCCGACGGGATGAACTGCGACGGCCAGAAGAACAGCGGCGCGTTCACCATCAGGATGCCGAACAGCGCCAGCCCGCGCACCGCATCGAGCACGACGATACGCTCCTTCGCCGGCCGCGGACCGCCGCCGGCGTCGAACGGACCGGGCTCGACGCGTCGACGGGAAGGCGGGCCGTCGCCAGACGGGGTCGTCATGGACCGAGTCTAGCGGAGGGCGGTCGCCAGGAGAACCTCCGCCGGCGTCATGTCGGACCGGCGGCCTGCCGCCCCCGCCGCGACAGATCGTCGTGCCACAGGAACCGCGCGGCCACCGCCCGATGCGGGCGCCAGCGCTCGGCGAAGGCGTCCAGCGCGTCCCAGCCGGGCCGCGTCGGGAGGCCCCACAGCTCCTGGACCGCGACGGCCAGGGCGAGGTCGCCGCGGGGCCAAGCGTCGGCGCGACGCAGCGCGAACAGCAGGTAGGCGTCGGCCGTCCACGGCCCGATGCCGCGCTGCCGCAGGAGCGCACGTCGGACCTCGTCGTCGGGTGCGGCGTCCAGCGCGGCCAGGTCCAGGGCGCCGTCCGTGATCGCCACGGCCAGCCCCCGGACGTACGCCGCCTTCTGCCGACCGAAGCCGATCGCGCGCAGGCGGGCGTCGTCCAGCCCCAGGAACGCCTCGGGGTGGCGCCAGAACGGCGGCGGGCCCCAGCGCTCCGCGACGCCCGCCAAGACGGGATCG
>CAZHCI010000299.1:1266-2482 GCA_964530905.1 uncultured bacterium
TCAACATGGTCGCCATCGTCGTCTTCTGGCTCGTGGCCGTGCTGTTCATGGCGACGACGACCCTGGCCAGGAACCCGTTTCTGAACGGACTGGCGGTGGCCGTGCTGGTCATGCTTCCGCTCGTCTTGACGGTCTACACGGTGAATCCCAAGGACGCTCTCCCCATGCTGTCGATGGCGGTCGTTCTCGGGCCCCTTTCCGGAGCCGCGGTCCATCGGTGGATCGGAGCCTGAGGAAGGGTCACGACCTTGGGTCGGCGCTGCGCCCCTGCCGCCGGGCCAGGACGAGGCGCGTCTACCCGGAGGGCGTGCCCGGTCAGCTCGACCCCCGGTAGGCGCGCTCCAGCGTCCCCACGTCCAGCCGGCGCATCGGCATCAGCGCCTGGAAGACGCGGTCGCGCGCGGCCTCGTCGCCGGACGTCAGCCACGTCGTGACGGCCTCCGGAACGACCTGCCACCACAGGCCGAAGCGGTCGCGCACCCAGCCGCACGGTCCCTCCTCCCCACCATCGGAGGCGAGCGCCTCGGCGAAGCGATCCACCTCGGCCTGGTCGGCGCACATCACCTGAAGCGAGACGCCCTCGTCGAAGCCGAAGGCGTGTCCGGCGCCCCCATCCATGGCCACGAGCGGCTGGCCGAGGAGGTCGAAGACGGCCTGCTTGACGGTACCCACCTCGCCCCCTTCGCCCTCGGCGAACGTCTCGACGTGGTGCACGCGCGCGTCCGGGAAGACGGAGACGTACGCATCGATCGCTTCGCGCGCCCGGCCGTGGTGCGGCCCGGCGAACATCAGCGCCGGGACGACGGCGGGCCGCTCTGCCTCCGCATGCGCCATCAGCTGCCACGACACGCCGAAGCGGTCCTGCACCCAGGCGAAACGCGGGCTCCATGGGTAGGCGCCCAGCGGCATCAGGTCCATCCCTCCCTCGCTCAGGGCGGCGTGCAGGGCGTCGACGGCGTCGGCGCCCGGAAGGTGGACGTGGAACGAGACGCTGGGGTTGGGCCGGAAGCTCGGTCCGCCGTTCAGCGCCGTGAAGGCTCGGCCGGCGATGGAGACCTCCACCGTCAGGACGCTTCCGGGCGGCTTGCCGGCAGGATTGTCGCCGGAGCTCGGGTAGCGCGCGACGGGGCCGACGCGCCCGCCTGGGAAGGTCGCGGCGTAGAAGGACGCGGCCTCCTCCGCCTGGTCGTCGAGCCAGAGGCAAGGGACGATCCGT
>CAZHCI010000300.1:0-2477 GCA_964530905.1 uncultured bacterium
CGTGCCCCCGACGGTCCCGAGGCCGAAGAGGCCGAGCGCGGTCAGGGTCAGGCCGGCGGCGATCACCGGTCGGGCGCCGAGGCGGTCGACCAACCGGCCCGCCAGGGGCGCACCGATCGCCACGGCGGTCACGAGCGGCAGCAGCATGAACGACGCCGTGGTCTCCGTCGACCCCAGCGACGCCACCGCCAGCGTCGGCAGGAACACCATCGACGCCTCCGTCAGCCCGCCGGCGAACGCGAAGAGGCCGACGAGTCGGATCTGGCCCGAGGCCAGCAGGCGCGGATGCACGATCGGGTCGGCGGCGCGCCGCTCGACGACGGCGAAGGCAGCCAGGAGCAGGAGCGCCACCAGCAGCAGCGGACCCACGCTCGGGTCGAGGATGGCCGCGGCGCCCCGCGCGGTGTCGAGGCGGCTCAGGCCCAGCGTGAGGCTCGCGAGCGCCCCGCCCAGCAGGCCGCTGCCGGCCCAATCGAACGGACGCGGGGTGAGAGGCCGGCTGGCGGGCATCCAGCGCTGCGTGCCCAGAAGGAGCGCCGCCGCGATGGGCAGGTTGATGAGGAACAGCCACGGCCAGCCGAAGCGCAGCAGCAACCCGCCCAGCAGCGGCCCCAGCAGGAAGGCGATCCCGAACACGGCGCCGATCATGCCGAGCGCCCGGCCGCGGCGCTCCGTGGGGAAGGTGTCGCCGACGACGGCGCTGGCCACCGGCAGAAGACCACCGGCGCCGACGGCCTGCAGCGCGCGCCCCGCCAGCAGCACCGCGAAGCTCGGCGCCGCCGCCACGACCAGCGAGCCGGCGGCGAAGAGCGCGATGTCGAGCATGTACACGGGACGCCGGCCCCAACGGTCCGAGAGCTTCGCCATGGTCGGCGTCGCGACCAGGTTGAAGAGCACGAAGACCGTGAAGACCCAGGCCGCGGCGCGCGCGTCGACGGCGAAGGTGCGCTGGATCGCGGGCAGCGCCGGGCCGACGATGGCGATGTCGAGGGCGGCCATGAGCACACCGACGAAGAGGAGCAGCAGGAGACGCGGTTCGGATCGTTCGCTCAAGTCGGTGTCCTCGGCGGGCCGAGCGGGCGCCCGCGTTCGCGGACTACCTTACGACCCCGGCCGGCGATCGCGCCCACCGTGACCTCGAAGCCCGCGGATGATGGTCTAGGATGCAGCACGGTCCGCACGCCGGAAGCGGGGGCACCGCCGCATCTGACCGATCCCACACGAGGAGGGACCGTGATGGCGAATCACTCGAGGTTCTACATCGACGGAGCGTGGGTCGCGCCCCGAGGCGACCGGACCTTGGCCGTCATCGACCCGGCCACCGAAGAGCCCTGCGCGACCATCACCCTCGGGAACGCCGAGGACGTGGACCGAGCCGTGGCCGCCGCCCGTCGTGCCTTCGAGAGCTTCTCGCAGACCTCGCGCGAAGAGCGCCTGGCACTCCTCGAACGCATCGTCGAGGTGTACGAGACGCGCATGGCGGACCTCGCCGAGGCCGTCGCGATGGAGATGGGCGCCCCCGCCAAGCTGGCGCTGCGCTCGCACGCGCCCAGCGCCCGCAACCACCTGGTCGCCGCGATCGAGGCCTTGAAGGACTTCGAGTTCGAGGAGCGGATCGGCACCACGCTGGTCGTGCGCGAGCCGATCGGCGTGTGCGGTCTCATCACGCCGTGGAACTGGCCCGTCAACCAGATCGGCTGCAAGGTGGCACCGGCGCTGGCCACGGGGTGCACCATGGTGCTCAAGCCGTCCGAGATCGCCCCGCTGTCGCCGATCATCTTCGCGGAGATCCTGCACGAGGCGGGCGTGCCCAGGGGGGTGTTCAACCTGATCCAGGGCGACGGCCCGACGGTCGGCGCCGCGATGTCCTCCCACCCGGACATCGACATGATCTCGTTCACCGGCTCGACCCGCGCCGGCCGCGACGTCGCCAAGCGAGCGGCCGACAGCATCAAGCGCGTGACACAGGAACTCGGTGGCAAGTCCGCGAACATCCTGCTCGACGACGTCGACTTCGAGCACGCCGTCTCCAGCGGCGTGACGCGCTGCGCGTCCAACAGCGGCCAATCGTGCAACGCACCCACGCGCATGCTGGTGCCGCACGAGCGGATGGACGAGGTCGCCGCGCTCGCGAGGGCCGCCGCCGAAGGGATCCGCGTCGGTGACCCGAACGATCCCGACACGACGATCGGACCGGTGGTCTCCGAGGCGCAGTGGAAGAAGATCCAGGGCCTGATCGACACGGGCGTGCGAGACGGGGCGCGCCTCGTCGCGGGCGGCACCGGTAGGCCCGAAGGGCTGTCCCGCGGCTACTACGTGCGGCCGACGGTCTTCACGCACGTCGTCAACGACATGACCGTCGCGCGCGAGGAGATCTTCGGCCCGGTGCTCTGCATCATCGGCTACCAGGACGAGGACGACGCCGTCCGCATCGCCAACGACACCCGCTACGGGCTCTCGAGCTACGTGTGGTCGGC
>CAZHCI010000301.1:0-2467 GCA_964530905.1 uncultured bacterium
AGCTCGGGCGCCTGGCGTTCGGCGACCTCGCCGACCGCGTCGAGCTCGCCGTCGAGTCCTGGGGCGACGACGCCTGGGCCCGCGGCGCCGCCGCGCTGGCCGCCAGCCGCTACCTCACCGAGAGCGCGATGTCCGCGAGAGGAGACTGACCGAACCCGTCCTCGCCGAACGGCGCCACGCCGTCCGCAAACCCCAGCACGCATCCAGGAGGATTCCATGAGGCTCATCCGCACCCTGACCGCCCTGCTCTTCATCGCCGGGCTGGCGTTCGCCCAGACCACGGTGAACTACTACTCGTTCACGACCGACCAGGGCCACGTCGACGAGCTCGAGGGCCTGATCGCCGACTTCGAGGCGCAGAACCCCGGCATCGAGATCGCGTACACGACGGCCCCGTTCGACAACTACTTCACCAAGCTGCAGACCGACTTCGCCGCCGGCAATCCGCCCGACGTGTTCGAGCTGAACTACGAGAACTTCGTGACGTTCGCGTCGCGCGGCACGCTGGCGCCGCTGGACGGGTACCTGACCGGCGAGGCCGGGATCGAGGAGGGGACGTTCTACGACGCCGCCCTCGACGCGTTCGCGTTCGACGGGACCCAGTACGGCCTGCCGATCACCTTCTCGACCTCCGTGCTGTTCTACAACCAGGAGCTGTTCGACGCCGCCGGGGTCGAGCATCCGACGGCCGAGTGGACGTGGGACGACGTGATGGACGCCGCCGAGCGCCTGAACGACCCGGCGAGCCGCGTCTGGGGCATGTACCAGCCGGTCCAGTTCTGGGAGTTCTACAAGGCCGCCCACGCCGCCGGCGGAGGGCTCGAGGTCGGGCCCGAGGTGCGGATCGACACGCCCGAGAACCGCGACGCGCTGCGCTACCTGGTCGGCAAGATCGAGGCGGGCGTGATGCCCACCGACGCCGAGATGTCCGGCATGGCCAACGAGGACCTGTTCGCGAACGGCCAGCTGGGCATGCTGATCTCGGGCATCTGGATGTTCGACCGCTTCCAGGCGGCGGACTTCGTGTGGGACATCGTGGTCGAGCCCGGCTCCGACCGCAAGGCCACCCACTTCTTCTCCAACGCCGTCGCGATCGCGGACGACGCCGAGAACCAGGACGCCGCCTGGCAGTGGGTGCGCTTCCTGGCCGCCAGCCCCGAGGTGGCGCAGGCCCGGATCGAGACGAACTGGGAGCTGCCGGCGCTGTCTCTGGAGAACTCGGACGTGCTGGAGCCCTACCTCGAGGCGGGCGCCCCGGCGAACCGCGAGGCCGTGTTCGCGTCGCTGCAGTACGCCGTGAACCCGCCGGTGGTCGAGAGCCAGCCGGAGCTGCAGGACATCGTGAACCAGGAGCTCGAGGCGGCACGGCTGGGCACGAAGAGCGTGGCCGAGGCCCTCGCAGACGCGCAGCGCCGCGTGGAGGCGATGCTCGCGGACTGAACGAAGCCCACCGGGTCCGTCAGGGAGATCTCCCTGACGGACCCAGGTCTCTCTTTGGCGAGGACGACCCTATCTGATGATCCATCACCGACCGCACGGCATCGACGACCCCTACAAGCGCCTGCCCACCGAGCGCTACCCCCGCGACCCGGTCGAGGGCGACGCTCCCCAGGTCGGATTCCACGTGGACGCCCCGGCCCAGGAAGCGTGGGTCGTGCTCGAGCGCGACGGCGACCCCGGGCGGGCTCCCGAGCGGATTCCCGCGCAGCCGCTGGGCGAGGGCCTCTGGTCCGCCCACCTGCCCGCGCTGGACGCCGGCCGCCACGCCTACACGATCGTCGCCGGCCTCCCGAACGGCGAGGTCGAAAGCGACGCCTTCGCGCTTCCCGTCGCCCGCCGCCACCGCGTGCAGCGGGTCGAGGACGTGCGCATCGCCGAGCGGGCGGTCGCGCTCGACCTCGCGTCGGACCGGCACGGCCGAGCGCGACTGGACATCGACGTCCCTCGGGCCGGCACCTGCCGGCTACGGCTGCGTCCATCGCCGACGGGGCGGGACGCGACCGAGGACGACGCCGCACCCAGCGAGGGAACGCGGATCGCGGCGGACCGCGCCGGGAACCGCCTCACGTTGCGGGGCGACGGCGTCACGCTGCGCATCGACCTCGCCTCCCTCCGGTACGAGGTCGCGCGGGACGGCGACGACGCGCCTGTGACCGTCGGCGACCTGGCCTGCGCCTGGTGGGAGCTGCCGGGCGGCGCCGTGCTCCGTTTCGGCGTCGACTGGGAGCTGGCCCCGGACGAGGAGCTGTACGGCCTGGGCGAGCGCTTCGAGGGGCCCGGCCTGCGCGGCGGCGTCTGGGACGTGCGCGTGTACGAGGAGTACAAGGAGCAGGGCCGCCGCACCTACGTCCCCGTGCCTTTCTTCGTCTCGTCCCGCTCGTGGGGCGCGTGGATCGACGCGGACGCGCCCTCCTACCTGGACGCCCGCGGCGACCGCGCCGCGTTCACGGTCGACGCCGACCCGACC
>CAZHCI010000302.1:0-2460 GCA_964530905.1 uncultured bacterium
GCTCGACCGAGGCGTAGAAGGCGTCGAGGTCGACGTGGGCGATGAAGCGTGTCGCGGCCGGCACGCCACCAGGCTACCGGCTGCGCTGTGGTGGGCCATCATGGGCCCATGCGCATCGACCAGATCGAGCTCCGGGAGATCGACCTCCGCCTGCGCTTCCGTTTCGAGACGAGCTTCGGCGTCTAGAAGGACCGCCGCGTGCTGCTCGTCACGGACCGCGGCGAGGGCTGCGAGGGCGTCGCAGAGAGCGTCGCCGGCGAGGTCCCCGGCTACGCCTACGAGACCAACGACACCGCCTGGGGCGTGCTGCGCGACTTCGTCGCCCCGGTGGTGGTCGGCAGGGATTTCGACACCCCCGCCCAGCTCCTGCACGCGTTGCGCTTCGTCCGCGGCCACAACATGGCGGTCGCCGCCGTCGAGATGGCCTTCTGGGACCTGTGGGCCCGCTCCCTCGGTCTCCCGCTCTGGCGCCTGCTGGGCGGCGTGCGCACCGAGGTGCCCGTGGGCGTGTCGCTGGGCATCCAGCCGTCGCCGGAGGCGACGGCCGAGCTCGCGCTCGCCCACGTCGCGGAGGGCTACAAACGCGTCAAGCTGAAGATCAAGCCCGGCTGGGACGTCGACGTCGTGCGCGTGGTGCGCGAGGCGCTCCCCGACGCCGACCTGACGGTCGACGCCAACAGCGCCTACCGGCTGGTCGACGCCGCCACGCTGCGGCGGCTCGACGACTTCGACCTCGCCTACGTCGAGCAGCCGCTGGCGTACGACGACCTGGTCGACCACGCCGACCTCCAGCGCCAGCTGCGCACCGCCATCTGCCTCGACGAGTCGATCCACTCCGCCGAGGACGCCCGCAAGGGGCTGCAGATCGGCGCCGGCCGCATCATCAACGTCAAGGTCGGCCGCGTGCGCGGCTACGTCCAGGCGAAGCGCCTGCACGACGTCGCGGTCGCCTTCGGAGCGCCGGTGTGGTGCGGCGGCATGCTCGAGTCCGGCATCGGCCGGGCGCACAACCTGCACCTGTCCAGCCTCGAGGGTTTCGTCCTGCCGGGGGACACCTCGAGCGCCAGCCGCTACTGGGACGAGGACATCGTCGAGCCGCTGCTCGACGCCGTCGACGGCGTGCAGCGCGTGCCGCAGGGGCCCGGCAGCGGGGTGGAGCTCAAGCGCGACCTGGTCGAGCGGCTGACGCGCCGCCTCGAGACGATCCGGCCGGCCTGAGGTCCGCCGCGCCGGCGGTGTGCGGTTGTGAGGATCCCGTGATCGGCCGGTGCTAGCCTCTTGGTGAAGGGGGGTGGCAGGCCAGCGAGAGCGAGGACGAGAGAGCGCAAGCCCGTCGCCCGCGTGCTTCACGGCGCATGGCGACGGTGACGAGGCGGAGGGCTCCGGGCCCGGCGTGCGACGGCCGCACGGGTGCCGGAGATACGGGCGAACGTCCGGAAAGCGCGAGCGAGGAGCGTACGCCACGACGGTGGCGGTGACGAGCGTTCCTCACGAGTCTGCGGGCCCCTCCTGAGCACGACCCATCACTCGGTCCGTTCGGGTCGAACGGGGCTGGCCGCCCCACCACCAGGGATCTCCTTTCCAAGAGACGCGAGCGGTCGGCCGCGGTCGACCGGGCGCCGGCAGCGCCGGCGCGGACGCAGTCGGTGAACCCGAGGGGCACCGGCGTGGTGGAGGACGGACATGTGTGGCATCGTCGCGTACGTCGGTGGCCGGGACGCCGCTCACGTGGTGGTGGACGGGCTGCGCCGGCTCGAGTACCGCGGCTACGACTCGGCCGGGGTCGTGGTCGAGAACGGCGGCGGCACCCTGCAGGCGGTCAAGCGCGCGGGGAAGCTGCGGGTGCTGGAGGAGGCCCTGGTCGGTGAGCCGCTCTCGGGCGGCGTCGCCCTGGGCCACACCCGCTGGGCGACCCACGGCCGCCCGAACGACGCCAACGCCCACCCGCACCTCAGCGAGGACGGGCGGCTGGCGGTCATCCACAACGGCATCATCGAGAACTACCTCGAGCTCCGCGCCCAGCTGCAGGGGCGCGGGCACGACTTCCGCTCCGAGACCGACTCCGAGGTCCTCGTGCACCTCATCGAGGAGGCGTACGAGGGCGACCTGGAGGCGGCCGTCCGCGCGGCGCTCAGCCTGGTGCGCGGCGCCTACGCCGTCGTGGCGATGCACGAGGGCGAGGGTTGCGTCGTGGCGGCGCGCGCGACCAGTCCGCTGGTCATCGGCGTCGGCGAGGGCGAGCAGTGGCTCGCCAGCGACGTTCCCGCCCTGCTCCCCTACACCCGGCGGGTGATCTACCTGCACGACGGCGACCTGGCGGTCCTGCGGCGCGACGGCGTGCGCGTCGCCCGCATCGACGGCTCGTCGGTCGAGCGCCCGGTCGAGACGGTCGACTGGGACGCCGAGGCGGCCGAGAAGGGCGGCTACCCCCACTTCATGCTCAAGGAGACCTACGAGCAG
>CAZHCI010000303.1:0-2459 GCA_964530905.1 uncultured bacterium
GGCAAGTCCACGACGGTGAAGATGCTCGCCGGCATCCTCAAGCCCACCTCCGGCGACCTCTCCGTCCTCGGCTTCCATCCGCACCGGGACCGGGAAACGTACGTCCGTCGCATCGGCGTCCTGTTCGGGCAACGCACGAGCCTCTGGTTCGACCTCGCCGTCATCGAGTCGCTGCGGCTGCTCCAACGCATCTACGAGGTGCCCGACGCCGCGTTCGCGGAGCGACTGGAGCGCTTCGACGAGGTGCTGGGCCTCGGCCCCCTGCTCCACACCCCTGCTCGCAAGCTCTCGCTGGGTCAGCGGGTGCGGGCGGACATGGCGGCGGCGCTCCTGCACGATCCGGAAGTGATCTTCCTGGACGAGCCCACCATCGGCCTGGACGTCGCCGTGAAGGCGCGCATCCGCGAGTTCCTGCGCCGCGTTCACCGGGAGCTGGGCGTCACGATCCTCCTCACGACGCACGATGTCGGGGACGTGCAGGCGATCACGGACCGCGTGATGGTGATCGACCGCGGCCGGCTCTTCTTCGACGGCAGCCCCGAGGAGCTGCGCAGGGACTTCGGTCGTGGAGACCGGCTGATCGTCACCGCGCCCACGGGGAGCACCGAGGCGCTCGATCGTGCCACGAGCGAGCTGGGCGTGACGTGGACCGACCTGGGCCAGGGTCGGTTCTCCGTCGCCTACGACAGCCGAGCGGTTCCCACGACCGACCTGGTCGGTCGCGCCCTGGCCGCCGTGGATGCGCAGAGCATGGAGCTGGAGGAGCCCCGCCTCGAAGACATCCTGAGGGAGCTGTACGAAGGAAGCGAACGTGGCTAGCGTCGGGGTCTACGCCGCGTTCGCGCGCACGCGCATGGCGGATCTCCTGGCGAACCGCGGGCGCTTCGTGATGGGCATCGCCGCGTACTTCATCTACGTCAGCGTCTACGCCGCCATCTTCCGCGCCATCTACGAAGGGCGCAGCGGCGAAATCGGCGGCCTGCGTGTGGGGGAGGCGCTCACGTACGTGTCGGTCGCCTGGATCTTGCGGTCGTTCTACACGAACGCCTTGGACCGGGAGATCACGCAGGAGGTCGTGCGCGGCGACATCGTGCAGCTCCTGCTCAGGCCGATCGACTACCCGACCTCGAAGCTGGCGACGGCGGTGGGCGAGGCGGCGACGCGCGCGTCGATCTTCACCCTTCCCGCCGCCGTCGTGGTGTTCTCGTTCTACCCGGTCCAGCCGCCCGCGGACGTGCTGTCGGCTCTCGGCTTCCTCGCGGGAGCGGCGCTCGCGTTCGGGATCTACGCGCAGGTCAACCTGCTCGTCGGGATCGCTGCGGTGTTCACCGAGCACACGATCGGCTTGCAGCGCAGCAAGGCCGCGATGATGGACCTGTTCGGCGGCGTGCTCCTTCCCCTGACGTTCTATCCGGAATGGGCGCAGAACGTTCTTCTCGTGTTGCCGTTCCAGGCGGTGACGTACACCCCGGTCGCGATGTACCTAGGCAAGGTCGGCGTCCTCCCCGGCCTGGCGGTCCAGTCCGCATGGCTGGTGCTCCTCGCCCTGTTCGTGCGCTTCTCGTGGCGGAAGGCGCTGGGCCGCTTGACGGTGCACGGTGGCTAGGATCGCCCAGCGGGCTCGGATCGTCGCGGAGTACGTGAGCATGCTCGCGAAGGCCCGGCTCAGCTATCGCACCGACTTCCTCGTCCAGGTGGCGTCGGACCTGCTGTTGCAGGCGGTGGGCCTGATCTTCATCGCCGTCGTGTTCACGCGGATCGACGCGCTCGCCGGGTGGCGCTTCGACGAGGTGCTGTTCATCTACGGCTTCTTCCTGATCCCGTTCGCGCTGTTCAACGCCACCTTCGCGGCGCTTTCCGACGTCGGCGGACGCTACGTGGTGGGGGGCGAGCTGGACCGCGTGCTCGTCCGCCCCGTGGGAAGCCTCCTGCAGGTCCAGCTGGAGCTGCTCCGCCCACAAGCGCTCAACGGCACGATCCTCGGCGTCGTGGTGCTCCTCGTCGCCTCGTCCCGACTGGACGTCGCCTGGACGGGCGGCGACGTCGTCATGTTGGCGCTCGCGGTCGTGGGCGCTTGGCTCGTCTACGGCGGCGTCTACGTGGCGATGGCCAGCGTCAGCTTCTGGACGCAGGACCGAGGCGCCGGTCCGTTCCCGATCGCGTACAACACCATCAACTTCGCCCGCTACCCGCTGGACGTCTACCCCGCCGCCGTCCGTTTCCTGCTGACGTTCGTGCTGCCCTACGGCTTCGTCGCGTTCTACCCCTCCGCCGGCCTCCTGCGAGACGACCTGTCGTGGTTGGGCTGGCTCACCTTGCCTGCCGGCACGCTGGTGTTCCTCGTCGGGCACTGGGCGTGGAGGCGCGGCATCGCGCGGTACGAGGGATCCGGATCGTGAGGGCGGGACGTCGGTAGATGCCGAGAAGCGAGTGTGTCTCGAGCGCCGGGCGACTCGGCT
>CAZHCI010000304.1:0-1910 GCA_964530905.1 uncultured bacterium
CGAGGGCCCGCTCGTCCCCGGTTCCGCCATCGCCGTCGGCTGGGTGCGTGGCGACGTGACCATCGGTGCCGTCGGCACGCTGACCGAGATCGAGGGCGACGGCTGGCTCGCCTTCGGCCACCCGTTGCTCGGGACGGGCGCGGTCGACTGGCCGCTGCTGGCGGCGCGCGTCACCGCCGTGGTCCCACGGCGAAGCGCGCCGTTCAAGCTGGCGGACGCCGGCGACACCGTTCTCGGGCGCCTGGAGCAGGACCGCCTCGCCGCCGTCGGCGGACGCTTGGGGGAACGCCCCGACCTGCTGCCCGTCACGCTCACCGTCGCCGCCACGAACGCGGCCGGCGCCGAGGAGCGGACCACCCTGCGCTTCGAGGTCGTCCGCGACCCCGACCTGTGGCCCGCGCTGGTCGCGGTCGCGACGCTGGAGGCGCTGGAACGCGTTCGCGGGCGGACGGGCGGCGGGACGGCGACCGTCCACTGGGACGTCGGCCTGCGCGACGGACCCGGGCTGCGCCTCTCCGAGGCGGTCGTCCACGCGACCGACGTGGCCCCCGCCGCGGCGCGACTCGCGGGCGCGCCCCTGGCGCTGCTGGCGCGGAACCCCTTCGAGGACCCGCGGGTGACGCGCGTCTCGTTGTTGATGCGGGTCGAGGACCAGCGCCGCGACGTCGAGGTCCGCCAGGTGATCGCCGAGGAAGGCGAACACGTGGCCGGGGCGGTCGTCCCGCTCTATCTGCGCCTGCAGCCGTGGCGCCGCGCCGGCGAGGTACTCGGCCTGGACGTCGCCTGGCCCGAGGACCTCGACGGACGCATCGAGCTCGTCGTCCGCGGGGCGACCTGGCCGCGCGAGGAGGGCGCCGAGGAGGCCCCAGACCCGGACGACGCGCCCCTGACGTTCGACGAGCTGCTCGCGTTCCTGCGGGAACGCCCGCGGGGCGGCGACCTGGTGGTCGAGGCGCGCGCGGACGGCGGCAAGTGGGAGCTGCTCGAGCGCGTGGCCGTCCCCGGGTTCGCCACCGGTCGCGTGCAGTTGATGCTCGACGTGGCCGCGCCGGCCGGCGCGCCGGACAGGCAGGAGGACGAGGGACCATGACCGAGCCGAACCCCCTCACCAGTGCGGAGGCGCGCGAGCTCGTGCCCGCCCGCACCGAAGGCCCCGAGGTGGCGGTCCGGCGGCTGTGGGACGCCGCGGCGAGCGGCGAGGCGGCGTCCGATGCCGTGGTCGTGCTCTCACGCCTCGACGCGGACGCCTGGGCGCGCTGGCGCGATGCGGGCGTCGCCGCCGTGGTCGCGCCGGGCACCGACGTCGACGCGCTGACGGACGTGCGCGCGGGCGATCCCGCACGCTGGGCGGTCGCCGACACGCGCCTGGCCCTCGCGCGCCTGTCCCGCCGGCTCGACCCACGTCCGGCGATCGCCGCCGTCGGCGTCCACGCGTCGGCGGTGGTCGATCCCAGCGCGCGCCTCGGCGCGCGCGTGGCGGTGGGCCCCCTCGCCGTCATCGGCGCGGACGCGGTCCTCGAGGACGGCGTGGTCATCGGCGCGGGGGCGTCCGTGGGCGCCGGCGCGCGCATCGGCGCGGCGAGCGTGCTGCGCGAGCGGGTGGTCGTCAAGGACGGCGTCGTCGTCGGCCGCCGCTGCTGGCTGCATGCCGGCGCCGTCGTCGGCAGCGACGGCTTCGGCTTCGCGCCCGGACCGCGCGGCGCCGAACGCATTCACCACCTGGGCACCGTCGTGTTGGGGGACGACGTCGAGGTAGGCGCCAACGCGTGCATCGATCGCGCCACCCTCGGCGCGACCGTGGTCGGATCCCGCACCAAGATCGACAACCTCGTGCAGATCGGGCACAACGTCCGCATCGGCAGCGACGTGCTCATCGCTCGCTGCGGCCTGCGGGACCTCGTCCTCCGCGT
>CAZHCI010000304.1:1920-2454 GCA_964530905.1 uncultured bacterium
CAGACCGGCATCGCCGGATCGACCGCGATCGGCGACCGGGTCGTGATCGGGGGCGCGGTGGGCGTCGCCGATCACGTCGCGATCGGCGACGGCGCCCGGATCGCCGGCGGCGCCGGCGTCACCAAGAGCGTGCCCGCGGGGGACACCTGGGGCGGCTACCCGGCCCAGCCCGTGCGGCGCTGGGTGCGCGAGCGCTACCTGATCGGGCGACTCGAGGCGATCTGGGCCTTCGTCAAGGGGCGCGCTTGACGCGGCCCCTCGCGGGCGTCGGCATCCACGGGGGCCGGCGGTCGCGCGTGTGGCTGCGGCGCGAGCCCGGGCCGCTGCGTTTCCTGGCTGGCGGCGTCACCATCCCCGCCGACGTGGCGCACGTCGTCGACACGGAGCGCTGCACGGTGCTCGGCGCGGACGGCGCGCGGGTGGCGGTCGTCGAGCACCTGCTGGCCGCATGCCACGCCCTCGGGTTCTGGTCGGACCTGCTGATCGAGGTCGACGGCGACGAGTTGCCGATCCTCGACGGCTCGGCGATCCCGT
>CAZHCI010000305.1:0-2447 GCA_964530905.1 uncultured bacterium
TTGCGACCGGGTTGCGGGGCATGTGTCCATCCTGTCACGTCAGGATGGTCAACCGAGTTGAGTACGGCGCCGCCCGTAGGCTCGCCCCATGGACATCACCTACGACATCGACGTCGCCCGCGTTCCCCGCTACGACCCGCCCGTCGAGTTCGTCGAGCGCAAGGGCGCCGGCCATCCCGACACCCTCTGCGACACATTGGCCGAGGGGCTGGCGCGCGACCTGGCCGCCTGGTACCTGGAGCGGCACGGCGAGCTGCGGCACTTCAACGTCGACAAGGCGCTGCTGGCCGCGGGGCAGGTCCGCGTCGGCTTCGGCGGGGGCGAGGTGACCGGCCCCAGCCGCCTGATCCTGGCCGGCAAGGCGGACGTGCGGGACGGCCACCCGCCGCTGGGCGCGATGACGCGCGCCGCCTACGACCGCCTGGGCCGGGTCCTCCCCTGGGCCCGCCTGCCGGGCGACTACCAGGTCGAGATCCGCCTGAACCCCAGCAGCGACGACCTGCTGCCGCTGCTGGAGCGGGGCGCCCGCGCGGACGGCGTTCCCCTCGCGAACGACACCAGCTTCGCGGTCGTGTCCCTGCCGCGCTCGCCCCTGGAGTCCGCGGTCCACGCGGTCGAGCGGGCCCTGGCGGAGGCCGCGGTGCAGGGCCGTCCGCCGATCGGGCGGGACGTCAAGGTCATGGGGTCGCGCCGCGGCAATGAAGTGCGCCTCACCGTCGCGGCGGCGGCGATCGCCTCGCTGGTGCCCGACGCCGAGGCGTACCGGGACGTGAAGCGCCGCGTGCACGGCGTCGCGGAGGAGACGGTCCGCACCGCGTTCGCGGACGCCGGCCGGGTCCTCGGCCGCCTCGAGGTGCACGTGAACGAGGCGGACCTGCCGCCGGACGGCGCCTACCTGACGCTGACCGGCTCGTCCGCCGAGGCGGGCGACGACGGCCAGGTGGGCCGCGGCAACCGGGTCGGCGGGCTCATCACGCCGCACCGCCCCATGTCGCTGGAGGCCGCCTGCGGCAAGAACCCGCTGGGGCACGTCGGCAAGCTGTACCACGCGCTCGCCTGGGACGCCTGCGAGGCGATCCTGGCGCTGGACGGCGTCGACGGCGTGACCGTCCGGCTGCTCTCCCGCATCGGCCGTCCCGTCGACCGGCCCGTCGCGGCGCAGGTCGAGGTGGCGGGCGAGCCGGACCCGGAGGTGCTGGACGAGGCGCGTCGCCGCCTGGCGGCCGCCGTGGCCGACTGGCGGGGCGCGTCGCAGCGGCTGGTCGAGGGGCGGTACGAGCTCGTATGAGGGACGACGCTGCGACGCCCACGACGACGCTGGCACCTCACGACGCGGCCCGGCGCGACGCCCCCGCCTCCTCCCTCGATCCGGTCGGGCGGCGCGTGGTCGAGGCGATCCGCACGCGACTGCTTCAGGGCCCCGAGTGGACCGAGGAGCACGAGGACGGCTTCTCCTGGTGGTCGTACCGCTTCCGGCAGCGCTTCCGGGTCGAAGGGCCGATCGAGCTCGAGGGCCTGCCGACCTGGTGGGCGTCGTTCGAGACCGACGTGCTGGCCGGCGTCACCGGTCCCGACGAGCGAACGGCGTTCATCGCGATGGCGGCCAACCGCGTCTCGAACCTCTTCGAGACGGTCCTCGAGGAGGGACGGCTCCGTCACCGGCTGCGTCTCTACCTGCTCCCCGAGACGCTCGATCATCGCGTCGCGCTGTTGACCGATCGTGCATTGCTGTCCAACGTCGAGGCGCACCGGATGGCCGACGCGTTCGTCGAGCAGGCCGGCGAGATGGGTCTCGAGACCGAGCGTCTCCGCGCCGACGAATCGTCGCACCCCGTCCTGGGCGCGCGGCCCGATCCGGACGCGATCCTTGCCGTGCCCCTGCAGATCTTCCTGCCGCTGGGCCAGGTGCCGCCTCCGCCGGAACGGCGTCCCGATCTGGAGGCCGCCGCGGAGACGCTCCGGTCCATGCCATGGCGCCGGATCGCCGTCCGGCATCTGCCTTCCGGACCCGACGGACTCCGTGCGATCTTCATGGCGGACGGCGCCGTCGGCAGCTACGCGCTGCAGCTGGGCGTCCGTCATCCCGCCCTCGGCCTGGGAGCGCTGTCGCTGCTGCACGTCGCCTCGACCGACCTGCTGAGGCGGCGTGACGGCGAGAGCATGTTCGATGCGGCACGGCGCACGTCGGACACGCTGAACGCGGCGGAATGGCGGACCTGGGAGCCGCTGCTGTCGTTGGGCGCCTGGGTTCCCCGTCGCAAGCCCGGAACCGACGGCGACGCCGACGACGACGATGCGCCGGTCGCGCTGGCGTACCCCACCTTCCATCCGAACGCGACGTTGGTGCCGGGGCTCGCGTCGGAGCTCGTGAGCGATGCGGCCAGGAGGTTCGCGTGGGTGGTGGGGGCGACCGTGGGGCGCTCGACGGTCTCGTCCTAGTGCGTCCG
>CAZHCI010000306.1:0-2443 GCA_964530905.1 uncultured bacterium
GCCGAGTCGTGCAGCAGCCGGCCGATCAGGGTGCTCTTGCCGTCGTCCACGCTGCCGCAGGTGATGAAGCGCAGCAGGTCCTTGTTCTCGTGCTGCTTCAGGTAGGCGTGGATGTCCTGCTCGATCAGGGGGGACTGGTGGCTCATCAGAAGTACCCCTCGCGCTTCTTCATCTCCATGCTGCCGGCCTGGTCCTGGTCGATCACGCGGCCCTGACGCTCGCTGGTGCGGGTCAGCAGCATCTCCTGGATGATCTTGGGCAGCGTGTCCGCCTCGCTCCGGACCGCGCCGGTCAGCGGGTAGCAGCCCAGCGTGCGGAAGCGCACCTTCTCCACGGCCGGCTCCTCGCCCGGCTCCACCGGCATGCGGTCGTCGTCCACCATGATCAGCGTGCCGTCGCGCTGGACGACCGGCCGCTCCTTCGCGAAGTACAGCGGCACGATCGGGATCTCCTCGAGCCAGATGTACTGCCACACGTCCAGCTCGGTCCAGTTCGAGAGGGGGAAGACGCGGATCGACTCGCCCTTCTTGTGCTTGCCGTTGTAGAGGCTCCACAGCTCGGGGCGCTGGTTCTTGGGGTCCCAGGCGTGGTTGCGGTCGCGGAAGCTGTAGACGCGCTCCTTGGCGCGGCTCTTCTCCTCGTCCCGGCGCGCGCCGCCGAACGCGGCGTCGAAGCCGTGCTTCGTGAGCGCCTGCTTCAGGCTCTGCGTCTTCATCACGTCGGTGTGCACCTGGCTGCCGTGCGTGAACGGACCGATGCCCTGGCGGACGCCTTCCTCGTTGACGTTCACGATCAGCTCCATGCCGACCTCCTGGGCGCGGCGGTCGCGGAACGCGATCATCTCCCGGAACTTCCAGGTGGTGTCGACGTGCATCAGCGGGAACGGCGGCGTGCCCGGGTAGAACGCCTTCAGCGCCAGGTGCAGCATCACGCTGCTGTCCTTGCCGATCGAGTAGAGCATCACCGGCCGGTCGAACTCGGCGGCGACCTCGCGCAGGATGTGGATCGACTCGGCCTCGAGCTGCTTCAGGTGGGTCAGGCGGGCGTCTGCGCTTTGCGGATCGTTTTGTGCGGCGTGTCGCTGGGTCACGGCGTCTCCTCGGCGGGGTCGGGGGCCGACGGGTCGTCCTGCAGGTAGCCGTCCGGCAGCGGCGCGTCGCCCGCGAAGGCGACCAGGAAGTGCGGGTTCAGCAGGTCGCGTTTCGCGTAGCGGAGCGGCTGGCGCGTGCCGTAGCGCCAGACGACGCCGCCCGCCGCGGTGACGACCGCGTGCGCCGCGGCGGTGTCCCACTCCATCGTGGGGGCGACGCGGGGGTAGTAGTGCGCGGCGCCCTCCGCGACGCGGCACAGCTTCAGCGAGCTGCCGCTGGTCGTGGTGTCGACCTGGCCGAAGCGGGTCTCGAGCCCGGCGATGAACGCGTCGGTGGCCGGGTTGCCGTGGGAGCGGCTGGCGACGACGCGGACCGGTCCGTCGGCGGGGGGCCGGGTCGAGATCGCCTCGCGGACGCCGGCCTCCTGACGCCACGCGCCCAAGCCCTCGCCGCCGGCGTACGTCGTTCCGGTCACCGGGACGTGCACCACGCCGGCGACGGGAACCCCGGCGCCGTCCCGCACCTCGATCAGCGCGACGTTCACGGTGAACTCGCCGTTGCGCTTCACGAACTCCTTCGTGCCGTCCAGCGGGTCGACCAGCCAGTACCGCGTCCAGGCGGCGCGCACCTCGTACGGCACGTCGCCCGACTCTTCGGAGAGGACCGGGACGTCCGGCGTCAGCGAGCGGAGGCCGTCCACCAGGACCCGGTGCGCGGCCAGGTCGGCGCGCGTCAGCGGCGAGCCGTCGTCCTTGCGCTCCACGCCGAAGGCGGCGGGGTCCTGGTAGATCTCGAGGATCGCGTGGCCGGCGCGCTCGCACAGGCGGGCGACGTCGGACACGGTTCGGTCGGTGGCGAGGGTCGGAGCGGTCACGTCCGTCAACCTACCAAACCTATGGGACGATGGAAGATCATCCGCCCGGGTATCGTGGACACCGCATGATCGCCCTGACCCAGAAAGCGAAGTACGCGCTCAAGGCGCTGGCGCACCTGGCGCGGGCCTATCCGGTGGACGGCGCCCAGCCGACGCCGGAGCTGGGCGCCCGCATCGCCGAGGGCGAGACGATCCCCCGCAAGTTCCTCGAGAGCATCCTGGCCGACCTGAAGCGGCACGGCTACCTGCAGAGCCGCAAGGGCCGCGGCGGCGGCTACTGGCTGGCCCGGCCGCCGGAACAGATCCAGCTGGGCGCGGTGATCCGCATCTTCGAGGGGCCGCTGGCGCCGATCCCGTGCGTGTCCAAGCGCTACTACGCGCCGTGCCCCGACTGCGCCGACGAGGCGGACTGCGAGGTGCGGCGCACCATGCTGGACGTGAAGAAGGCGATCCTGGGCGTGCTGGACCGCACCTCGCT
>CAZHCI010000307.1:0-2435 GCA_964530905.1 uncultured bacterium
GCCGGCGACAGCGCCCGTGCGCGGAAGTCGCGAATGTCGGCCTCGTCGATCAAGGCGTGCAGCACGTCGTCGTCGACGAGCTCGATCCGGTGCACCTCGTGCGAGGTTCGGAAGCCGTCCATGACGTGAACGAACGGAATCCGGCCGCGCAGGGTGGCGGCCTGGGCGATCAGCGCGAAGTCGTGCGCCTCCTGCACCGAGGCGGCGAACAGCATCGCCATGCCGGTCTGGCGGGCGGCCATCACGTCGGAGTGGTCGCCGAAGATCGACAGGGCGTGCGTGGCGACCGATCTGGCTGCGACGTGGATCACGGCGGGGGTGAGCTCGCCGGCGATCTTGTAGAGGTTCGGGACCATCAACAGCAGCCCTTGGCTGGCCGTGAAGGTGGTCGTCAAGGCACCCGCTTGGAGCGAGCCGTGCACGGCGCCCGCGGCGCCGCCCTCGGCCTGCATCTCCTGCACGACGGGCACGGAGCCGAACAGGTTCGCTTTCTCCTGTTGCGCCCATGCGTCCGCCAGCTCGCCCATCGGCGAGGAAGGGGTGATCGGGTAGATGGCGACGACTTCGTTGAGGGCGTAGGCCACTCGGGCCACGGCCTCGTTGCCGTCGACGGTCTTGAACGTCGTTCGCATCCGGCCTCCCGTCCCCCGGCAGGCTGGTAGTCGCTGTCGCAAGCGTACGTTCGGCGTCCCGGCCCGGACGTGGGGCAATCTCCGACAGCGGACGGGGGCCGGATCCGACGGGACGCGTTCAGCGGCTCGCGAGCGTGGCGTCGAGCTCGACCAGGCGATCGTAGATCCAGCGCGTGACGAACACGTTCTGAAGGTACTCCCGCGTCTCGAGCGCGTCGATGGCGCGGTAGAGGTCGTCCTTGTCGCGGCGCACCTCGGCGCTGTCGTACAGGCGGCCGATGTAGCCTTGGCCGCGGTTGTAGCTGGGGACGACGAGCTCTTCGTCGCCGGAGAAGTAGGACTGCAGCCAGCCGAGGTAGTGCACGCCGTAGCGGATGTTGTCCTCGATCTCGAACGGGTCGGCCGGGCCCTCGTCCTGCAGCTCCGCGATCCAGTCCCAGGTCGTCGGCATCACCTGCATCAGCCCTTGCGCGCCCGAACGGGAGATCGCGCCTGGATAGAACGCCGACTCTCGCCGCATCACGGCCCACACCAGGTGCGGATCGACGTCGGCGCGTTTGGCCTCCACTCTGACCACGTCGGGCCACGCCTCGGGGTACGCCAGTCGCCAGGTACGCAGCTGGTCGCTGCCTTCGCTCAGCAGCGCCGCGGCGGCGCGCTGGGGAACGCGGTACTCGCCCAGCGCCTGCAGCGCCTCGCCCAGAGCGGCGATCTCGGCTTCGTCCGAGGTGGCCCGTAGGGCGAACGCCAACACCAGCCGCGCCCCCTCGGCGTCGCCGCTCTCCGCCAGCCAGCCGGCCGTCGCCAGCGCCTCGGGCCGGACGTCGGGAAGGTCGTCGTGGGTCGGCAGCCGCGGAGCGCCGGCCCCGTCCCCCAGCCGCAGCGAGAAGAAGCTTCCCGGCGGGACGGCTCGCTCGGCGCGCGCGAACAGGTCGCTGTCGCCGGTCCGCTGCGCCAGCACCCGGGCCCGCCAGGCGGCGTCGTCGGCGTACACGGAGTCGCCCGCCGCGAGCGTCAGGTAGAGCTCGGCCGCCTCGGTCCACCGCTCGTCCGTCTCCAACAGGCTCGTCGCGAGCCACAGCCGGGCCGGCTCGCCGGTGGCCCGCAACAGCCGCACCGCCTCGGTCCGGTCGCCGCGCCGGTTCGCGATCAGCGCGCGGCCGTAGAGAGCCTGCGAGCCGCCCAGGGCGCCGAAGGCGGCCTCTGCGGCGTCGAGGTCGCCGAGGTGCCAGTGCGACCAGGCCACGCCGAAGCGCGCACCCGTGTGGCCGGGCACCTGATCGAGCCAGGCGCGGTAGGCGTCCAGCGCCTCGTCGTGTCGCCCCAGCGCGCGCAGCGCCGGCGCCTCGATCGACGGGGCCGACAGCCCCGTCAGGGCGTCCAGGGCGGGCTGGTACAGCCGACCTTGCAGGTAGGTGTTCGCGAGGACGTACGGGTCGTCGATCGCATCCTCGAGCGCAGCTCGGGCCCGAGGGTCGGGCAGCGCCTCCCGGTACGCCGCGATCGCCTGCCCCGACAGGCCTGCGGCCTCGGACGCCCGGCCCAGCGCGAGGTGGAGCTCGGTCAGCTCGCGCCGCGCGAGCGGCTCGTCGATCCGCAGCGCCAGCACGCGCTGGGTCGCCTCGGCGCGGGTCTCGGGATCGATCGCGGCGTCCTCGGCCAGGTCGCGCGCGGCCCGGTAGGCCGCGACGTCGTCCCCGCGGCTGAGCGCGAGCAGCGTCCGGTGATCGCCGCGCGACCGGGCGACGGCGTGCTCGACCAGGCGCTCGGCCTCCTCGCCGGCCGGGCGCGAGGCGGCCAGCG
>CAZHCI010000308.1:0-2406 GCA_964530905.1 uncultured bacterium
CAGCCGCGCCCGATGCGGATGCGCTCCTCGAGGCTGGGCAGCGGGTCGGGCGAGCCCGCCAGCAGCCGCGCGGGAAACCCTGGCTCGACGCAGAACGGTCGCGCGATGCCCAGCACGTCCGCCTCCCCGGCGCCCACGACCTCGGCCATGAACGCGGGCGTCCGGAAGCCGCCCGACACCATCAGCGGCACGCCAGGCGTGGCGGCGCGGATCGCGTGGGCGTACTCGAGGAAGTAGGCCTCACGGGCGCGGGTCGCCGCGGCACGGGGATCGTGCGCGCGCCCGCGTTGCCCGCCAGCGCCGACCCGTCTCTGCCCCGCGAAGGCGACACGTTCATACGTGCCCCCGCTGATCTCGAGCAGGTCGATGCCCTCGGCCGCCAGCATGCGGGCGACCTCGACGGCGTCGTCGTGCTCGAAGCCGCCGCGCTGGAAGTCGGACGAGTTCAGCTTGACGGCGACGGGGTAGCCGGGGCCCACCGCCGCGCGGACGGCGCGCACGACCTCGAGCAGGAAGCGCGCGCGGCGCTCGAGCGACCCGCCCCAGGCGTCGCTGCGGCGGTTGCTGCGCGGCGACAGGAACTGGCTGATCAGGTAGCCGTGGGCCGCGTGCACCTGCACGCCGGTGAAGCCCGCGCGCCGAGCGATCCCGGCGGACCGCGCGAAGGCCGCGATCAGCTCGCCGATCTCGGACTCCTCGAGCGCGCGGGGTCGCGCGAAGAACCCGCGGACCGGGAGCGTGACGGCCGACGGCGCCACGGGCCGGTCGCTGTGGAAGCGGGTGGTCTGCCGACCGGGGTGGTTGAGTTGGGCCCAGAGGTGGTTGCCGCCATGGGTGCCGGCCGCGACCCAGGCGCGCAGCTTCGTCTCGTCGGTCTCGTGGTCGAGGACGACGTTGCCCGCCTGCTCGAGGAAGCGGCGGTCGACCATGACGTGGCCGCTGATCAGCAGCCCGGCGCCGCCGTCGGACCACCTGCGGTAGAGCCGCTCGAGCGCGGGCGTGGCGTCGTCGCGGAGGTCGCCGAGGGCCTCGGTCATCGCGGCCTTGGCGATGCGGTTGGGGAGGACGGCGCCGCACGGGAGCGTGAGCGGCGCAGCGAGCGGCGAGGTCACCGGCGCATCGTAACGGCTGGGCGCAGGGGCCGAGACGGCGGGTGCCGCGGCACGATGCGACGTCTTCAGAGGCCGTCGAAGGCGGCGTGCCAGCGGGCCGTACCGGCGGCGCCGCTCAGGTACCCGGTCTCGAGTTCGGCGACCATCCAGGCCTCCGCCGGAGCGTCGAAGGGGCAGCCGATGCCGTAGGCGTCGGCGCGGACGAAGCCGAACCTCGGATAGTAGGCGGGATGCCCGAGCACGACCACGGCCCCCACGCCGATCTCCCGGCAGCGCTCGAGGCCCGCCCGTGTCAGCGCGCCGCCGACACCCGTGCGCTGGCGCGCCGGCACGACGGCCAGCGGCGCCAGGCCCATGAGCCGCAATTCGGGATGGTCGGGCAGCGTGACCGGCGAGAACATCACGTGGCCGACGACGTCGCCGGCCTCCTCCGCCACGAGCGACACCAGCGGATCGGCGCCGGCGCGCAGGGCGTCGACCAGGTCGGCCTCCTCCGGCGTGGTGAAGGCGGTGGCGTGGACGCGGCGGACGGCGTCGCGGTCGGACACGAGCTCGGGGCGGACGATCATGCGGTCAGGCTCCCTGCCCTCCGTCGGACCCCGCCCCCTCGGGCGAGCGAGTGGCGGCGTCGTCGCTGGGCTGCGGGTCCTCGTACGTGCGGAGCACCTCGAAGCCGAAGGCCCGGTAGAGCGACACGGCGGGATCGGCGTCGGTGAAGGCGTCGACCTCGACCTCGACCAGCCCGAGCGAGTGCAGGTAGCCGACCGCCGACCGCAGCAGCGCGCATGCGACGCCGCGACGGCGCCAGCCGGGAACGACCCCGAGCACGCTGACGTAGCCGAAGCCGGCGCGGCGGAAGCAGATCACGAAGCCGATCGCCTCGCCGGTCGCGAGCGTCTCGGCGACGAAGACCCCGTGCGGGTCGAACTCGGGGAAGCGGTCCCAGTCGCCCGGCCACGGCGGCGCCCCAAAAGCGGCGGCGAAGACGGCGGGGATCGGCGTGTGGTCGCGGTCGGGCGCGTAGGGGCGCACGACGACGCCGCCCGGGACGGGCGCCGCGGGGCGCTCCGCGGCCAACCTCATGCGGTGCAGGAACCTGGCGCTCATGCCCCGGCGTGCTCCGTCCGCGCGATGATCTCGTCCTGCAGCTCGCACCCGAGGTCGCAGAAGAAGTCGCTGTAGCCGGCGACCCGCACGAGCAGGCCGCGGTGCTCCTCGGGCCGCAGCTGCGCCGCGCGCAACACGGCGGCATCGACGACGTTGAACTGCACGTGGTGCCCGCCGAGGGCGAAGT
>CAZHCI010000309.1:0-2062 GCA_964530905.1 uncultured bacterium
CATCCGCCGGCCGCGTCCCCCGCGTCCCCGGCGCGCCGGCCGCCCACGAAGGGGAGGCCCGCCATGGTCGGCGGGCCTCCCCTCGATTGCGCGTCGCGGCCGCGTGGCCGCGTCCAGGGCCTCAGTCCAGCAAGGCGAAGCGGTCGATGACGAAGGTGTCGGTCTCGGAGACCTCCAGGTGGGCGGGGTTGGTCGGGTCGCCGCCCGCCTTGAGGGCGGTGAAGCGGATCGTGTACGCCCCGTTGGGGAGCGCGGTCGCGTCGAGGTCGCCGAAGCCGAAGAAGTTGACGAAGCCGTCGTCGTTCTTCCGCAGGAGGTCGACCTCGAAACCGGGCTGAGGGCCGATCCAGGCGCGTTCGCCCTGCGGGACGATCTCGGCGAACGCGCGCTCGACGCCGTGCGACAGGCCGAAGATGAAGCCGGGGACGTCGCCATCGCGCATGGAGAAGACCCAGTCCTCGGGGAGCAGGAACAGGTCGCCGCCGTAGATGCCGGCCGTGGAGGGCGGCAGCCAGTAGACGGGGACGTTCTGGTAGTCGCCGGCGACGCCGGCAGCGGGAACCAGCAGGGGCGGCGCGTCCAGCGAGTCCAGGGGCAGGAACACGAGGTAGGTGCCGTAGATCAGCGTGTCGGGCCACGTCGGGTCGGGGAGCACGCGCACCTGGAACGACGCCGTGCCGCCCGCGGGCACCGTGATCTCGTCGATGCGCTCGTAGAGGCTGCTCTGGCGCAACGCGTAGTACTCGACGGTCGGCGGCGCGACGGCGAAGCTCGGGGCGTAGCTGTCGCCGAAGGTCGCGACCGGGAAGACGTCGAAGGCCTCGCCCTGCGAGAGGCCGTACGTGATGGACGCCTCGGTGTCGTTGTGCAGCGTCATGACGCCGACGTACGGCCCGGAGGCGGCCTCGCCGAGGGCGAGCTTGGCGGGGAGCGCGTAGGTCTCGTTGAGGACGGCGGCGTCGATGCGCAGCATGCCTGCGCCCTGGCGGTGGACGCTGTCGACCAGGCCCGATGCCGGGGCGAGGTTCCAGGCCCGGAACTGGGCGGTGTTCATCAGCATGTCGCGCACGCGGCTGCGCGGGACCTCGGGGCGCGCCTCGAGGAACAGCGCGATGGCGCCGGCCACGTGCGGGCTGGCCATCGAGGTACCGCTCAGCACGGCGTAGGTGGGGCTGCCGGCGACGCCGATGTCGGCGCCCTCGATGTACGTCGAGTTGATGAGGCCGCCGGGCGCGCCGAGGTCGGGCTTGAGGCTGAGGTCGGGCGCCAGGCCGTAGGAGCTGAAGTTGGAGACGAGGTCGGCGGTCGGGTTCTCCTCGGCGATCTCCTGGTCGGTCCAGGTGATGACGGGCGCCGCCGCGGCGTCGATCAGGTCCTTGATGATGCCGCCGCTGGTACCGGAGACGCTGATGGCCCAGGGGTCGCCGAGCGCCTCGCCGAGGGTGCCGAAGAAGTTGCCGGGAGCGTTGTTCTCGATGATGACCCCGACGGCGCCGGCATCGACCGCGCGCAGGTACTTCTCCGAGAAGGCGCACTCGCCGCGGGTGACGAGCGCGACCTTGTCGCTGGCGTCGACGCCCTCGGGCAGCGGGTCCGCGTCGCAGGCCCGGCCGAGGTAGACGATCTCGGGGCTGGTGCCCTCGGTGGGCGGGATGGCCGAGAAGGACAGGACGTTGTAGCCGATGTCGTTGCCCTCGACGACCATGAGGTTGGCGATCGCGACGGTGTTGTCGAAGGATGCGACGGTGACGACGTCGGCGCCGGCGCCGGGGGCACCGATCGTGTAGAGGCCGTTGGCGCCGTTGTTACCGGCCGAGGCGACGGGGATCATGTCGACCTCGAGCATGCGGCCGAGGGCCTCGGACAGGAAGTCCTGCGGCCAGCCGTTGGCGCTGCCGAGGCTGAGGTTGACGACGTCCATGCCGTCGGCGAAGGCCTGCTCGATGGCGGCCAGGATGACGTCGGAGTTCGACGAGCCCGAGCAGCCGAAGACGCGGTAGGCGGCGAGCTCGACGCCGGGCGCGACGCCCGAACGCGCTCCGGATCACCGTCGCCCGTCGGG
>CAZHCI010000309.1:2072-2399 GCA_964530905.1 uncultured bacterium
GTGGGCGGCCTGTTTGACGTCGGAGTCCCACGCGCCCGCCCAGCCGAAGCCGGGGTCGGCGGCGTGCTCGACGCCGGGCGCGCCGCCGGTGACCTCGGTCCCGCCGGCGCCGACGATGCCCGCCACGTGGGTGCCGTGGCCGTTGCAATCGCCGCCGTTCTCACGCGTGCCTTCACCCGGGAAGGGCACGGGCACGTCGTTGGCGGGGTCGCCCGCGTCGTAGGCGTCGCCCACGAAGTCGAAGCCGAAGGGGATCTGGCCCCCGAACTCGGGGTGCGACCAGAGGATGCCGGTGTCGATGATGCCGACCTTGACGCCGGCCCCCGT
>CAZHCI010000310.1:0-2395 GCA_964530905.1 uncultured bacterium
GAAGGAGATCCCCATGCCCCACTTCGAAACCCTCCAAATCCACGCCGGCTACGAACCCGAAGGCACCACCAAGTCCGTCGCCGTCCCGATCTACCAGACGACCGCCTACGCGTTCGACGACGCGGACCATGCCGCGCGGCTGTTCGCGCTGCAGGAGTTCGGCAACATCTACAGCCGCATCATGAACCCCACCAACGACGTCCTGGAGAAGCGCGTCGCCGCCCTCGAGGGCGGCGCGATGGGCCTGGCCGTCGCCTCGGGGCACGCCGCCGAGTTCCTGGCGATCGCGACGGTCGCCCAGGCGGGCGACAACGTCGTCGCCAGCCCGCACCTCTACGGCGGCACCGCCAACCTCTTCCGCGTCACCCTGCCGCGGCTCGGCATCGAGGTGCGCTTCACCGGCTCCGACGCCTCACCGGAGGGCTTCGACGCCCTGATCGACGACCGCACCCGCGCGGTGTACGTCGAGTCGATCCCCAACCCGTCGCTGCGCCTCGCCGACCTCCGGGGGATCGCCGACGCCGCGCACGCGCGCGGGGTGGCGGTGTTCGTCGACAACACCGGTGGGATGGGCGGCTACCTCTACCGCCCGATCGAGCACGGCGCGGACGTCGTCCTGCACTCGGCGACCAAGTGGATCAACGGGCACGGGACCGGCGTCGGAGGCGTCATCGTCGACGCCGGCACGATGGACTGGGGCAACGGCCGCTACCCGGGGTTCACGGAACCCAGCGCCTCGTACGGCGGCCTCGTCTTCTGGGAGACGTTCGGCCCCGCCGGCCCCTTCGGCAACGTCGCCTTCGCGATCCGCGCACGGGTGGAGGGCCTCCGCGACCTCGGACCGGCCCTCTCGCCCCACAACGCCTGGCTGCACCTGCAGGGCCTCGAGACGCTCTCGCTGCGCGCCGACCGGCAGGTCGCCACCACCCGGGCGCTGGCGGCCTGGTTCGCAGCGCAGCCCGGCGTGCACCACGTCAACCACCCCGACCTCCCGGACCACCCCGACCACGAGCGCGCGCAGCGCGACTGGCCGCGCGGTGCGGGTGGGGTGTTCACCTTCGAGCTCGAGGGCGGCGTCGCCGCCGGGAAGCGCTTCCTGGACGCGCTGCGGCTCGCGAGCCGGCTCGTCAACCTGGGCGACGCCAAGACCAGCGTGACGCACCCGGCGAGCACCACGCACGCGCAGCTCGACGACGCCGCCCTCCGCGCCGCCGGCGTCGCGCCGGGCCTGATCCGCGTGGCGACCGGCCTCGAGCACGTCGACGACCTCGTCGAGGACTTCGAGCAGTCGCTGGCGGCGGCGAGCGGCGGCTGAGCGCGCGGGGGCGGCGAGGCATCGAGAGGAGCGTTTGCACCGTCTGGTGCAACACCGACGACCGATGCCTCGCCGCCCCGTCCCGCAGGCGTCACAACACCGGCAGCTCGCGCATCCCAGGCCGCGGCACGAAGTAGCTCCCCTCGGTGACGCCGGGCGGCACGGCGGCCCGCAGGCGCGCCTCGAGCGCGGCCGGCGCCGACGCCCCGTCGAGGGCGGCGCGCCACGCGCGCAGCACCTCGGCCACCTCACCGCGCGCGGCGTGGACGAACTCCACCCGGGCGTCGCGCAGGCCGGCGGCGCGCCAGCGCGGCCAGTGCCGGGCCGCGCTCTGCGCCTCGGCGCCGAAGACCGTGTTGCGGCAGCCGACGTCGGCCAGCACCGGGTGCAACCGACCGTGGTCGTCGCGCAGCGCCACGCGGTGCGTCTCGCACGGGTGGCCGCAGTCCGTGTGGTCGTGGCCGTCGGAGAGGAAGCGACAGAACACGCAGTGCTCGGTGTGGAAGACCGGCAGGTGGTGGTGCACGACGACCTCGAGCCGCCGCGGGTCGACCGCCCCCGCCAGGCCGACCACCTGCTCGGCGTCGAGGTCGTAGGCGGGCGTCAGCGCGTCGCATCCGGCGTCCAGGAACGCCCGCGCGCTCAACGCGTTCGCCGCGTTCAGCGAGAAGTCGCCCGTGAGCCGCGGGCGCGCGTCCACCGGCAGCGCGGCCAGGTCGCGCAGCAGCCCGGCCGACCGCACCACGATCTCGGCGCCCAGGTCGACCAGGAAGCGCACGACGTTCTGTTCGGCCGGCTTCAGCACCCGCGGGCTCGCCACCCGGACGCGCATCCCCGCCGCCCGCACGCGCTCGACCGACGGGCGCAATCCATAAAGTTCCAAGTAGTCGAGCGTGACGCTCTCGAGGCTCAAGCCGTCGGCGTGTGCCGCGAGCACCGCATCGAGCTGCTCCGGCGTGCGCACGAGCACGTGGAGCCTCGTAGGCGCATCGTCCCGCACTGGTCGCGGGGGTGGGGGGGGGGGGGGGGTGGGGGGGGGAGTGGGTGGGGGGTGCGGCCGAGGCAGATCAGACCCCCCCC
>CAZHCI010000311.1:0-1257 GCA_964530905.1 uncultured bacterium
GAGAACGGCGAGTGGGACGGCAGCGAGGCCACGTGGACCGAGTGGATCGGCCGCGACCTGACCGAGGGCTTCTTGCACCGTAACGTCTCCGGCACGGGCGCGTACCAGCTCGTCGAGTGGGGCGACGCGACCCTGATCGCCACCCGCTTCGACGACTACTGGGGCGGACAGGCCCAGATCGAGAACGTCGTCTACAACTACGTGGACGAGGAAGCGACGCGCATCCTGGCCCTGCAGCAGGGTGACGTCGACCGCGTCTACATCCCCCAGCGAGCGACCCTCGTGCAGGTCCGCGGCACCCCTGGCGTCGTGATCCACGAAGAGCCCGACTGGGCGTCCACGTGCGTCTCGGCCGGCTTCTTCAACTTCGACATCGACACGAACGACAACGTCGACGTCGGCTCGGGTCAGCTCGACGGCAACGGCATCCCTTCGGACTTCTTCGCCGACGTCAACGTGCGCCGGGCGTTCGCGCACCTCTTCGATCAGGAGCAGTTCATCGCCCAGGTGTACCAGGGCGCCGGCGCCGCGCTGACGATGGGCCTCCCGAGCACCTTCCCCGGCTACAACGCCGACGTGCCCATCCGCACGCTCGACCTCGAGATGGCCGAGCAGTTCATGCGGCTGGCGTTCGACGGCGAGGTCTGGGAGACCGGCTTCGAGTTCACGGCGCTCTACAACGCTGGGAACACGATCCGCGAGACGCTGCTGAACATCATCAAGGACAACGTCGAGTTCCTGAACCCGAATTTCAAGATGAACGTGCGCAGCATCCCGTGGCCGGACTTCCTCGCCCGCACGGCCGAGAAGAAGGTCCCGCTGTTCGCGCTCGGTTGGTGCGCCGACTACGCCGACGCTCGCAACTTCATCAACACCTTCTACGACAACGACGGCTTCTACTCCGCCCGCACCTCGATCGACCTGCCCGAGATGTAGGCGATCATCGACGAGGCCGACATCCTCCTCGACCAGGAGGTCCGCGCGTTCCTCTACCGCGAGATCGGCGTGCTCCATCACGACCTCGCCCCCCTGATCGTCTACCCGGTCCAGACCGAGTTCATCGTCACGAGCGACAAGATCTCCGGGGTCTACTTCAACCCCATGCGCAGCGACGAGTTCCTCTGGAAGGACATCAGCAAGAACTGAGGACCTCGACGGGGACGGGCGGGGGGCATACCGCCACCCGCCCCACCCCCCCGTGGGGGGTGTTAACCGGTGAGGTATAATAACAAGCCGCGGTGGCCGCCCACAAGCCCC
>CAZHCI010000311.1:1267-2390 GCA_964530905.1 uncultured bacterium
CTCTGGAAGGACATCAGCAAGAACTGAGGACCTCGACGGGGACGGATGCGGGCCTTCCCGCATCCGTCCCACCTCCCGCCGTTCGGTGATGATCCCGTGTCAGGTATCTGACCTCGCAGCGGTCGCCGACCGCTCGCCCCCGCGCCCCTATCCGCGCGTCCATCGGAGGATTCCGGTTGTTCACGTTCATCTTGCGCCGCATCCTCATGTTGCCCCTCGTCTTCTTCGGCGTCACCGTCATCATCGTCTTGCTCATGCAGTTGTTGACGCCGGCCCAGCGTGCGGCCGCGTACATCCGCAGCGAGAACCAGGCGAACCAGATCCCCGAGATCATCCGCCAGTACCGCCTCGATGAGCCGTGGTACGTGCAGTACGGCTTCTGGATCGGACGGCTGGCGAACGGGGACCTCGGCTACTCACGCACGACCAACGAGCCCGTGCTCACCACCCTGAAGAAGCGCCTCCCCACGACCGCCGAGCTCGCTTTCTTGGCGATCCTGCCCGTCATCGGCGTCGGAATCTGGTTCGGGACTGCGGCGGCGCTGAACCGCGATGGCCCGATCGATCAGGTGGTCCGTGTGCTGTCGATCTTCGGCTGGTCGATCCCCACCTTCGTCATGGGCATCTGGCTATTGGTGATCTTCTATGGCCTGCTGGGCTGGTTCCAGCCGGGCCGAATATCCACGGAGTTCGCCATCCAGATGGCATCGGGTGACTTCCGCGACTTCACCGGGTTCCTCACCCTGGACGCCGTGCTCAACGGACGCTTCGACATCGCGCTCGACGCGCTCCGGCATCTGGTGCTGCCGGTCATCACGCTCGCGACGGTCCAATCGGCCCAGATCATGCGGGTCATGCGGTCGTCGCTCCTGGACGCCCTGACCGAGGACTACGTGCGAACGGCCAAGGCCAAGGGGCTGCCGCAGTCCGTCGTGAACCAGAAGCATGCCCGCCGGAACGCGTTGATCCCCGTCATCACGCTCTCGGGCTTCGTGCTCATCCAACTGATCAACGGCGTGGTCATCACGGAGACGATCTTCAACTACCCCGGCCTGGGCCAGTGGGCGGCGCGCGCGGCCCTGAGCCTCGACTACGCGTCGGTGCTCGGCTTCGCGGTGTTCAC
>CAZHCI010000312.1:0-2370 GCA_964530905.1 uncultured bacterium
ACGCCGTGCCGCCCATCATCCGCCTCACCGACCTCGGTCTGCGGCTGGTGGACGCCGAGGTGCTGGAGGCCGCCCAGGCCTTCGGCGCCTCGGAGCGCCAGACGCTCGCCTGGGTGCGGCTGCCCCTGGCGCTGCCGACGATCATGGCCGGCGTCAACCAGACGATCATGATGGCCCTCGCGATGGTGGTCCTGGCCTCGATGATCGGCGCCCGCGGACTCGGCCAGGAGGTACTGCGCGGCCTGCAACGCGGCAACGTCGGGCTGGGGCTCGAGGCCGGTCTCGCCATCGTGTTCGTGGCGATCATCATGGACCGCATCACGGCCGGCTACAGCCGCCGCTGGGACCCCACCGTGAAGGGGCGCTGACACACATGACGATCCCCTCCCAGGAGGCCGCCCCCGACGGCGCGGAGATCCACATCGAGGTCGAGGACCTGTCCAAGGTGTTCGGTCACGACCCGAAGTCGATCGTCCCGCTGCTGCGCGAGGGCGTCTCCAAGGACGACATCCTCGCGCGTACCGGTCACACCGTCGGGCTGCGGGACATCAGCCTGCGGGTCGAGCGCGGCGAGACCTTCGTCGTCATGGGGCTCTCCGGCAGCGGCAAGTCGACGCTCGTGCGCTGCCTCAACCGACTGATCGAACCGACCACCGGGCACGTGCGCCTCGACGGTGAGGACGTCCTGGCGCTCGGCCCGCGCGCCCTGCGCGACATGCGTCGCCACAAGATGGGGATGGTCTTCCAGCGCTTCGGCCTGCTGCCCCACCGAACGGTCCTCGCCAACGTCACCTTCGGCCTGCGCGTGCAGGGCGTCAGCCTGGCGGAGCGACGGGAGCGGGCCAGCGCCTGGATCGAGCGGGTCGGCCTCGCGGGGTACGAGCAGGCCCTCCCGCGCGAGCTCTCGGGGGGCATGCAGCAGCGCGTCGGCCTGGCGCGGGCGCTGTGCACCAACCCCGAGGTGCTGCTGATGGACGAGGCGTTCAGCGCGCTGGATCCTTTGATCCGCCGGGAGATGCAGGGGGAACTCGTCCGGTTGCAGCAGGAACTGAGCAAGACGATCGTCTTCATCACCCACGACCTCGACGAGGCCCTACGACTCGGCGACCGGGTGGCCATGCTCAAGGACGGCTACGTGGTGCAGGTAGGAACACCGGTGGAGATCGTCACGCACCCCGCCGACGATTACGTGCGGGCGTTCGTGGAGAACGTGGACCGCACCCGGGTGCTGCGAGCCCGCGACGCGCTGAGGTTCGCGCCGCCCGCCGCGGCGGGCACGGCGACCGACGCGGCACGCGGCCGGATCGACGCGAGTGCCACGCTCGGTGAGGCGCTGGCGCTGATCGCCGATCTGGGCGGACCGGTGACGGTCGTGGGCCGGAACGAGCGGCTGCTGGGCGTGCTCGACGAGACGACGGCGCTAAAGGCGGTCACCGAACGCCCCGAGGTGGCGAAGGGCGGACCGGCCTAGTCGACCTGCGGCTCGTTGACCTCGACGATCGTGTAGCGCTTGGCGTTGGCGCCGATGGTGACCTCCGCCGTCTCGCCGACGTTCCGCCCGATGATCGCGCGCCCGAGCGGCGACTCGTCCGAGACCTTGGGCACGTCGCCCTCGAGCACGCCCGCCTCGATCGGCGACACGACCTGGACCCGCATCTCGGCCGACGTGGCCTCGTCCCGCAGCAGGACGCGGTCGCCGAGTTCGACCCGGCCGTGGTCCGTGTTGTGGATGATCTCGGCGCGGGCGAGCTGGTCCTCGAGGTCGTCGATGCGGTTCTCGATGCGACCCTTCTCCTGCTTCGCCTCCTCCAGCCCGGAGTCGTCGTAGTCGTCGCTGGAGCCGGTCAGCTCACGCAGGATGCGGGTCGCCTCCTCGAGACGGACGTACTCCTGCGCGAGGGTCGCCTTGAGGCGGTCGTAACCCTCTTGGGTGAGGCGAACGGTGCGGGTGGCCATGGCATGCCTCCAGGGGGCCCCGCTCGGGGCCGGGAACGTCGGGCTAGGAAGCGGCTTGCCTCTCCTGGAAGCAAGCCGCACGGTCGCGCCGTTTGTGGCCCAATTCTAACGCGTTCGGATGAGAAGCGTCCCGGGGCGCAGGTCCCGGGCGCGACCGAGGCACGATCGCGACTCGCGGGGCCGCCGCGGTCGGCGCAGCGGCTCGCGTCCCCACGCAACGTGGCCCGCCCTCTCGGGCGGGCCACGCGATCACGCGTGCGGGCGTGCCGGCGCACCGGCAGGCCAGCGTACCGGCGGATCAGTTCGCGGCGGCGCGCGCCTCCTCGAGCCAGGCGTCGACCTGCGCCCGGTTGGCCTCGATCCACTCGGCGGCCATCGCGTCGACGACCTCGTCGGTGTCCTCACCCTCGGAGA
>CAZHCI010000313.1:0-2360 GCA_964530905.1 uncultured bacterium
TCCAGGGCGACGTCCGTCAGATTCGTGGGCAGGTACCCGTGGTTGGCAACCACGGCCCGAACTTCGTACAGCCCATCGGCGAGCTGGCGGACGTCGACCTCGTCGATCTCGAGGCGCGGCGCGGCGAGCGCATGCCGAACGCAGAATCGGACGTTGTCGTGGCAGAGCTTCTCGAGCAACGGTGGTGGCGGGTTCCGGTAGGTCCAGATGTAGACCATGCCACCCACCTCGACCGGTCCGAGCTGCGGATGCTCGAACGGCGTCCAGTCACGGAACCCGTGCTCGCCGACGTTCTCGAGCACCCACGTGAACACCTTCGCCTGCGTCTCGTCGTCCCTGGGGTGGAGGTTGTAGTACGCGGTTTTCTCGACGCCCGCCTCGCTCTCCAGGTCCCAGACCTCGGTGCCGAACGAGACGATGCCCATCTGCTCGTACGTCCAGTCCATCAGCCCGCCGTGGCGCGGCTTGCTCTTGTCGGGCGTGAACTCTTCGTAGATGCTCACGGTCGGATAGCCGGTGAGGGACTCGCCGACCTTTCCGATCTCTTCGTACAGCGCGAGATCGCGGGGCGGCATCGACTCGTCGGGCTGCGTCATCGAGGGACGGAGGATGATGCCGCCGTGCGTGTGGTAGGCGTTCATCCCTGCGATATTGGGTCGGTCGAGGATGAAGCGCGCGACGGCCCGGCTCTCGGGCTCGGAGAGCGCCAACTCGAAGGCGCCGTACTCCACGTTGGACCAGTTGGCGGGGAAGTTGCGGTTCAGGTTCCCGTCGCGTGGCTTCTCGATGACGACGTGGCAGCCGTCATAGTCGCGAATCGGCCCTTCGGGGTAGAGGCGGTAGTATTCGCCGCCCTCCTCGCCCGGCGCTCGCTGGACCATGAGACGAGGGTCCTGCTCGCTCTTCTTCCATTCGCCTTTCGGATCCGGCACGCGCATGGTCGTGATGTAGCCGTCGCCGTCGAGATCGGTCGGGATCAGTCCGCTCTCGCGCTCTTCGCCGGGCGCGTACCGGCCGTTCCCGCACCACGGCACGTAGGGCGGTTGCAGCGCGTACTCCGCGCCGTCCGGATTGATCCGCGGCAGCACGTACACCGCTTGCCGGTCGAGCAGCCGCGTGACCTCGTCGTCTTCGCCGTAGGCGTGCAGCAGGTGCCAGACGGCGTAGAGGGCGACGGCGCTGGTCGCATGTTCCTCGGCGTGGATCTGGGCGTCGAGGTAGAAGCCCGGCTTGTCGGACTCCGGTCCGGTGTCGGGGTTGGTGAGCGTCACCGCCCAGATGTCCCGGCCTCGGTGGGTGGTCCCGATGCTCTCGAGCTTCATCAGCTTCGGGAACGCCGTTGCGAGCGCGCGCAGGTGGTCGGTCATCGCGGCGTAGTCGTGGTAGCGGTCGAACGGGACGTCGACTCGTGGGGTTGTCAAGGCGGTTCTCCTAGGTACGGAACGCCGGCCGGGGGGTCCCAGGCGGGGCTCAGGTAGCGACGCGGCCGCCGTCGACGAGCAGGCCGACGCCGGTGGTGAACGAGGACATCGGCGATGCCAGGAAGAGGACCGTCCAAGCCACCTCGTCCGGTGTCGCCATGCGGCCCAGCGGGGTCGCGGCGGCCCACCGTGCGCGTACGGTTTCGACGTCGTCGGCCAGGCTCAGGTTGCGCTCGTTCATCGCGGTGTCGATCACGCCCGGGTTGATGGCGTTGACGCGGATTCCGGACCGGGCGTGTTCGAGGGCCAGGACCCGGGTGAGCGACATCACGGCCCCTTTCGACGAGGCGTAGGCGACGTTTCCGCCGACGTTGGCGAACGCGCTGACGCTGCTGTTGTTGACGATCGTTCCTCCGCCACGTTCGAGCATGCGAGGCACCGCGTGCTTGCAGCCGAAGAACGTTCCCTTGAGGTTGACGTCGATCACGCGTGCGAACAGGTCCGCGTCCACCTCGTGCGTGGGCGTCACGGGCTGCTCGATGCCAGCGTTGTTGAACAGCACGTCGAGACCGCCGAAGCGCTCGACCGTGGCGCTGATCAGCTGCTCGACCTGCGTCTCGACGGCGACGTCGCACGCGACGGCGAGAACCTCGAGGCCCTCCGCGGCTAGCGTCGCGGTGGCCCGTTCCACCCCCTGCGCGTCGACGTCGGCCAGGGCGACCGAGGCGCCCTGTCGGGCGAAGAGTCGCGCGGTCGCGAACCCGATCCCGCTGGCGGCGCCGGTGACGATCGCGACCTTGTCGGCCAGCAGGTCGTGAACGCCGGCGAGGGCGGCGGGACGAGGAACGGTCGCGTCGCTCACGTCAGCCCCAGCTCGTGCAGCGCTTCTGCGGCACCGTCGAGGTTCGTCAGCTTCATGCTGGCGTAGTTGGGCGAGAA
>CAZHCI010000314.1:0-2352 GCA_964530905.1 uncultured bacterium
CGCGCCTTTGTGGACGTGACGGCGCGAGCATACCGTACGCGTGCCGGTCCGGAGGGGGCCGCTCGGGCTCAGCGCGCCGACGTGCCCGCACCGCGCGGCGCGCGTCCGTGCAGGCGGGCCCACGCCGATGCGCGCCAGCCGCGCGGCACCTTCCACCAGTCGGCGGTGAAGATCACGAACACGGCGACGACCTCGAGCCGCCCGGCGTACATCGCGAACGTGAGCAGGCTCTTCGACCCGGTCGGAAGATCGGCGAAGTTCGCCATCGGGCCGACCGCCGCGAGCCCCGGGCCGATGTTGCCCAGGCACGCGATCGCGGCGCTGAACGCGGTCACGAAGTCGGCGCCCATCAGCGCGAGTCCGGCCGCGGTGACGACGAACAGCGCGACGTAGAGGGTGATGAACGCCGCGACTGCGCGGAGCACCTCCTCGGGCACGGCGCGCGATCCGACGCGGACCGGCAGGACGGCCCGGGGGTGGAGCGCCTTGCGGACCTCGCGTGCGGTGTTCTTCGCGACGATCAGCAGGCGCACGACCTTGATCCCTCCAGCGGCGCTGCCGGCGCTGCCGCCGACGAACATCAGCAGCACGAGGACCGTCTGCGCAGGCTCGCTCCACAGGCCGAAGTCGGTCGACGCGTACCCCGTCGTCGTCAGGATCGACAGACTCTGGAACAGCCCGTGGCGCAGCGCTTCGACGCCGTGAATCGGCGCGAGGATCAGCGTCAGGGCCGCAGCGCCCAACCCCGCGATCGCCAGGTAGGCGCGGAACTCCGCGTCGCGCAGCAACGTTCCGGGCCGGCCGGCGAGGGCGCGGAACTGCAGCGCGAAGTTGGCTCCGGCGAAGACCATGAACACGATCGCGACCCACTGCACCGGCGCTCCGAACGCTTCGAACGAGCGCCCCTCGGGGCTGAAGCCTCCGGCCGCCAGGGTGGTGAACGCGTGCGCCACGGCGTCGTACGGACCCATGCCGGCGAGGACGTACGCCGCGGCGCACGCCGCGGTGAGCCCGGCGTAGACGATCAACACCGCGCTGGCGGTGTTGCGCAGCCGCGGCGTGAGCCGGTCCTCGGTCGGCCCTGGCGCCTCGGCGAAGAACAGCTGGCGTCCCGCGATGGCGAGCTGAGGGAACACGGCGATGAACAACACGATGATCCCGATCCCGCCGACCCACTGCGTGAACGCTCGCCACAGGAACAGGGTGCGTCCGAACGAGTCGAAGTCGCGCAGCACCGTGGCGCCGGTCGTCGTGAAGCCGCTCATCGACTCGAACACGCCGTCGATCACCGGCATGCCACCGTCGATCACGTACGGGATGGCGCCGACCAGCGGAACCGTGATCCACAGCAGCAGCACGGAGAGCAGCGCCTCGCGTCGCGACGGCTCGCCGTCGGCGCGTCCCAGCGCTGCCGCGCCGCCACCGGCCACCCCCGCGACGAGGGC
Source organism: uncultured bacterium (assembly GCA_964530905.1). Lineage (GTDB taxonomy): Bacteria > Deinococcota > Deinococci > Deinococcales > Trueperaceae > SLSQ01. The sequence continues at coordinate 1,446 of CAZHCI010000314.1, forward strand.
GGTGACGACGAAGCCGCGCCACGCCTCGCCCGACAGGACGGCGCCCAGCGCGAACGCGACCATCGCGGCGGCGACCGCCAGCAGCGCGATGCCCACGATCCGCGGAGCGAAGCGACCCCGGCCGGCACGGGACCGGCTCACGTCACGGTCCGTGGTGGCGCTGACGCTCGAGCCACGCTTCGACCGATGCCACGTTGTCGGGCGTGGTCACGATGTACAGCCGGTCGCCGTGCTGGATCGTCGTCTCGCCCGAGGGAATGATCACCTTGTCGCGCCGAATGATCGCGCCGATCAGGCTGTCCGTCGGTGCGCCGAGGTCGCGGACCTTGCCGACGGGCCCCTGGAACGGGTAGGTGGCCTCCATCACCTCGGCCCGGTCCTCGATCGTCGCGAGGTGGTCGACCTCGTCGAGCTGAAGCCAGTTCATCACCTCGGCGAGCGCGGCCGTTCTGGGCGTAAGGGGAGAGTCGATCCCGACCCGCTCGAACAGCCGGCGGTTGCGGCTGCGGCCCACGCGCGTCACGACCTTCGGAACGCCGAGCTGCTTGGCGAGCAGGCTGGCGAGAAGGTTCTTGCCGTCGTCGTCCGTGACCGCGACGACCACGTCGCTGTCGTCCAGGCGCTCCTGCTCCATCAGCTCCAGATCGGTCCCGTCCCCGAGCAGCACCAGCGCTCCGGGCAGGAGCTGCGCGAGCTTCTCGCAGCGGGCCTCGTCGTGCTCGATGATCGTGATCCGCGCGTGCGCGTCCTGAAGACGTTGGGCGACCATGAAGCCGACGTTGCCGCCCCCGATGATCGTGACGCGGACGCGCAGCTTGCGGGGCGCGAAGCGCCTCTCGACCGCGCGGATGCTCTCCGTCGTGCCCAGGAACACGACCTTGTCGCCCGCGCACAGCACGGTCCGCCC
>CAZHCI010000315.1:0-2340 GCA_964530905.1 uncultured bacterium
CCCGAGACCAGCTCGCCCAGGCGACGGTCGCCGATCGACACCCCGCCCTCGTCGATCGTGACCTCGATCTCCTCGAACGATCCGTCGTCCAGCACGAAGATCAGCGTCGCCACGCCGGAGAACCCCTCGACCAGCGCCAACCGGAACGTGGCTCCGTCGACCGCCGCGCCGGCACCCACGATCACGCCACGCCCGTCGGTGATCAGGATGTCCGCATCGGTGGGGATCTCGATCGCGACCGGACCGTCCGACGCCGTCGCCGCGAACGGCGCCGCGAGCAGGGCGATCAGGGCGATCAGGGCGAGGCGTGCACTCGGAAACGGCATCGAACTCCTCTTCGTACGTCGTCGGCGCGCGGCTGCGCGACCAGGTAGAGCGTATCGCGCGATCCTGACGGCAGCCTGACGGCGGGCGGGGCGGCGCGCCGGGCGGCGACGCGCCGGGGCCCGTCCGATCCGACTCATCGCCTCTCCTCCGGCTCGCCCGTGTCCAGGCGCGACGCCAGGCTGGGCAAGCGGACCTCGAACCGCGTTCCGCGACCCGGCTCGGACGACACGGCGATCGACCCGCCGTGCTGCTCGACCAGGGCCTTGCAGATCGTCAGGCCCACCCCGACCCCGGCGCCGCTGCGGTAGCCGCGCTCGAACACCCGCCGAACGGCCTCCTGGTCCAGGCCCGGACCTCGGTCGCGCACGCAGGCGACGTGATCGTCGCCGTCGGAGCGCACCTCGACGACGACGTCCTCGGCTCGGCCGGTCGCCTGCACCGCGTTCCTCACCAGGTTGCGGAGGACCTGCATCAGTCGGTCGGCGTCGGCGACGATCTCGCCGGCGTCCTCGGTCACCAGCCGGATCCCGGGGTACTCGCGCGCGACCTGCTCCGCCAGGGCGCCCAGCGACAGGACGGAGAACGTCAGGGGACGCTCGAGCTCGCCGCGCGCCAGCACCAGCAGATCCTGCGAGGTTCGAAGCAGCTCCCTCGACGCGTCCGCCGCGGCGCGCACGCGCTCCTCGTCCGGACGCTCGGCGCGCAGCTCGGTCAGGTGGTAGTTCACCAGGGTCAGCGGACTGGCCAGCTCGTGCGCGATCTCGAGAAGGAACGCCTGCTCGTCCCGCTTCCGATCCCGGATCGCGCCCAGGGTGTCGTTCAGGGCGGTGACGACCGAGCTGATCTCCTCGCTCCGGCCGACGTAGTCGATCGCTTCGGGAGCGGACGGATCGACCTCGCGCGCGCGTGCCGCGAGCCGTTCCAGCGGACCGACGGCGCGGCGGGCCACCAGGATCGCCAGCAGGCTCGCGACGAGGAACGTGACGGTGCCGCCCATGACCAGCGTTCGCAGCAGCCCTCTCCTGGCCGCGAACGCGCCCTCCACGTCGTGCGCCACGCGAACCGTGCCGCCTCCGCCACGCCACGGAGCGCCCGCGATCAGGAAGCGGCGGCCGTCGATCTCCCGGATCGCCGGCTCGGACGCCGACGGAAGCGGCGCGTCCGCGCCCCAGGACAGCACGACGCGCCCCCCTTCGGAGACGACCTGCACGATGACGCCCGACGCGGACGCGTCGACGAACGACGCACCGAGCACGGGGCGGTCCAGCAGCGACGCGACGCGCGTCAGGTCCTCGGTCAACAGGCGCCTGAGCTCCGTTTGCTGCTGTCGCACGAACAGCCCGTACGCCGCGCCTCCGAACCCCAGCACGACCGCCGCCGAGAGCAGCGCGACGCCGAGGCTCAGCCGCCTCTTCAGGCTCACGACCCGTCGTCTCGCACCACGTAGCCGAGGCCGCGGACGGTCACGATGACGTCGTCGACGCCGACCTTGGCGAGCTTCTTGCGAAGCCTGGAGACGAGCACCTCGATCGCGTTGGAGCTGGGCAGCCGGCCGGCGTAGAGGCGATCCTCGAGATCGCTCTTCGAGAACACGCGACCCTGACTGGCGAGCATCGTCGAGAGCAGCTCGTGCTCGTGCGCCGACAGCTCGAGCGCCTCGTCGTTCACGAGGCAGCTCCGGTCGGGGACCGAGAGCGTGATCGGCCCCCACGCCAGCACGCCGGCGCGCGCCCGCGTGCGCAGCCGGGCGTACACCCTGGCCAGGAGCTCCTGCATCTCGAACGGCTTGCTCAGGTAGTCCGCCGCCCCGGCGTAGAGACCCCGGACGCGACTGGCCACGTCGCTGCGGGCGGTGAGCATCACGATGTCCGCGCTGCCCTCTTGGAGCTGCTCGGCCACCTCGATCCCGTCGATGTCGGGAAGGTTCAGGTCGAGCAGGATCAGCTCGAACGTCTCCGTCTCGGCACGAAAGAGCGCGTCGCGCCCGGTGTGGACGACGACGGTGTCGTACGC
>CAZHCI010000316.1:0-2340 GCA_964530905.1 uncultured bacterium
GGGACGGGCCGCCGCCGGCCCGCCGGCGGCGCGCTCGCGGCCGCCCGCGCGCCCGCCAGTGACGGCCCGGGTGGTACACTCGACCGTTACCGTCGACCCGCGGGGGTCGCCGTCACCGTCGCGTCTGCCGGGCCATCGGGCCCGCCTCCCCGCGGCGGCGAACGGTGGCGCCGGGGCCGGACGGCAGGAGGGCCCCTTGAACGAAGGCCAAGTCGTCCCCATCCAGCTCACGGACGAGATCAAGTCGAGCTTCATCAACTACGCGATGTCCGTCATCGTCGACCGGGCGCTGCCCGACGTGCGCGACGGCCTCAAGCCGGTGCAACGGCGGATCCTCTACGCCATGAACCAGGCGGGCCTGGTCAGCAACCGCAAGCACAGCAAGTCGGCCAGCGTGGTCGGCGACGTGCTCGGGAAGTACCACCCGCACGGCGACAGCGCCGTCTACGACGCCATGGTGCGGCTGGCGCAGGACTGGAACCTGCGCTACCGGCTGATCGACGGCCAGGGGAACTTCGGCTCGATCGACGGCGACCCCGCCGCGGCCTACCGTTACACCGAGGCGCGCCTGACCGCCACCTCCGAGTCGCTGCTCGCCGACCTCGACAAGGAGACGGTGGCGATGCGGGAGAACTTCGACGGCACCACCGTCGAGCCCGAGGTGCTGCCCGCGGCGATCCCCAACCTGATCGTCAACGGCGCCGCCGGCATCGCGGTCGGCATGGCCACCAACCTGGCGCCGCACAACCTCGGCGAGGTCATCGACGGCCTCGTCGCGATGATCCACGACCCCGAGATCACCGTCGAGGGTCTGATGGCGCACGTCAAGGGCCCGGACTTCCCCACCGGCGGGCTGATGTCGCGCGAGGGCCTGCGCCAGGTGATGGAGACCGGCCGCGGCAGCATCCGCGTGCGCGGGCGGGTCCGCATCGAGGAGCGCGCGGGCCGCCACACGATCGTCGTCAGCGAGATCCCCTACCAGATCAACAAGACCTCGTTCATCCAGACGGTGGCGGGCCTGGTGCGCGCCAAGAAGATCGAGGACATCTCGGCCCTGCGCGACGAGTCCGACCGCCAGGGCATGCGCATCGTCTTCGAGCTGAAGAAGGGCGCGCACCCCGAGCTGGTGCTGAACCAGCTGTACAAGTACACCCAGCTGCAGTCGAGCTTCGCCGTCAACAACGTCGTCATCGTCAACCGCTCGCCGCGCCAGCTCAACCTGCGCGAGATGATGCGCCACTACCTCGACCACCGCGCCGACGTCGTCACCAAGCGCACCGAGTTCGAGCTGCGCAAGGCACGCGAGCGCGCGCACGTGCTCGAGGGCTACCTCATCGCGCTCGACCGGCTCGACGAGGTCATCGCGCTGATCCGCGGCTCCAAGGACGGCCCCGAGGCGCGCGCCGGGCTGATGAGCGAGTTCGGCATGAGCGACGTCCAGGCGCAGGCCGTGCTCGACATGCGGCTGCAGCGCCTGACCGGGCTGGAGCGCGAGAAGCTGCAGGCCGAGTACCGCGAGACGATGGAGGAGATCGCGCGCCTGGAACTGATCCTGGGCGACGCCGCCGAGCTGTGGCGGGTGATCGAGAGCGAGCTGCACGACGTGCGCAAACGCTTCGCCGACGAGCGCCGGACGCAGATCGTCGACCTGTCGGACGACATCGGCAAGGAGGACCTGATCGCGGTCGAACCGATGGTCGTGACGCTGACGCGCGGCGGCTACATCAAGCGCACGCCGGCGGCCGCCTACCGCGCGCAGGCGCGCGGCGGGCGCGGCGCCACGGCGCAGAAGACCAAGGACGAGGACGTCAACTCGCTGCTGCTCGTCGGCAGCACCCACGACTACCTGCTGTTCTTCACCGACCGCGGCCGGGTGTACCGCGAGAAGATCTACGACCTGCCCGAGGCCGACCGCACCGCGCGCGGCAGCCACGTCCGCAACCTGCTGCCGCTGGTCGGCGACGAGAGCGTGCAGACGGTGCTGCCGATCCAGGCGCTCGACCAGCCCGGCTCCTTCGTGTTCGCCACCCGCGACGGCATCGTCAAGCGCAGCGCGATCACCGAGTACGCCAACATGAACGCCGCCGGCCTGATCGCGCTCAACCTGCAGGAGGGCGACGAGCTGGTCGCCGTCCGCATCGGCGACGGCGAGGGCGACGTGGTGCTCGCCACCGCCCACGGCCAGGCGATCCGCTTCCCGGAGAGCGAGGTGCGCGACACCGGCCGCGCCACCCAGGGCGTGATCGGCATCCGCCTGCGGCGCGGCGATCGGGTGGTCAGCCTCGCGGTCGTCGCCGTTCACGGCGGCGCGCCGGAGGGCACCGCCGCCACGCAGCTGCT
>CAZHCI010000317.1:0-2339 GCA_964530905.1 uncultured bacterium
TGACCGTCGCGGCGATCTTCGTGGGTGCCGCCGTCTTCGGGGTCGTGGGCATGCTGGTGGCGACGCCGCTGGTCGCGGTCGTTCTGGTGCTCGTGAAGATGCTGTACCTCCATGACGTCCTCGGGCAGACGGTGGAGCTGTTGAGCGGTCTGGAGGAAGGCGACGGGGACGACAAAGGCGGCGTCCGCGATCGTACGCAGGCGGGTGGCGATCCGGGGGCTTGAACCCCGGGCCTTGTGTCGACGCGTCGTGCGCGCCCCGTACCGGCTCGTCCCGCTCGACACGGCAACGTGACGGCTCGTGCGTCGGAGACGCAACGAGCGGCTCGGCCCTTCCCGCGCCGTCTGTGCACGCCCGAGGGCGAACAGCAGCTTCGGTCGCTCCCGTTCCGAGCTCGTCGGCCGCTCGTTCCGGCTGAACCCGGCCCACGCCGAGAGGCCCATCGACGGAATCCCCTCCAGCGTTGCCGGAGGGATTCCCAGCCTGCCCTACGGCGGTGTGACGCCCCACCTGGCCGCGAGCTCGGCGATCGTTCCGTCCTCGACGAGTCTGGCGAGCGAAGCGTCGATGCTCTCGAGAACCTCGGCGTCTTCCCGTCGCATCGCGAGTCCCAGTTCGATTCCACGACCGCCGGCGCGCATGGGCTCGAAGCTCTCGACGATCTCCAGATCGGTGAGTTCGCCGAGCGACTGCCGATACCTGAGCGAGAAGTCGGGGCCGAAGTAGGCCGCAACCTCCCCCGACCGCACCATCTCGAGGCCTTGGCGGGAGCCCACCGGGAGGATGTCGCCCAGGAGCTCGCCCCGCTCCTGGAGGTATCCGTGCGCGATCGTTCCCGCCGGTGGCGTACTGACGACCTTTCCGGCGAGGTCGTCGACGGAGGTGTAGTCGACGTTCTCGTCTGCCGATACGATCAGCACGATCGCGAACCGCGCGTACGGTTCGGTGAATGCCACGCCCCTCTCGCGGAGGGCGTCGCTGATCACGGTAGGGCCTGCGAGGATGTCGACATCGCCCCCGCGCAGCGCCGGAACGAGGCCGTCGATACCCTCGAAGACCTCGAACTCGATATCGAGCCCGGCGTCCTCGGCGATGGTCTTCATGACCTCCACCGAATAGCCCTTCGCCTCGCCGGAGTCTTCGTCGATCAGACCGAACGGCGCGCAGCAGCTGCCGACCTTGTACGCCTGCGCCGTTGCGCTGCCCGCGATGAGGCCGACCGTGACCGCAGAACTCAGGACGAGACCGGTGATGAACGTTGGCGTGCGCATCGAGCGTCTCCTTCCTACCGAAGTCGAGGACCGCAGCTAGGCGCCTTCCACCTCCTTTCGCCGAAATCGGTACCGCCCGGCTCCGCGCGCGAACGGTGAACCGACGGCCGAACACCGTACGCCGCACCCGTTCTCGCCTGCGGGCGGCCCAGACATGCACGGAGTTCCGTCAGGGATGCTCTGCCCCTGCCGAGGTCCTCTCGACGCAGCGCCATTGCCGTGCCTCCGTGCGACTCCTCGGGGCGAAACGTCCCCGTTCGGACATGTACGCGCTCCTACATGGTAGGGACGTGGACTCGACGATAGGTCGGTGACAGCCCTACGCCATGACGGACGAACGCCGACGACGAGGACCGGCTCGTCGTCCGGCTACGACGCGACAGCACGTTCCGAGTCACCGCCACGGAGCTGCGGACCGAAGCCCAGGCGCCCGAGCGATGACGACACGAAGCGCGATCACCTCGGGCGACGCGCCGCGCGCGGCAAGACGACGACGGCGCCCCACGTGTCGACGCCGGTCGGGTCGTGGACGCGGCCGCCCGGGACGACGTCGAGGCGATCCGGATCGACGGCGTCGGCGTCGATACCGCGGGGACAGCACCGGCGTGGGAGACCGTCGGCGATCGTGAAGGGCGTGCTCACCCTCACCACGTCCATGACCGAGCACCGCACACGGCGGGCCCGAATACCGCCAGACGTCGTCGACCCGTCGAAGCAGCATCGCGCCAAGCGAGGTGAGCTCCGAGACCTATTCGGCGATGCGTGGGAAGGAGCGATCTCGTGTTCGTCTCTCAGGTCGGCACGTCCCTCCACCCTCGACGTCTACGCCCATCTCATCGAGGAGCAGCGAACGGCGAGCGCCGTACGCATCGGCGGCCTCGTGGCGAAACAGGCACCTAGCAGCGCCAAGGCTCCGCTGGATCGTGTGGCCGTCAGGTGGCGGCGAGCGGCATTCGACGAGCGAGCCCCCGCGATGAGCGGGGGCTCAAGCTTGCGTTTCTGACGGGTTTTGCGTTGGTAGCGATGCGGGGACTTGAACCCCGGACCTCACGATTATGAGTCGTGCGC
>CAZHCI010000318.1:0-2333 GCA_964530905.1 uncultured bacterium
CGCGGTCGGGCCTGGGCACGTCGAGCTTGAACAGGAACCGGTCCAGCTGCGCCTCGGGCAGCGGGTACGTCCCCTCCATCTCGATCGGGTTCTGGGTGGCGAGCACCAGGAACGGGTCGGGCAGCTCGTGGCGCTCGCCCGACGTCGTGACGAAGCGCTCCTGCATCGCTTCGAGGAGCGCCGACTGGGTCTTGGGCGTGGCGCGGTTGATCTCGTCGGCCAGCAGCACGTTCGTGAACACGGGGCCGGGTCGGAACTCGAATCGTCCGTGGCCCTCCTCGACGAACACGCTGCTGCCGGTCACGTCGGCCGGCATCAGGTCGGGGGTGAACTGCACGCGACCGAAGTGCAGGTCGGTCGCGTCGGCGAACGCGCGGACCAGCCGCGTCTTGCCCAAGCCGGGCGCGCCCTCGATCAGGACGTGACCGCGGGCGAGGGCGGCGACGAGCAGGTCCTCGACCAGGCGCTCCTGGCCCAGGATGACGCGGCCGATCGAGCTTCGCAGCGTCGCGACGCGGGACGCGACCGTCTCGGGCGTGGGCGCGTCTCCGGCGCCTCCTCGGCTGGTGGGTTCGGGTGCCATCGGTCCTCCGGTTCGGGTTCGTGCGGTGCGTGGCACGAGCATACTCCGCCTCCGGCGTAGACTCTGGAGCATGGATCCCGCCTTCGGTCGCGTTCGGCTCCGGCCGCTCGAGGAGCTCCGGCGCGAGGACTGGCGTCGCGTGCAGGTGCACTTCCGCGATCCCGAGATCGCGCACCTGAACGGCACGCCGCCGAACCGGCTGCCGCTGTGGCTGCTGAGGCGCGTCCTGAAGGCGGACGCGCGGCGCGAGGACCGCGCGACGTACGGCGTGTACGACGAGCACGACGACTACATCGGGACGGTCGAGCTGTACGACCTTCGCGGACGCAGCGCCACGCTCGGCATCATCATCGGCGAGCGTAGCCACTGGAACCGGGGCTACGGCCCCGAGGCGATCCATGCGCTGCTGGACCACGCGTTCCGCGAGCTGGGGCTGGACACCGTCCGGCTGACCACCTTCGCCGACAACGAGCGCGCCCAGGCCGCGTTCCGCAAGGCCGGCTTCCGTGAGGTGCGCCGCACGGAGGCGAGCTCGGGACGCACCGACGTCCACATGGAGATCTGGCGCGACGCCTGGACGACGGCGGCCACCGGGCACGGCGGGCGCACCGCGTCGCCCGACGCGCCGCGTCGCGAGGAGCGGGACGAGGCCGGCGGAAGCGACGCGCCCGGCGACCCCGAGGAGCGGCGCGCCGCCAACGCGCGGTAGGGTTCCGTCATGGACCTCACCGACCGCACCGTCGTCGTCACCGGCGCCAGCCGCGGCATCGGGCGCGCCGTCGCCCTCCAGGTCGCCAGCGCCGGCGCTCACGTCGTGGCCGGCGCCCGCGACGAAGCCGAGCTCGAACGTCTCGAAGCCGAGCACGAGAACGTGCGAACCCACCGCCTGGACGTCCGCGATCCCGACTCGGTCGACGCGTTCTGCGCGTTCGCGCTCGCGGCCGGGCCGGTGGACGCCCTGGTGAACAACGCCGGCGTCGGCGTGTTCGGCCGCGTCGAGGAGCTGACCGTCGAGGCGTGGGACCGCGTGTTCGAGGTGAACGTGCGGGGCACCTTCCTGACGACCCGCGCACTGCTTCCCTCGCTGCGTGCCCAGCGCGGCCACGTGGTCAACGTGACGAGCGACGTCTCGGCGCGCACGTTCGCGAACGGCTCGCTGTACACGGCCAGCAAGCACGCTCAACGCGCGTTCACCAGGGCGCTTCAGATGGAGGTCGCCGCCGACGGCGTTCGCGTGACCGAGGTGCGCCCCGGCGTCGTGGCCACCTTCTTCGCCGACGGCACCCCGCGACCGGCCGACGCCTCCGCCCTGGCCGCCGAGGACGTGGCGGACGCGATCGTATACGCCCTGACGCGCCCGGACCGGATGCGCCTCGACGAGATCCACTTCCACCCGCACGGTCAGGCGCCGGAGTACTGACGCTCCGCTCCCGCGCGGCGGTACGCTCGCTCCATGCAGCGACGAAGCGTCCGCCTCGGGATCGCACTGGCCACCGTGGCGCTGGTGGCCACCCTCGCCTGGATCGCGAGCGAGATGGTGCCGACGGCGCGGATCGCCTGGAGCGACGAGGGCGGAGCTCGCGGCGTCACCGTCTCGGCCGAGCTGGGCGAGGGAACCTGCCGCAAGGAGCTCACCTCGACCTTCCCCTGGGTCCGGATCGCGTGCGAGCCCAAGACCGGGCCGCAGGGCGGCGCGCGTGTCCCGAACGCACTTGACACCGCCCAGGACGGTGAGTAGACTTCCTAACGC
>CAZHCI010000319.1:0-2333 GCA_964530905.1 uncultured bacterium
CGCTCGAAGACGACGACGTCGATGCGGCGGCGGAGGCGCTCACGGAGCTCGAGACGCTCGCCTCCGCCCACCCCAGCGGCATGCTCGACACCGCTGCCGCACACGCGCGGGGCGCCGTGGATCTGGCGCGGGGCGACGCGCCACGGGCACTCGTGTCGCTGCGCGCCGCCTGGCGCGGCTGGCAGGCTGTCGAGGCGCCCTACGAGTCGGCTCGCGCACGGGAGCTCGTGGCCAGAGCGTGCGAGATCCTCGGGGACACCGAGTCGGCGACGGTCGAGCTGGACGCGGCACGCGCCAGCTATCGGCGCCTCGGTGCCACGGCGGACCTCGACCGTGTCGAGCGGAACGACGCGCCCCCGTACGGTTTGACGCGACGCGAGCTCGAGGTGCTGCGCCTGGTCGCGTCCGGAGCGTCGAACAAGGCCGTCGCCCGTGAGCTCGATCTGAGCGTGCGCACGGTCGAGCGGCACCTCGCCAACATCTTCGCGAAGCTCGAGGTGCCCTCGCGCGCCGCAGCGACGGCGTTCGCCTACGAGCACGACCTTCTCGGCCCCTGAGTGGAATCCCCCAGCGACGGAGCGCGTCGCTACGCGGTCGCCCCGATGCGGCCGGACCTGGTTCGTTCCTAGGCTGGGCGAACGATGCGCCGCGGTACGCGCGGCCTTCGCGAACAGGAGGGACGACCATGACGCGAAAGCTTGCGACGACCCCGGCCGGCCGCCCGCGAGTCGGGGAGGCCGTGGTGCTGGGGGCGGGTTTGGGAGGTCTGACGACCGCCGCCTCTCTGGCCGGCCGCGCCGAGCACGTGACCGTATTGGACCGCGACGCGATCCCCCGCGTGGACGAGCCGCGCGACGGCGTCCCGCAAGGACGTCACGTGCATCTGCTGCTGCCGGGCGGGATGCGGGTGCTGGCGCGGCTCATGCCTGGTCTCGAGCGCTCGTTTCGAGACGCGGGCGCGCAGATCCTCCGGGATCCGGACGATTTCGCCGTCCACTTGGGCGGCGGCCGGCTCGCCGTAGAGCGTCTCGACCCCGCGTTCGTGCTGATCGGCGCCACCCGACCGCTGATCGAAGGCGTCGTCCGAGAACGGGTCCGGGCGTTGCCGAACGTGCGCCTGATCGGGGGCACGCACGCGCGAGGACCGGTGCGCGGTCCGAACGGCAGCGTCGCCGGGGTGCGCGTCCGGCGCACGGGTAGGGCCGCCACGGACGAGGCGATCGCGGCCGATCTGGTGGTCGACGCGACGGGCCGAGGCTCGCGCGCGCCGGCGTGGCTCCGCGAGCTCGGCTTCGACGCTCCCGAAGAGGAGAGCGTGCCGGTCGATCTGCGCTATGTGACGAGGCTGTTCCGGCGCCAGCCGGGACGGGGCGACGGTCCGCGGAACGTGCTGATCGGTGCGCCCCCCGGCGACGGGCGCGGTGCCGTGGCGCTCGCTGTCGAGAACGACCGCTGGATCGTCAGCCTCATCGGCATGCTGGGTCGCCGGCCGCCGAGCGACCTCGAGGGCTTCCGCGCTTATGCTCGCTCGCTCTGGTGCGGCGACGTCCACGCCATCACATCCAGCGCGGAGCCCGTCGGCGAGGCGGCCACCTTCTCGTTTCCCGCCAACGTGCGCCGTCGCTACGATCGGCTCCGACGCTTTCCCGGCGGCTTCGTGGTCCTCGGCGACGCGCTCGGTCCATTCAACCCCGCGTACGGTCAGGGCATGAGCATGGCCGCGATCGAGGCGGAGACGCTCGGCGTGGCGCTCGATCGGGTTGGGTGTGCGAGCGTCGGACCGGCCTTCTTCGGTGCCATCCGGTCCCGCATCGAGGACGTGTTCACCCAGGCGGTCGACAACGACCTTCGGCACCCCGAGGTCGAGGGCCCGCGGACGCTGCGCTGGCGCATCCTCGACCGGTACGCGCAGCGGCTGCTGCCGCTCGCGCACCGCGATCCCCTGGTCGGGAGGGCGTTTCTCGACGTGATGTGCCTGCTCGCGCCGGGCTCGAGCCTGATGCGACCGAGGGTGGCGGCGCGCGTGCTGCTGCACGGCGGTCCACGGGAAGCGGGACCGGTCGCACCGGCCGGGTAGCGTTGCTTGGCCCGATCCGGCGCCGTGCCTGTCGGCCGGCACGCTGCTCGAGGCGCGCACGGGCCTGCTGGCGCGCTTCGGCGACGAGGGCGTGCGAGACCTCGACCTCGCGTCCCTCCGCACCGAGCCGTCGCTACGATTCGCCTCCCGACAGCGTTCCCATCGCCTCGCCGGGCAGGAGCCCCACCAAGCGTTCCGGTTCCACGCTCCGGCCACGCTCCCACGCCTCGCGAAGGGCGCGCGAGCCGAGCCGTTC
>CAZHCI010000320.1:0-2320 GCA_964530905.1 uncultured bacterium
GTCCTCCCGGAGGCCGCAGCTTCCGCGAGCGAACGAGGAGCGGAACGGGGGCTCGGTCGGCGGCGCTGAGCATCGTCGTTCTCGCCTCTGGCCGACCGATCGCGCGGTCGCGTCTACGCTCGTCGCCCACCGCTACACGTTCGAGATCTTCGCCTCGTCGATCCGGAACCGCATCGCGGCCAGCCCGGTGAACGCCGCGGCGAACACCAGCAGGATGGCGGCCGTGCCCGACGCAGGTCCCAATCCCGTCCCCTCGAGCATCACGTCGCGCAAGCCTTCGATCGCCCAGTACGCCGGCGTGAACCGCGCGAGCGACTGGACCCAACCCGGCATCAGCGACACGGGCGCGAACGCTCCGCCCAGGCCGGAGAACGTCATGACCATCAGGACGTTCACCGCATTGAACTGAGCGAACGTCGTGCACCACGCGACCTGTGCAACGAGGATCGTCACCATGCAGACCGCGAACGCCGCCACGATGAGCAGCACGGCGCTCACGGGCCCGGCGACGCGCATGCCGTACACCGCCGAGCCGGCCAGGAGCACGATCACGAGCTGGAACAGGAGCACGACGAGCGCCGGCACGACCTTGCCGAGGATGATCTCCGGCGTGTCCGCAGCGACCCTCGAGCGCTCCCACGTGCCCCAGCCGTGCTCGCGATAGAACTGGTCGCCGGCGATGCCCAACAGGAACAGGCCGAACATGACCATCATGCCGGGCAGGACCTGCTCGGCACCGGTGACGCCCTCGTACCCTTGCGCCTCGAGGAGCGCTCGATTGAGCGGAACCAGGAAGGCGACGAAGCCCAGCGGCATGACCATCATCAGGATCACCGGCAGCGGATCGGCTGCGTACAGCAGGACGTCCTTGCGGACGAGGGCGAGGCTACGCCTCGACACGATCGCCGCCCCCTTCGGGCGTGCCGGTCGCTTCGGGGGCGTGACCGGTCACGGCGAGGTACGCGGCCTCCAGGCTGGCAGGAACGATCCGGACGGTCCGCAAGGCCGTGGCGTTCGCCGCCAGCGACGCGATCGCCGAACCGACCGCGACGGCGGGATCGTCGGCCCAGCGGCGGAGCCGCGAGCCGTCACGCGTCCAGCCGGGCAGGAGCGGAGCATCGCCCACGAACTCGAGCTCCGCGGACGCGACGCCGTGACGGGCGACGACGTCGTCGAACGCACCACGCTCGACGATCCGACCGTCGTTCAGGATGGCGACGGTGGCGCCCATCTCCTCCACCTCGGCGAGGTAGTGCGTCGCGTACACCACGGTGCATCCGTCGGCCGCGAGGCGCGCGACCTCGGCCAACAGCCTGGCGCGCGTGACGACGTCGGCACCGACGGTCGGCTCGTCCAGGAACAGCAGCCGCGGTCGGTGCAGCATCGCGGCCGCGGTGTGCAGGCGCCGCTGCTCGCCCCCTGACAGCTCCGCCACGCGGCGGTCCAGCAGGTGCGTCAGCGACATGGCCTCCGCCACCTCCGCGACACGCCCTCGGAGCCGACGGCCGTGCACCCCGTTCAGGCCGCCGAAGAAGGCCAGGTTGGCGCGGGCCGTCAGCGTCGGGTACACGCCCAGGCCTTGAGGGGCGATCCCCATGCGTGCACGAACCCGACGCCGTTCGCGGAGCGCATCGACGCCGTCGACGCGGACCGACCCGGCGTCCGCCGAACGCAGGCCGGCGATGATCGACACCAACGTCGTCTTGCCCGCCCCGTTGGGACCGAGCAGGCCGCAGATCTCTCCCTCGCCGACATCCAGGTCGACGCCCGTGAGGACGGGCCGAAGGCCGTACGCCTTGCGAAGTCCCTCGATCGTGAGCACGATCCTCCGATCCCCGCCTCGTCAGCGTCGCCCGAGCGCACCGGATCCAGCGAGGCTACGCAGCAGCGTGCGCCCCGACGCGGCAGGCAGGGAAGGGACATTCGGCACGGTCGCGCCTGCCTGGCACGCGGTTCGGACCACCGCGGGCGAAGAGCGGCCGCCCTCGCCGGCCGGTCGACAACGTGGCGTCCTGAACCGTCGGATCGACCGTCACGAACTCGCCGACGAACAGGTCGGGCCCCACCGCGACGTGTCCCGTCGGCACTGCGTCGACGACGTGGCACAAGGACCGCGGTCGTCCGCCGTCCCGGCGGCAGGGGTCGTGACGATCGGCGACGCGGCCGCCTTCGTCGTCATCGCGTCGCTTCGTCCGGTCCCGCGGTGCGGCCGTCGACCAAAGGCGGCGCGCCTCGCACCGATCCGTCCGCCCCGGTCGTGAGCGTGACGTCGAAGATGTCCGGCCGAGCGTAGTGCCCAGCGACGTCCAGCTGGAACCGC
>CAZHCI010000321.1:0-2319 GCA_964530905.1 uncultured bacterium
CCGGCGTGAAATGCAGCCGCTCGACCGTGGGGACGCCGCACGTCGGCAGCACGAAACCTTTCCAGAACGCGTCGAGCGCATCGCCGGCCGCCGCGTCGTACGGCGCGTTCGCGGTCGTGACGACGAGCGCGGCGCGAACCCCCAACAGGCCCTCGAAGCCGCCCTCGGCCGTACGCCGGAAGGCGGTCCCGTCGCGGATCACGCGTTCGACCCAGCCCTTGAGGATCGCCGGCGGCTGATCGAACCAGTTGGGATGGACCAGGACCAGGCCGTCCGCGTCCTGGATCTCGGCGGCGTGCCGTTCGACCAGGGCATCGTCCGACCGGTGCGTCACGATCTCGTCGGCCGTCAGGCACGGATCGAACCGCTCGTCGTACAGATCGTGCAGCACGACGTCGTGACCGCCCTCTCGCAGCGCGACGAAGATCGACCGGGCCAGCGCATGGTTCAGGCTGTCCGGGTTCGGATGGGCGAGGATCAGGGAGACCGTCATCGTGGCTCCACCGTCATCGACGCCTCCGAGGAGGGCTAGGGACATGCGTCACGGCGTGCTCGGGACGAAGATCCAGCGGAACGACGCGGGCGGAGCGTCGGTCGTGATCGACGCGCCGTCCGCGTCGGACAGGACCACGAACGCGTTCCAGCCGGGCTCGAACGCGAGCTCGAGGCGCTCGTTCGCGCACTCCTCGACGGCGGTCGCCGCATCGGGCGTATACACCCAGGACGCGTTGCGTGGCGGGCCGGCGTAGCTCCACAGCTCGCGCGGCACGTCGGTGTGGACGAGCCGTCCGACGACCTCGCCGTCCTCGACGAGCGTGAGGTAGGGCAGGAAGACGGCGTCGATCGTGCGCTCGCGGGCGCAGTCGATCGGCTCCGCTTCGAGCAGGCCTCGGTCGACGTCGCCTGGCAACTCCAGGCGGAAGCGCCCGTCGGCGACCGAGGCGGGGGCGACGGGATCGGGCACGATTCCCTGGAGGTCGGTGCCGATCCGCGCCTCGACGGAGGCGTCGTCCGGCGCGTCGGCGGGCAGACGGCCCTCGAGCACGAAGGCGTCCTGCGCGATCGCGCCGGACAGCGCGAACACCAGGGCGAATGCGAGCACGGTTCGTAACGTCCTTGGCATGTGCACCCCTCCTTCGGGCCCGACCCTACCAGCGGTCGGCCGCCGGACCGCGACGCGGCAGCGAGCACGACGGCGGCGTGCACGCACGAGAAAAGCCCCCGAGGATTCGAGGGCTTGGAGAAGCGGGTCGTCCACGGCGAGCGTGGGCCCGCTGTCTTCACGCTCACTCTAGCGAGGTCGCGACGATGACGCGGCGATCTGGGCGACGGGCGGGGGTCCGCGGCGTGCGCCCGACGCGAGCTCCTGAGCGCCGAGAGCCCTAGGCGATCCCGAAACGCTCGCAGAACGCCCCGGTCACGCCCAGGAGCGTCACCAACAGACCGACGCTCGCCATCAGGGCGCCGAGGATCATCGTCTCCGTTCGTCCCGGACCGGCCGTCTCTGGGTCGTTCGCGCCACGCGCGGAGAAGAAGCGCACGAGCAACACGGTGCCGAAGACCAGCATCGCGAGCCCGATCGCCAGCAGAACCCAACACATGGTGCCCTCCTCGTCGGCAGCCCGCATGGCTGGCCGGATCCGTCAGGCACGGAGCTTCGCGCCGTCCGAACGGGGCCGTCCCCGGCTCCAGCGTAGCGGGATCGCGGGTGTCACGCAAGCCGCGGCGAGCCTGCGGCGGTAGCATGGTCGACATGCCCGACACGTCCCCGTCTCCGTCCCGCGGTCCCGAAGCGCCGCACGTGACCGTGGAGCCGGTCGACCGGTCCAGCTGGCGCGCCGTCGCCGATCTCGAGGTCCACGTCGCGCAGCGCGCCTTCGTGGCCGAGCCCGCTCGCTACCTCGCGCTGTGCTGCTACTCGGACGTCGGCTGGTCGCCCCTGGCCGTCCGGGCGGACGGACGGATCGTCGGGTTCCTGATGTGGGCGGTGGATCCGGAGGACGGAGCGTGCTGGCTGGGCGGGATCCTCGTCGATCGGCGTCACCAGCGGCGCGGCATCGGACGCCTCGCGACGATGCGCGCGATCGAGCGGCTTCATCGCCAACACGGACACCGTGCGTTCGCGCTGTCGTACCTGCCGGAGAACGTCGCCGCGCGCCGGACCTACGCCGCGCTGGGGTTCGCCGAGACCGGCGAGACGGAGGGCGACGAGGTCGTGGCGCGCATGCGCGTGGACGACGTCCGCGAGATCGGAACCTCGCCCGCCTAGCCGCCCGCCTCCGCGCCGCTCCGGCGGCACGGTCCCGCGCCGAACGTCGC
>CAZHCI010000322.1:0-2317 GCA_964530905.1 uncultured bacterium
CCACCGGATTCACGCCCACCCCGAGATCCGCTTCGAGGAGGTCCAGGCCGCCGCCTGGCTCGCCGAGGCGCTCGAGGCGCGCGGGTTCACGGTCGAGCGCGGCGTCGGCGGGCTTCCCACCGCCTTCCGGGCGCGCCTGGACGGCCGCGGGCCTGGACCCACCGTCGCCGTGCTGTGCGAGTACGACGCGCTCCCCGGCCTCGGCCACGCCTGCGGTCACAACGTGATCGCCACCATGGGCGCGGGCGCCGGCTTCGCGCTCGCGCCGCTCATGCGCGAGCTCGACGGCACGCTGCTGGTGCTGGGCACCCCCGCGGAGGAGGGCGGCGGCGGCAAGGTGACGCTGCTGGAGGCGGGCGTGTTCGACGGCGTCGACGCGGCCATCATGATCCACCCGTACAAGTCGAGCCACCCGAGCATGGGCACGCTCGCGGCCACGAAGTGGGACGTGGGCTTCCGTGGCGTCCCGGCGCACGCGGCGATGGCGCCGCACCTCGGGCGCAACGCGCTGGACGCGGTGCGCCTGGCGTTCGCCGGCATCGACGCGCTGCGCCAGCAGGTGCGCGACGACGTGCGCATCCACGGCGTCGTCACCGACGGCGGCGCGGCGGCGAACATCATCCCCGAGACCGCCGCGATGAACGTCGTCGCCCGCGCCAAGGACGGCGCGCATCTGTTCGACGAGCTCGTCCCGCGCCTCGAGGACGTCTTCCGCGGTGCCGCCTTGATGACCGGCACCGAGCTGGAGATCACGCCGTCACTGCTTCCCTACATGGAGATCGCACCGAACGCCCCGCTGGAGGAGGCGTTCACCCGCCACGCCACGCGCCGCGGGCGCACCGTCACGCCGTACGACCTGGCGGACGGGACCGGCTCGACCGACATGGGCAACGTGTCGCAGGCCGTCCCGGGCCTGCACGGCATGCTGGACATCGACGACGCGGCGCTGCCGCACACCGAGGCGTTCGAGAAGGCGGCGGTCTCGTCGCGCGGGGACGCGACGGTGATCGACGGGGCGGCGGTGCTGGCGGGGATCGCGGCCGAGGCGTTCCTCGACCCGGAGCTGCTGACGCAGGCGAAGGCGGCGTTCCGGGAGGCGACAGGTCCGTAGTGGCGGGAGCGGCGCGACCCGAGGTGCAGGCACGGCTCGCGGGCTCGCTGACACGGGCCGTCTCGTGATCTTGCGACGACACGGATGCCGTGCAAGCAGGATCGTCGTCCTGGCGCAACTCGATGATTCGCTCGTTCGACGGTCGTCGCACGGAGGACCTGTTCCACTTCCACGCGCGAGACCTCGCGCGCGTGGCGGGTCCCGATGGAGGTCGTCGACCGTGCGCGCGTGAAGATCGATCTGCCCCGCTCCGCTGCCGCGCTTCGGGACCTGCGTGCGCCGCCCGGCAACCGGCTGGAGGCTCTCCACGACGAACCGACCCACTGGCGTTAGATTCGCGCCGAGGAACCGTGGAGGCGGGTCGTCCGCTGGAGCTACGGCGACGCGCACGACGTCGCGGTCTCGGACACCACTCCCGATGGAGAAGGGGCCCGAAACGCCTGCGCGGCCCTGCGCAGGGGTGTCCGTCCTCGGCCCCACCGACCTCCTCGCGCGGGTCCGTGGGGCTTACCTGTGTCACGTGGCGAGCTTTCGGCAAGGCGGTGCGCGTGGCCAAACGCGCGAAGCGGATCATGTCGGTCCTTCAGCGGTCCACCTTGATCCGTCGACACGCTCGGCACCGATGCACGGCGTTCTTCGGATCTCGAACGACGAGGGCGTCGTGCCGAGCGCCTCGGCGTAGACGTAGCGCGAGGTCCACCTGATGGTGGCCTGGGCGCGGTCGTCCTCGAGGGAGGGAGAGGCCGCGACTACCATTCGTTGCATGACGGGCTCGGGTACTCCGAGGTGAGGCGAGGCAAGGCCGGTGGGTCGCGGAGGCGGTTCGTTCACGAGAACGCTGCGGTGATCAGGCTTCGCCAGCCGCATCCGGGGAACGAACTGAAGGCCTACCCGGTCGAGCTGGCGTTCGAGACGCTGTCGCAGGAGGGGTTGATATGAAGGACATGATGGAGCACGAAGGTTACTTGGGCTCGGTTCGGTACAGCGCCGAGGATCACGTCTTCTACGGCAAGGTCGAGTACATTCGCTGCTTGATCACGTTCGAGGGAACCGACGTAGCGTCGCTCGAGAGCGCGTTCATCGAGGCGGTGGACGACTACCTCGAAACCTGCCGAGAACTCGGTAGGGAGCCGGAGAAACCGTTCAAGGGAACGTTCAACGTTCGCACGGGCCAAGAGAGGCATCGGCGAGCATCGGTGTACGCGG
>CAZHCI010000323.1:0-2277 GCA_964530905.1 uncultured bacterium
TGGGCCGTTCCGGGCTTCCGCGAGGACGAGCTGCGCTTCTGGGACGTCTGACGCGGCGGCCGGACGCCCACGACCGGACGTCCTCGGGTCTCGACCATCCTCGGCGTTCGCAGCCCCGAGCTCGCGACGCCGACCACCGATCGATTCGGCGAAGAGGTGTCGCATGATCCGAACGAGCCGCGTTTCGTCCACGTCCCCCAACCCCCTCGCGCCGCGGCTGCGGACGGCGCTGACCCACCTGCTGGTCGTGGCGCTGCTGTTCATGGGCCCCGGAACCACCGCGGCGCTGGCGCAGGCCACCGATCCTGCGGTCCAGACCGCGGTGGCGGGGCTCGCGGAGATCGAACGGACCTTGGACGGACTCGAAGCCGCGCAGCCCGACGCGTACTGGAGCAAGGACGACCTGGCGTTCGACCTCGCGTTCGAGGAGCCCGAGACGATCGCGAGCTGGGTCCGGGACGAGATCGCGTACCAGGCGTACCGGGGCGTGCTCAGGGGAGCCGACGGAGCGCTGCAGGCCGGCGCCGCCAACGCCTACGACCAGTCGCTGCTGCTGGCCGGGCTGCTGTTCGACGCGGGGTTCACCGCGCGCATCGTCCGCGGGACGCTGCCCGACGACGCAGCGGTAGAGCTCGTCTCGACGATGCGCTCGCCGGCACCGGTCGCCGTCGACCGCGCGGCCTCGCTGGACGCCTACCTCGCGGACGGGCCGGGCACGCGCGAGGAGCTCGAGCAGGTCGAAGACCGCACCGAGGTGCTCCGGGAGTCGCTCGAGAGCGAGACGCTGGACGCCTCGGCCTGGCTGCGGACCACGCTGGAGGACGCCGGCGTGACGCTCGGCGGGACGGACATGACGGCCGTGATCGACGACGCGCGCGACTACGCCTGGGTCCAGTACCGCCTCGGCCCGGACGAGCCGTGGACCTCGGCCCACCCCGCCGCGCCGGCGGACGCCCCGTGGACCGAGGGGCTCGAGCCCGAAGAGACCATCGACGGCGACGTCCCCGCCGAGCTGCAGCACCGCTTCCGCTTCCAGGCGGTGGTCGAGCAGCGCCTGGGCGGCGAGCTCGAGACGACCCCGGTCACCGAGGCGTGGGAACGGCCGGTCGCGAACCTGAACGGCGTGCCGTTGCGGTACCTCGCCCTGCCCGACGGCTTCCTGGGCGACGGGCTGTCGACGGCGCGTGAGGAGGCGTACGACGCGACCGACTTCATCGTCCCACTGTTCAACGACGCGCTCGCGCCCGGCGCCCAGTTCTTCGACCTGTTGGGCAACGTGGTGCCGCCCGACGCGGGCTCGTCCGATGCGGCGGGCGTGTTCGGGAACGTTGCCAGCGGGTTCGCGGACGCCACCTCCGAGGTCAGCGGCGAGGAGGACGCGGTCGCCCTGACCGCGCACTGGCTCGAGTTCACGCTGATCGAGCCGGGCGGGCGCGAGACCACCTACCGCCGCACGATCGTGGACCGCCTGGGCGAGGAGCGGCGCGGCACGGGCGACGCGTCGGGCCCCCTGACGGAGATGAGCGACGAGGAGATCCTGCTCGCGCTGCAGGCGCAGCACACCTTCATGCTGGCGCCCGGCCGCTACTCGGCCGCCTACCTGAGCCAACGCTCGCTGACCGCGCTCCGGGACGGCGTCGACTACCTGGAGACGCTCTACGTCCAGTCGGCGGACGTGGACGCGCCGCTGAGCGAGCCGCCCGAGGAGCTGTCGGAGGAGATGCTGGCCGCGCCGCTGCTGCAGACGTTCCAGGCGTTCGACGACGCGTCGTTCGTCCAGGACGAGGACGTCGTCGCGTACCGCGCGACGCCGTCGCTGGTCGTCACCACCGCGGCGTTCGACGCGTCGACCGCGCGGACCGACATCGTCCACAACGCCCGCCGCACCTTCGAGGTCGGCGGCGACGGGAGCCTCGTCCCCTCGTTCGAGACCGCGCTGCGGGCCGGCGTGTGGGAGTCGACGGTCGAGGGGCTGGTGCTCGGCGGCGGCGAGGAGGTGCAGGACACGCCGTCGTTCTTCGAGGCCGCCCGGTCTCAGGGCGTGGCCGTCCGGACGCTGACGCCGGGCTCGGACGTCGGCGCTGCGGAGCTCGCGCTGCCGGACGCGTCGCTGCGGGCGATCGCGCGGGACCTGGAGCAGGGCTACGCGGTCGTCGTGCCGGAGGCGATGCCGGACGACACCACGGTCGCCGCCTGGTGGCGGGTCGATCCGGTCGCGGGCGAGACGCTGGGTCGGGGCGCCGATGGGCGCGGCAACGCCCTGGCCGAGTACCAGGC
>CAZHCI010000324.1:0-2273 GCA_964530905.1 uncultured bacterium
CGGCACAAGAGCCGCGACCGGGCGGCGTACGACCGTGCCTCCCGCCGCGCCGCCGACGCCGGCCTGGCCGACCTGCTGTTCGTGAACGAGCGCGGCGAGCTGGTCGAAGGCGCCATCAGCACCGTGTTCGCCGAGATCGACGGCCGCGTCTGGACGCCGCCGGTGGCGTCGGGAGCGCTGCCGGGCGTGCTCCGGGCGACCTGGCTGGCCCGCGGCGCCGCGCGCGAGCGCACGCTGCGACCGGACGACCTGCGCCGCGCGTCGAGGCTGTGGATCGGCAGCTCGTTGCGGGGGGCGCGGCGCGCTACGCTGACGCCATGAACGAACTCCAGCAGGCGCTCCGGATCCTCGTTGCGCTCGCCTTCCTGCTCGCGGGCGGCGTCAAGCTCGTGCTTCCTCCAGGCGCGCTCTCGCGCGTGGGGATGGAGGTGGCGGCCTCGCTCGGTCGCGCGGCGGTCGTGGTCATCGCCGCGCTCGAGCTGCTGGGCGCCGCCGGACTCGTCGCGCCGCTTCTGTTCGGCGCGCCCGACGTGGTCGCTCGCGTCGCGGCGGCAGGACTGTCCGTGCTTCTGATCGGCGCGGCCTGGATGCAGATCACGCGGCGTCGCTCGCTGGGCGCGGCGATCGCCCTGGCGCTGCTGGCCGTGACCGCCACGCTCGCGGTGAGCGGCTCGCCGACGACCGGACTGCTGTGAGCGCGAGCGACGGTCCGGGGCGGATCGAGGCGCTCCTGGCCCAGCTGGTCCGGATCGACTCGGTCAATCCGGCGCTGGACCCGGCCCACGCGGGGGAGGGGACGGCCGCCCGCTTCGTGCGCGATTGGGCCCAGGCGAGGGGGCTGGCGACGCACTGGCTGGAGCCGGTACCGGGCCGCCCGAGCGTGATCGTTCGCGCCCCCGGCAGCGGGGGCGGCCGCACGCTGATGCTGAACGCGCACCTCGACACCGTCGGCGTGGCCGGCATGGACGCGCCGTTCGAGCCGCGGATCGCGGACGGGCGGATGCACGGCCGCGGCACGATGGACATGAAGGCCAGCTTGGCCGCCTGCCTGCTGGTGCTCGAGGACGCCTCGCGGCGCGGCGACCTTGCCGGCGACGTCGTGCTGGCCGCGGTGGCCGACGAGGAGCACGACAGCATCGGCACCCGCTCGGCGTTGGACGTGGTCCGTGCCGACGTCGCGATCGTCCCCGAGCCGACCGACCTCGCGATGCACGTCGCCCACCGCGGCTTCGCGGTGCTCGAGGTCGCGTTCGAAGGTCGCGCCTCGCACACGTCCCAGCCCGAGTCGGGGGTGAACGCGCTACGGCAGCTCGCTCGGCTCCTGACCGCGGTGGAGGATCGTGACGCCGTCTTGCGGAGCACCGAGCCGCATCCGTCGCTGGGCCACGGGTCGTGGCAGGCGGTGCTGGCGTCGGGAGGCCACGAGCTGTTCACCACCCCGGCGCACGCGGTCGCGACGATCGAGCGTCGCACCCTTCCCGGCGAGTCCGCCGCCCGAGGCGCCGAGGCCGAGGCGACCGGCATGCTGGACGCGCTCCGCCTGGCCGACCCGAGCGTGCGCGCGACGGTCCGGACGCTGGTCGCCCGGGAGGCGTTCGAGGCGGCGCCCGACTCGCTCGCGACGGAGCTCGTCGCCGAGGCGGCCGTCACGGTCACGGGGGCGGAGCCCGAACGTCTGGGCGCCCCGTACTGGACCGACGCCGCGTTGATCGAGGCGGCGGGCATCCCGACCGTGCTGTACGGTCCGATCGGCGGCGGGATCCATCAGCCGGACGAGTGGGTGGACCTCGCCAGCGTCGAGACGGTACGGCAGGTCCTGGACCACGTCGCCAGCCGCGTTTGCGGCTGAGCGGTCAGCTCGGCGAGGTCAGCTGCGTCACCCACGCCGCGTCGGCCAGCTCGTCGTAGATAGCCGTCGTTGCGTCCGGCTGAAGGAACGCGGTGAAGGCGCCGGCGATCTCCGCGCGGAGCTGCTCGACGGCGGCGCGGACGCGCTCGGCCGAGTAGCCTCGCTCGCCGAGCTCGACGACCATCTCCATCGAGGCGATCTGGCCGATCAGGCGACCGAAGTCCACCAGCCTGCGCTGCGGCAGCTCCGTGTCGATCCGAACGTCCAGCGACGCCGCCAGCCGTTCCGCGGCGCGCGACGCCCAGTCGGTCGCCGCCAGGAACGCGCCCAGTCGCGGCTCTTTCGCCTTGCGCATCGCCTGGAGCGTGGCGGTGGCGATCTGCTCGTACAGGATGTCGTTGCTACCCTCGAAGATCTGGAACGG
>CAZHCI010000325.1:0-2268 GCA_964530905.1 uncultured bacterium
GCGCCGGCACGGCCCCACGCCGCCCCAGTCGCCACGTGTACGCCTGAGCGAGCTGCAGCCCGCCTCGCCGTTCGGGCGACGCGGCGCTGGCCCGCATGCCGAGCGGCTCGAACAGCGTCCGCTCGATGTGGCTCGACCCCGTGTCGCCGGTGACGGCTTCGATCACGGCGCCGAGCGTCGCGTACCCCATGTGGGCGTACTGGAAGGCTTCGCCCGGATCCGTAGCGAGCTCGACGCCGGCCAGCGCGCGCACTCCCTGCCCGATCGACGGGTCGATCCGCGCGACGTGCACCTCGGAATGGCCGTGCGACGACGAAGTGAAGGCGTACTGCGTGCGCGAAGGGCTGTACCGACCATCCACGAGCGTGGGCAGGGTCCCGCGTTCGCCACCGGCCACTTCGCCTCGCGTGACTTACGATGCGGACGTGAACCCTCCCGACCCCCGCTACCCGATCGGCCGCCGCCCGGACCTCGACCCTCGTGACGCGAGCGTCCGTCGAGACGCGATCGCCAGCCTGCGCGACCACCCCGCCAAGCTCCGCGCCGTCGTCGAGCCGCTCGGCGACGCCGCGCTCGACACGCCCTATCGCGACGGCGGCTGGACCGCACGCCAGATCGTGCACCACCTCGCCGACGCCCACCTCCACGCCTACCTGCGGTGCCGGTCCGCCCTCACCGAAGACGCGCCCACGGCGACCGGTTACGACCCGGCCGCATGGGCGGACCTGTCCGACGCGCGCACCGCGCCGATCGAGCCATCACTGACGCTCCTGAACGGCCTGCACGCACGCTGGGTCGCCCTGCTGAGCGCCCTACCGGAGGACGCGTTCGAGCGAGCCTGGATCCACCCGACAAGCTCACGCCCCGTCAGCCTAGGCGCGACGCTCATCACCTACGCCTGGCACGGCGACCACCACATCGCCCACATCGAGGCCGCGAAGCGAAGGCGCGACGGCTGAAGAGGCCACGACTCGCTGCGTGGCGTGGTTCGACCGCGTCCGGCTCCACGGCGAGGTGGGACACCGAACGCCTTTCGAGATCGAGATGGCACGCGCTCGCCGACGCAGCGTGGCAAGGCGGGTCGCGTGAGAACAGTCGCGTGAGATCAGGGCCCTACAAGACCCCGGACAGGTCAACGTGTGGCGCGGTCGCTGAGCATGACGTACGCATGGCTCGCCCCGCGACGAAGCTCGCGCGCACCTTCCGGCGGCACCCAAGCTCGAGTCGGCCGTCGCTCTCGCTACGGCTGGTACGCGCCTTCGCTCGCCGCGGCGGTCGTCCGTGCGCGCTCCAGGAAGGCCCGCTGGGCCCGTTCGACGTTCGCCGGCTCCCCACGCCAGGCCTGCTGCGGCGCCGACTGCAAGCCTCGACCGTAGGAGAACGTCAGGCGCCAGGGAGCGCCGACGTCGCCCGCCAGGCGGTTGATCGCGTCGAGGTTGACGGTCGCCTCCTCGTCGCTCTGACCGCCCGAGAGGAAGGCGATACCGGGGACCGCGGCGGGAACCGTGCGCAATAAGCAGGTGAGCGTCATCTCGGCGACCGCCTCCGGTCCGGCCCGATCGCTCGCCTCGGAGCCCGACAGCACCATGTTCGGCTTCAGGATCATCCCCTCGAGATCCACGCCTTGCTGCGCGAGCTGGTAGAAGACCTCGCGGAGCGTCACCTCGGTCGCATCGAAGCAGGCGTCGATGTCATGGTCGCCGTCCATCAGCACCTCGGGCTCGACGATCGGCACCAGCCCCGCCTCTTGCGCCAGCGCCGCGTACCTCGCCAGGGCGTGCGCGTTCACGTCCACGGCGTACGCCGAGGGACGATCATTGCCGATGTGCAGCACGGCGCGCCACTTCGTGAACCGTGCGCCCAGGTCGCGGTACTCGGCCAGCCGTTCGCGTAGGCCGTCGAGACCCTCGGTGACCGTCTCGTCGGGCGCGCCGGCCAGCGGCTCGGCGCCGGCGTCGACCTTGATGCCCGGGATCACCCCACGACGGCGCAGCAGCTCCACGAACGACGTGCCGTCCGCCGCCCGCTGCCGGATCGTCTCGTCGAACAGGATGACCCCGCTCACGTACGACTCGAACCCCTCGGTGGCGAAGAGCAGCTCCCGGTAGGCGCGACGGTTCTCCTCGGTGTTCTCGACCCCGATGGGCTCGAAGCGGCGCCCGATGGTGCCGTTGCTCTCGTCCGCCGCGAGGATGCCCTTCCCGTCGACCATCAGCTCTTCGGCCGTGCTCCAGAGGCCTTGCATGCGTTCGATCTCGTTGTCCATGA
>CAZHCI010000326.1:0-2264 GCA_964530905.1 uncultured bacterium
GACCGTGCGGCGCCGAGGCGCCCCTCAACCCCCCAACAGCGCCACCACCCGCGCCCACGGCAGCCGGTGCGCCACCAGCGGCTGCGAGCCGTCGGGCTGCCCCTGCTGCCACAGCGCGACGAGCTCGTCGCCGATCCGCACCAGGCTGAGGTAGCGGCTGCAGCCGGTACCGTGCGGCGACACGAACAGCGGCGCCCAACGCGATAGGCGGCGCAGTGCGGCGGGGTGGTCGTCCGGGCTCCACAGGGCGCCGCCGAGCTCCTCGCACGAGTACCCGCGCGGGCGCGCGGCGGCCATCGGGTTCTCGTCCAGCGGTCGCATGCACTCCGCGCCGTCGTACAGGTAGACGGAGCGCGCGGGCAGGTCGGCGAAGCGCCCGTTCCGGGGCACCGGCCAGCGGTGCGTGACGCGGGTGACGGCGACGTCCCACAGCGGGCCGCGCGGTGCGAACTGCCAGTCGCGCACGGCGAAGGCCGTGTCGTCCCCGTCGCGCGTGGCCCAGGCGGTGTTCGACGACGCCCACGAGGCGGGGTGCACGGAGGCGTACAGGTGCGTGACGCTGCCCTCGCGGTGCAGGACCGGGTCCTTCACGTGCAACGCCTCGGGCTCGCTGCCGGCGAGGCAGGGCGCCTGCGTCGCCGCATCGACGGCGTCGGGCCGTGGGCCGGTCAGCCGGTCGATCGACCACACCCCGGTGCCGGGCTTCTGCAGCGCGGCCACCGGCTTGGGGTAGGCCTCGTCCTTCTCCAGGGCGACGAACAACTCCCAGCCGCCGTCCGCGCGGCGCGCCAGCGCGGAGCCCTCGATCGACGTCACGCCGCCGAGGCGCGAGAGGTCGGCCTTCGACCACGCCGCCACCTTGACGAAGCTGCGGCCGTCGTCCCCGGAGCGGAAGAGCGCCAGCTCGAGGCCGCGCGCGCCCGCCAACACGCCGGTGCGCGAATCGCCGGAGTCCCGGTAGCGACCGACGAGCCACACGGCCCCGTCTCCTGGGTCGACCACGGCGTTGCCGGCGCCGAACCAGAAGCCGTCGACGGCGGCGTGCGGTGGTACGACGACGGTCGCGCGCTCCTGATCGACCAGCTCGCGCAGCAGCGCGACGAGGGCGGCTTCGGCGGGGTCAGGGTGCAGGTCGGCGATCGGTTGGGCGCGCTGGGACATGGTCCACCTCGCTGGGGTCTATGGTCATGATGACCCACCCATGACTCGACAGGCTGCTCGGCCTGATCGCCACGACCCCCGTCACGCCTTGGGGCGCCGCGGGCAGGCTCCTCTACGGCCCAGGTGCTCTTCGCCGCGGCCTATGACGCGGAAGCGTCACGTGTTGTATAGTCTAGCCTAGACGGATGGCGATCCGGTTCGTCCTTCCGTTCCACCCTGATCGCCTCGAAGCACGTCACCCGCGGCGGCATGAAGGGAGGGGTCCGCGTGTACTTCACGTTCATCGAGACGACAGCGAGCGCGATGGTGTTCAATGCCGAAGTGAAGTCGGGGGATTCCCCGAGTGCGGCGAAGCTCCGAGAAGCGTTGGAGATCCTGACGGCGTTCCGTGATGGCGTCGAGGTCGGGGTATGAGGACGAAGCGCAAGCGCCAAGCCCGGTCCGATCACGCCGCGCCATCGAAGAAGAACCCGCCTGGGACGGTGACCGAGATCGGTTCCCGCATCGAGGCCTTCAGTCGTTCCGAGGTCGAATCCGGCATCGTGTCGGTTCAGCGCGGTCGAGTTCTCGCTGGGTCCGGGTTGACCCCGGACGACATCATGGGCCGATTGGGCGAAGCCTTGATCGAGGCGTCCCTCGCCCGTCTACTCCGGACGGCAAGGGATCGCGCCGGCCTCACGCTGGCAGAACTCGCCGAGCGGCTCGGCGTGTCACGCGGACGCGTGCACCAACTCGAACGAGACGGCGCGAACCTCGAACTCGGTACCGTCGGCCGCTTAGCCGCCGCACTCGGTTACGAGGCGCGAATCGCCTTTCTTCCCCACGAATCCAGCGTGGACTCTGCCCTCATCGCACCGCTTCCGACCCTCGACGAAGGACGATAGGCCCCACACCGCGCCCCCCACCACAGACGCCGCGCGCTCGGGCCCGTAGCCTCGGGCATGGACACGTCCCACTTCCCCGAAGGCGGCCTCGCCGTCGTCGTCGGCGCCTCGGGCGCCATCGGCGGCGCGCTCGAGGCCCGACTGCGCGACGACCCTCGCTTCGCCGACGTCGTCGGCCTGTCCCGCTCGAGTACACCCGCCCTCGACCTCCTGGACGAG
>CAZHCI010000327.1:0-2263 GCA_964530905.1 uncultured bacterium
CGGCTGGCAGGCGGGGCAGGTGTGCGTGCCGCGCTGTCCGACGACGATGCGCTCGATCGCGTGGCCGCAGCGCGGGCAGGGATCGCCCTCGTGGCCGTAGGCGGCCAGCTGCTCGAGGTAGGCGCCGACCTCGCCGTTCACCGTGCGGTAGTCGTTCAGCGTGGTGCCCTGCGCCTCGATCGCGGCGCGCAGCACCTCGCGGATCGCGTCGCGCAGCTCCCCTGCTCGGGCACGCGTGAGGCGCCGTGCCGGCGTGGCGGGGTGGATCCGCACGCGCCAGAGCGCCTCGTCGGCGTAGATGTTGCCGACGCCCGCCACCGGCCGCTGGCTCAGCAGCAAGGTCTTGATCGCGACGTCGCTGCCGCGCAGCACCCGTGCGAACGCGGCCACCGTGAAGGCGTCCGAGAGCGGCTCCGGACCCATCGCGGCCAACGTCGGGAGTCCGGCCGGGTCGCCACCCGGCAGCAGCAGGAAGCGGCCGAAGCGCCGGACGTCGCGGAAGTGCAGCACCGGATCGGGCCCGTCGTCCAGGGTGAGGCGGACCCGCTCGTGATCCGAGGGCGGCGTGGCGCTCAGGACGCCGGTCATGCCCAGGTGGATCACCAGCAGATCGTCGGGCTCGGACACGGGCTCGGACGCGGGCTCGGACACGGACGCGGCGCCCGGGGCCTCGTGCGGGCCGGGGACGGCCAGGCTGCCCGCGCCGTGCCGTGCGAGCGGCACCAGCAGGAACTTGCCGCGCCGCTCGACGGCGCGGATCGTCTGGCCGGCGGCCTCCTCGAGCCGCGCGTACTTCGGTCCCGGCGGCGCGTCGATCCGCTCGGCCCGGAGGATCGTCCGGCCGGTCAGCCACGGCGCCAGCTCGCGCCGGACCGTCTCGACCTCAGGAAGCTCGGGGATAGCGGACCGTGCCCTCGTACAGCGCCCGGCCGACGATCGCCGCCTCGAGCCCCAGGCGCTCGTACAGGTCCAGGTCGGCGTCGGTCGCCACGCCGCCGCCCGCCACCAGCCGGTGCGGGAACGCGGCCCGCATCCGGGCGACCGGCGCCTCGTCCACGCCTTGCAGCGTCCCGTCGCGGCCGACGTCGGTGTAGATCATCTCGCGCACGCCGACCTCCGCCATGCGGGCGGCCAGGTCGGTCGCGGCGACGTCCGTCACCTCGCGCCAGCCGCGCACCGCGACGAAGCCGTCCTTCGCGTCGACCGACACGACGATCCGCTCGGGTCCGAACCGGGAAAGCAGCTCGGTGACGACCTCGGGCGCGTCCAGCACCACCGTTCCGAGCACCACACGGTCGACCGCCCCCAGCCAGCGCTCCGCGACCTCGACCGAGCGGACGCCGCCCCCGACCTCGGTCCGCACGTCCAGCTCGCGCGCGATCGTCAGGATCGCGTCGCGATTGTCCCCGGCGCCCAGCGCGGCGTCGAGGTCGACGAGGTGGAGGAGTCGTGCGCCCAGCGCCGCCCAGTGCCGGGCCGCGTCGATGGGGGCGGCGAAGTAGACGGTCTCGCGCTCGGGGTCGCCTTCGAACAGCCGCACGGCGCGGCCTTTCTGCACGTCCACGGCGGGGATGATCTCGAGCATTCGGGCATGATAGCCCGCCTCCGCGTGCGCGGAACGGCGCCTGCGGACCGGTTCGGTCCGCAGGCGCGGGGCGACACGATCGGCCGTGCGCCGAGGCGCGAGGCTCAGCGGGTGGCCTGCAGGTGGATCAGGGCGTGCGTTCCGCCAGGGGTGACCGAGAGCAGCCAGTGATCATCACCGTGGGTGACGTCGAAGCTGCAGATCGGGCCGCCGGCGAAGCATTCGCTGTACTCGAGGCCGAGCTCGTCCAAGCGCGCGAGCAGGGCCTGCGTGATCGCCTGGCCGTCGCCGTCCACGTCCACCACGACGCTGGTCCGCGTCATGCCGACGGGGAGGCCTCCGTACAGGGCGACGGCTCGGGGGCTGAACAGCCGGTCTTCGTCGAAGTCCTCGTCCAGCGGGAGGGCCTCACCGGTCATCATGGCCGGCAGCGAGCCTTCCTCCTCGTCGAAGACGAACGTGAGCACGTCGTCCTCGAGGACGAGGTCGACGTAGCCCTCCTCGCTGTCGAACGGATCGAAGCCTTGGGAGTCGAACGCGACCCCGGCGGCCAGCGCGGTGCCCAATACCAGGGCGGAAACGGCCAGCACGAGAAGAACGGTTCGGATACGCGTCATGGCGGCTCCTCTCTTCTCGGTCCGCTCGGGCGTCGCCCTCACCGGGCGGGCCGGTCCACCT
>CAZHCI010000328.1:0-1819 GCA_964530905.1 uncultured bacterium
GACCCGATCGAGTTCCTGCACCGCAACCAACAGTCGCGGGTCATCCAGCGCGAGATCGGCCTAGCCACCGCCGACTTCGTCGACGCGCTCAAGTACGCCATGCGCCAGGACCCGGACGTCATCATGGTCGGCGAGATGCGCGACAAGGCGACCGTGGAGGCGGCGCTGACGGCCGCGCAGACCGGTCACCTGGTGCTCTCGACGCTGCACACGCTCGACGCCATCCGGACGGTCAACCGCGTCATCGACTTCTTCCCGCCCCACGAGCGCAACCAGATCCGCATCCTGCTGTCGGAGTCGCTGCTCGGGATCCTGTCACAGCGGCTGCTGCCCCGGGCCGACGGGCCCGGCCGCACGCTGGCGACCGAGGTCCTCGTCAACACGCCGCTCATCCGTGACTACATCAAGGACGAGACGAAGACCGGGCTCATCAAGGACGCGCTCATGCAGGACAACCTGCGCGGCATGCAGACCTTCGATCAGCACCTGGTCGACCTCTACCTCGGAGGCTCGATCCGCCTCGAGGACGCCGTCTACGCCGCCACCAGCCCGCACGAGCTGCAGCTGATGATCACCCAGCGCGCAGGGGGGCGCGGCGACGTCAACGAGGCGGAGTTCGAGCGCCTGGCGGCGCGCCGGGGGCCGGTCAGGGGCTGACGGACCCGCGTCGAGTCGCGGTCGTGCCCCAGGTCGCCACGTTCGGGCGCCACGGCACCGTGCGCAGCGCGCGCGCCTGTAGGTCGTAGGTGTCGGCCGCGATCACCTCGGCCTCGACGACGTCGCCGATGACGACCGTGCCGTCGGTGTCGAGCGTCACGCGTCCGTCGACGTCGGGCGCGTCCGCCTGGCTGCGGCCGACCATCTCGCCGGGCAGGTCGCCCACGTCGTCGACGATCACCTGCACGACTCGGCCGACCTTGGCGGCCTGGATCTCGGCCGCCACCCGCTGCTGCGCCCGCATGACGCGGTCGTAGCGCTCGCGCTTGACCTCCTCCGGGACGGCGCCCGGCAGCTCGTTGGCCGCGGCGCCCGGGACCTCGGAGTAGGTGAACGCGCCGACGCGGTCGAGGCGCGCCTCGCCCAGGAAGTCCACGAGCAGGTCGACGTCCTCCTCGGTCTCGCCGGGGAAGCCCACGATGAAGGTGGAGCGGATCGCCAGCTCGGGGCAGATCTCGCGCCAGCCGCGCAGCGTGGCCAGGTGGCTCTCGGCGCCGCCCGGGCGACGCATCGCGCGCAGCACGCGGGGCGACGCGTGCTGCAGGGGCACGTCGAGGTACGGCAGCAGGCGCCCCTCCGCCATCAACGGGATCAGCTCGCGCACCTGCGGGTAGGGGTAGACGTAGTGCAGCCGCACCCACGCGCCGAGGCCGGCGAGCTCGCGCACGAGCGGCACCAGGTCGGCGGCGACCGGTCGGCCCTGGAAGTCGCTCGGCCGGTGGCGCAGGTCGCGGCCGTACGCGCTCGTGTCCTGCGCGATGACGATGAGCTCCTTGGTGCCGGTCGCGACCAGCCGCGTCGCCTCGAACAGGACGTCGGCGGCGTCGCGGCTGACCTGCTTGCCGCGCATGTGCGGGATGATGCAGAAGCTGCAGGTGTGGTCGCAGCCCTCGGCGACCTTGAGGTAGCAGTAGTGACGCGGCGTCAGCTTGACGCCGCGCTCGAGCGCCGCGCCGCGCCCGTCGCTGGCCAGGGGGAGAAGGCGGGCGAAGGCGGGCTCGTCGCGCGGCAGCGCGGCGCGGACGGCGGCCATCACCCCCGCGACGTCGGCCTGGCCGGTCACCGCGAGCACGCCGGGGTGGCGGGCCAGGATCTCCTCGGG
>CAZHCI010000328.1:1829-2259 GCA_964530905.1 uncultured bacterium
ATGACGCGGCCATTGCCGTCGAGGGCCTCGCCGATCGCCGCCAACGACTCCTCGACCGCCGGCGTGATGAAGCCGCAGGTGTTGACGACCACGACGTCGGCCTCCGCGTAGCTGCGAGAGAGGTCGTAGCCGTCGGCGCGCAACTCGGTGAGGATGCGCTCGCTGTCCACGAGCGCCTTGGGGCAACCTAGACTGACGAACCCGACGCGTCCCATCGGCCGGTGAGCATAGCACCCGCGTCGGGTGCGTTGGCGTCGACTACGGCCGACGCCAGCGCCAGTTGCCGCAGCCATGGGCGCGCGTGCCCCGCGAGGTGCAGCGAGCCGGCGACGACCAGCGGCGCGCCGCGGGAGGCGGCGTCGCGTGCCGCCGCGGCGAGCTCGTCGGCGAGCACGGGCACTACGCGGGTGGCTGGGCCGGCGCTCACGGG
>CAZHCI010000329.1:0-2237 GCA_964530905.1 uncultured bacterium
TGCGGACGGTCATCGACGAGCTCCGGACGGCGGGCGCATCACCGTTCGTCGTGCCGAGCATGGGGAGCCACGGAGGCGCGACGGCCGAGGGCCAGGTCGGTCTGTTGGCGAACCTCGGCGTCACCGAAGCCGCGGTCGGTGCGCCGATCCGGGCCACGATGGACACGGTCGAGGTCGGCCACACGGCCGAAGGCCTGCCGGTCTACCTCGACGCGTTCGCCGCAACGGCGGACGCCATCGTGTTCGTCAATGCCATCCGGCCGCACGTCGCCTTCCGCGGCAGCCACGAGAGCGGCCTCATGAAGATGATCGCGATCGGTCTCGGCAAGCAACTGGGCGCGAACGCGTGCCACGAACACGGCTTCGGGCGTATGGCCGAGGTCGTCGCGGCGATGGCGCGCGTCACGCTGGGCGCCGTCGACGTGGCGTTCGCCGTCGGCATCGTCGAGAACGCCTTCGGCGAGGCGTGCGAGCTGGCGGTGCTCCGCGGCGACGAGATCGATGCGGCGGAACCCGCGCTCCTCGAGCGCGCGCGGGCCCTCGCGCCGCGCCTCTTCTTCGACGAACTGGACGTGCTGGTCGTCGACGAGATCGGCAAGGACGTCTCCGGGACCGGCATGGACACGAACGTCATCGGC
The DNA here is from genome assembly GCA_964530905.1 of uncultured bacterium. Classification (GTDB taxonomy): domain Bacteria; phylum Deinococcota; class Deinococci; order Deinococcales; family Trueperaceae; genus SLSQ01. The sequence goes on from CAZHCI010000329.1 coordinate 639, forward strand.
CGCTACCACACGCCGTTCCTGTCCGGCGGGCCCAGGATCTCGCGGATCGCCGTCCTGGACCTGACCGCCAAGTCGGAGGGCAACGCCAACGGGATCGGCCTTGCCGACTTCACGACCGAGCGCGCGTACCGCAAGCTGCGCTTCGAGCACACCTACCCGAACGCGCTCACGACGACGGTGCCGACCACGGTGAAGATCCCGATGGTGCTCGGCAGCGACCGACTGGCGATCCAGGCGGCGATCAAGACGTGTGGCGCGCCCGACAAGGGCCGCGTGCGCTTGGTGCGCATCCGCAACACCAAGGCGCTCGGCGTCGTCCACGTTTCCGAGGCGCTCGCCGACGAGGTGGAGCGGAACCCGTCCCTGCGGCGCGACGGCCCGGCCCACGACCTCGCGTTCGACGCGCGCGGCGACCTGGCCTGAGCCGCGGGGCCGCGCAGCGGCGTGCGCCCCTCGGCAGCGTTCACCCCACGCCGAGCGCGAACGCCGACCGCTGCCGGTAGACCTCACCCGGCCGCAGCACCACCGATGGGAAATGCGGGTGGTGCACGGCGTCCGGGAAGCGCTGCGGCTCGAGCGCGATCCCATCGCCCTGACGGTAGCGGCGACCGGAGCGGCCGACGAGCGACCCATCGAGGTAGCCGCCGGCGTACACCTGCACACCTGGCTCGGTGGTCGACAGCCGCAGCGTGCGGCCGCTGGCCGGGTCGCGCAAGCGGGCCGCCTCGACCAGCTCGCCGGGACCCGCCTCGACGCGGTCGAGCACGAAACAGTGGTCGACGCCCCTGGCACCGGCGACCTGCGGGTCGTCCGCCCGCAGCACCTCGGCCAGGCGTCGGTCGCGCCGCAGGTCGTAGGGCGTGCCGGCCACGGGCCGCAGCTCGCCGGTCGGCAGCAGCGCGTCGTCGACCGGCAGGAACGCCTCGGCGCGGACGCACAGCTCGTGCCCGTCGACGCTCCCCTCGCCCTCGCCCGCCAGGTTCCAGTAGCCGTGGTGCGCCAGGTTGACGATCGTCGGCGCGTCGCAGCGCGCCTCGAGCGTGACCTCGAGGGCGTGACCGGCGGTCCAGGCGATCGTCGCGAAGGTCTCGAGCCGCCCAGGGTAGCCCTGGTCGCCGTTCTCCGACACCAGCCTGAGGGTGACGGCGGCACGCTCGGGTCCGGCTTCGGTGCGCTCGATCTCCCACACGCGGGCGTGGAAGCCACCCGGCCCGCCGTGCAGCTGGTTGGGTCCCTCGTTCGGCGTCAGGCGGTAGATGCGCCCGTCGAGCTCGAAGGCCGCCCCGCCGACACGGTTGGCGCAGCGGCCCGCGACGACGCCGAAGTAGGGCGCGTTGTCGAGGTAGCCGGCCAGGTCGCGGTGGCCGAGGACGACGTTGGCGAGCCGGCCGTCGCGGTCGGGCACGCGCACCTCGAGCACGGCGGCGCCGAGATCACACAGCGACGCGCCGCTGCCATCGGGTGCGTCGAGGTCGAGGCGGGTGACGGGGCGGCCGTCGGGCGTCGTGCCGAACGGGCGGGTGGCGATCTCGATGTCGGCCATGCTCGAGGCTAACCGACCGGCGGGCCGAGCCCCGCGGGCATCAACCCCCCAACAGC
>CAZHCI010000330.1:0-2235 GCA_964530905.1 uncultured bacterium
CGAGCGCTTCGAAGCGCGCCTCGCCGATCCACGGGCGCATCGCCCTTGCCACTCGACGGATGGCCCCCAGCGCCGTCCCCGCAGGGTTCACGGTGAGGTCCACCGTTCAGCGGCTACCTCACCCTGCACCATCGCCTCAGCCTCGAGCCACTGTCGCCACGGGCGCGAACCGTCGAGGTGCGCACCCAGACTGGCTGGGAACGTTCGGACCGCATGACGGCGTCAGGGGGCACCTCACCCCCTCCTCACCACCCCGTCCCCCTCCCACCGCTCCACGACCTTCCGCACCTCGTCGAAGTCCGTCGCGGTGGCGCGCGCGACCTGGTCGAGCGGGTCGCCCTTGCCGACGGCCTCGAGCAGCGCGCGGCCGCCGGGGCCGTACTGGGTCTCGAAGCGCCACCAGAGTTCGGTCATGGGGTTGAGGGCGTCGCGCCCGCGGAGGGTGAGGACGAAGCGGTAGCTCTCCCAGCCGGCGGGTTCGTCGGGGAGGCGGATGGGGGCGCTCGCGAGGCGGTCGCTGGCGACGAAGGTGCCGCTGTCGCCGCAGGCGCCGGCGACGGCGAGGTCGGCCTCGCCGCGGGTGACGAAGACGGTGCGCTGGGCCTCGGCGACGAGGCCGGCGGCGGGCATGCCCTCGCCGCGCTGGAGTTCGGCCAGGCCGTGGAGGGCGGAGGTGCTGCGGCCGTCGAGGGGGTGGAGGGTGATCTCGGCGCTCTCCTCCGCCGCGGCGCGACGCAGCCCGCGCACGGCCTCGACGTCGGTGGCCTTGCCGACGCGGGCGGCGACGAGGCGGCCGTCGTGCCACAGGGCGGCGCCGTCGCCGATGCGTTCGATGCCGGACCAGCCGGCGTGCTCGAGCCGGCGGTGGAGGCCGCCGAGGTCGGTGGCCACGGCGGGCCAGGCGTGGGGCGCCACGAGCCGCGGGGCGGCGCGCAGGACGGACCAGCCGGCGTCGGCGTCGACGCTCGGGAGCGTGGCGACCTCGGCCGGCGGGTGCTGCAGCGCCTGGAAGGCGAGGTGCGTGCTGGCGAGCCCGGCGAAGCGCCCGAGCATGCGCCGCATCTTGACCTCGCCGTCGACGAGCAGCAGCAGCGCCGCGCCGCGCAGCAGCGGGATGCCGGCGGCGCCCTCGAGGTGGGCGAACACGACGGTGCCGTCGCGCAGCCACCCCTTGAGGGCGGTGAGCACGTCCTGGGCGGAGCGCTCGCCGATCTCGCCGACGAGGGCGTCACGGACGTCGAACAGGGGGGCCGGCATGGCGTCAACCACCTCCCGGGGTGCGGAGCGCGCGGGTCACGAGGCCACCGGTTCGCGGCGCGCGCGGGTCACGAGGCCACCGGTTCGCGGCTCGCGGCGTCGGCGGTCGGGGCGTCGGGTTCGGCGGTCGCGGCCTCGAGGACCCCCGCCCGCCGTGCGGCGCGCAGGACGTGGCGCAGCATGGCGCGGTCCTCCTCGAAGGCGAGCATGCCGAGCGCGTCGTCGGGGGCGAAGAAGCCGCCGCTGGGGAAGATCGGCTCGCGCATGATGGCCTCGGTGGCGGGGGTGCGCAGCAGGTACCAGGTGATGCGGCGGCCCTCGCGGCGCGGGTTGACGTACTCGGTCTGCCAGGTCTGGCGCGGGTCGACGACCGTGGCCTGCACGCCGGCCTCCTCCTCGACCTCGCGGACGGCGGCGTCGACCTTGGACTCGCCGGACTCGATGTGGCCCTTGGGGAAGACCCAGCTGCCGTTGCGGTGGCGGATGAGCAGGACGTCGCCGGCCTCGTTGATCACCACGCCGCCGGCGCCCTCCACGACGCGGCGGATGCTGCGTTCGGGGTGGTTCGAGCGGGCGCTGCGGCGACGGGGCATCCTGGCCGGCATCGTAGCACCGGGCCGCGTCGCCGGCGCGTGCAGGACGAAACGGCACGCGCCGCGGATCTCGGCGCGCGCGCCCGGCCAGGCGGGGGCGGCCGGGCGGGCGGGGAGCGGGGACGGGATCGTGAGCGGGCCGGGCGCCGCGAGGGCGCTGCCGGGCGCGGTCACTCCCGCTTCGGCACCACCTCGGCCGGCCCCTGGGCGCGGGTGTCGCGCCAGCGCCAGGCCATGCCGCGCAGGTCGGCCGCGGCCGTCGAACGCAGCAGCACCCCGTCGCGCCCCAGCTCCGCCAGGCCGATCCCCTGAATCCTGGACGCGGTGCCCGCAAAATGCGTGTCCACCACGCCCTTTGCCAATCCGACAGCCTCGAAAATCTGCG
>CAZHCI010000331.1:0-2226 GCA_964530905.1 uncultured bacterium
ACGGCGTATCTGGCCGGCCGCGACGCTATCGGGCCTGCTCGTCCTGGTCGGTACCTTCGGCCTCTGGTCCGAGATGATGACCACGCTGGCGATCATGCTCATCGCGACGCTGTTCACGATCGTCATCGGTATTCCGATCGGCATCGCGATGGCGCGCAGCGACCTCGTCAAGACGCTGCTCCGACCGCTTCTCGACGGCATGCAGACGATGCCGAGCTTCGTCTACCTGGTGCCGGTGGTCATGTTCTTCGGGCTCGGGAACGTCGCGGCGATCATCGCGACGTTCGTCTACGCGGTGCCGCCCGTCATCCGCCTGACGGACCTGGGCCTGCGGCTGGTGGACGCCGACGTGCTGGAGGCCGCCCACGCCTTCGGCGCATCGGAGCGCCAGACGCTCGTCTGGGTGCGGCTGCCGCTTGCGCTGCCGACGATCATGGCCGGCGTCAACCAGACGATCATGATGGCGCTCGCGATGGTCGTCCTGGCGTCGATGATCGGCGCCCGCGGACTGGGCCAGGAGGTGCTTCGCGGCCTGCAGCGAGGCGACGTCGGCCTCGGCCTGGAGGCCGGGCTGGCCATCGTGTTCGTGGCCATCGTCATGGACCGCATCACCGCCGGCTACAGCCGCAGCTTCGATCCCACCGTGAAGGGCCGCTGAGATGACGAACGACGTCGAGGGGGCGGCGGCGCCCGACGGCGCGCAGGCCCACATCGAGGTCGAGGACCTCTCCAAGGTCTTCGGTCCCGCCCCGCAGTCCGTCGTTTCCTTGCTGCACGAGGGCGTCTCCAAGGACGAAATCCTGGCGCGCACAGGGCACACCGTCGGGCTGCGGGACATCAGCCTGCGCGTCGATCGCGGCGAGACCTTCGTCGTCATGGGGCTCTCCGGCAGCGGCAAGTCGACCTTGGTGCGCTGCCTCAACCGACTGATCGAGCCGACCGCTGGGACCGTGCGCCTCGACGGCGAGGACGTCCTGGCGCTCGGCCCTCGCGGCCTGCGCGACATGCGACGCAACAAGATGGGCATGGTGTTCCAGCGTTTCGGCCTGCTGCCGCACCGGACCGTCCTCGAAAACGTCACCTTCGGCCTGCGCGTGCAGGGGGTGGGCCTCGAGGAAAGGCACGAGCGGGCCCGCGCCTGGATCGACCGCGTCGGCCTGGCGGGATACGAGCACGCCCTGCCGCGCGAGCTCTCGGGCGGCATGCAGCAGCGCGTCGGCCTGGCGCGGGCGCTGTGCACCGACCCCGAGGTGCTGCTTATGGACGAGGCGTTCAGCGCCCTCGATCCCCTGATCCGCCGCGAGATGCAAGGAGCGCTGGTCGGGCTGCAGGAGGAGCTGAACAAGACGATCGTGTTCATCACGCACGACCTCGACGAAGCCCTGAGGCTCGGCGACAGGGTGGCCGTGCTCAAGGACGGCCTCCTGGTACAGGTAGGGACACCGGTCGAGATCGTCACCCGCCCCGCCGACGACTACGTCCGCGCCTTCGTCGAGGACGTGGATCGCTCCCGCGTGCTGCGGGCCCGCGACGCTTTGGAGTTCGCCGCTCCCCACGCCACGCAGCGGATCGGCGATGCGCGCGGCCGCATCGACGCGAACGCCACCCTCGGCGAGGCGTTGGCGATCATCGCCGACGGTGGCGGTCCGGTGGCGGTCGTGGACAGGAACGACCGGGTGCTGGGCGTGCTCGACGGGACGACGGCCCTGCGGGCGGTCACGGAACGTCCCGAGGTGGCCAAGACCTAGGAGCTCACCCGACTCAGGGGCTCGTCGATCCCTTCGCGCTCGTGTCGCTCTGGGCCGTCGTGTCGCTCTCGGCGTCGGCGCCGATGGCATCCGCCGTCTCGCCGACGTTCCGCCCGATGATCGTCCGCCCCGGACGCGCCTATCCGAAGGTGTCGGCGCGCGCCACGCCCAGGGTGGTGGCCTCGGAGGGCCGTGGGCGGGGGCCGCAGGTGACCGCTAGAGACATTGTCGAGGATCGGAGCGGATGATTGGCCTGCTCGATGCAACGTGTTGCCGTCCGGGTCACGGCTCGTCGAGGGTGCCGGCTTCGTCAACGGGATCGCACGCTTGGAGGAGAGCGTGTCCGATCGGACTTCCGAAGCAGAGATGCCTGAAGCGGCGTGAGCTGCTCAGTCGGCGCCGTAGAGATGGAAGCGGTCGCCTCCCTCCGCCTTGGCGCGGTACATGGCGCCGTCGGCGCGCCTGAGCAGCTCGGAGG
>CAZHCI010000332.1:0-2225 GCA_964530905.1 uncultured bacterium
TCGTCGACGAGGTCGACTCGATCCTGATCGACGAGGCGCGCACGCCGCTGATCATCTCCGGCCCGGCCGAGGTCGCCACCGACAAGTACTTCGTGATGGCGGACATCGCCCGCAAGCTCGAGCGCGGCGAGCCGGGCGAAGGCGAGAACGTCCCCCCCACCGGCGACTACACCGCGGACGGCAAGACGAAGGACATCCACCTCACCGAGCAGGGCATCGCGAAGGCCGAGAAGCTGCTGAAGATCGACGACATCTTCAGCCACGAGAACATGGAGCTCGGCCACATGGTGCGGCAGGCGCTGCGCGCCAAGGAGCACTACCACCTCGACAAGCAGTACGTGAAGGACGAGGGCGGCGGCATCGTGATCGTCGACGAGTTCACGGGCCGCCTGATGCCCGGTCGGCGCTTCGGCGAGGGGCTCCACCAGGCGATCGAGGCGAAGGAGGGCGTGAAGATCGAGCGCGAGAACCAGACGCTCGCGACCGTCACGTACCAGAACTTCTTCAAGCTCTACGACAAGATCGCCGGGATGACCGGGACCGCGAAGACCGACGAGAAGGAGTTCCAGGAGATCTACGCCTCGGACGTGCTGGTGATCCCGACGAACCAGCCGGTGATCCGCGACGACGGCGAGGACGTCGTCTACCGCACCGAGGAGGGCAAGTACACCGCGGTGGTGGAGGAGATCGTCGAGATCCACGCCAAGGGACAGCCGATCCTGGTCGGGACGGTCACGATCGACGCCTCGGAGCGCCTCTCGCGGATGCTGAAGCGCAGGGGCGTCCCGCACGAGGTCCTGAACGCGAAGTACCACGGCCGCGAGGCGGACATCGTGGCGCAGGCCGGTCGCAGCGGCGCGGTCACGATCAGCACGAACATGGCCGGCCGCGGGACGGACATCGTGCTGGGCGGAAACCCCGAGGCGTTGGGCAGGCAGCTGCTGGTGCGCGAGGGGTTCGAGCGCTACGACAGCGACACCGAGCTGCTGATCAAGTCGGTCATGCGCAAGCAGATGGACCAGGCACGCGAGATCGCGGGCCGCATGGAGGGCCTGCCGCCGGACGTGCTGGGCAAGCTCGAGCGGCTGCGCGACGAGGCCGCGTCCGACCACCAGAAGGTGATCGGCGCCGGCGGGCTGCACATCATCGGGACCGAGCGCCACGAGGCGCGACGCATCGACAACCAGCTCCGGGGCCGCTCGGGACGTCAGGGCGACCCGGGCAGCAGCCGCTTCTACGTCAGCTTCGAGGACGACCTGATGCAGCTGTTCGCGAACGAGCGGGTGCTGGGCATGATGGACCGGCTGGGCATGGACGACAGCCAGCCGATCGAGGCGAAGATGGTCACGGGCGCGATCGAGCGCGCCCAGAAGCGCGTCGAGGACCGCAACCTCGGGATCCGCAAGCAGCTGCTCGAGTACGACAACGTCATGAGCAAGCAGCGCGAGGTCATCTACGCGCAACGCCGCGACATCCTGCTGGGCAACGACATCAGCGACGACGTGCAGGACATGATCGCCGAGTACGTCGACGCGCAGGTGCAGTCGGCGCTGAACCTGCAGCTCGAGCCCGAGGAGCAGGAGATCGGGGATCTGCGCACCGCGATCCTGGACGCCGTGCCGGCGCTGACCGAGTTCGACTTCGAGGCGCTGCGCGGCCAGGACCCCGACGACGCGACCCAGACGCTGGTTCCCGCGATCGAGGAGGCGTACGCCGCTCGCGAGCAGGAGTTCGGATCGGACCTGATGCGGCAGCTCGAGCGCTACATCGTGCTCCAGGTGGTCGATCAGCACTGGAAGGAGCACCTCCACAACATGGACGTGCTGCGCCAGGGCATCGGGCTGCGCGGCTACGGTCAGCGCAACCCGCTTCAGGAGTACGCGTTCGAGGGCTTCAACCTGTTCGAGGAGATGAAGGCGAACATCCGCCTGAACGTCGCGAAGCTGCTGTTCCGCGTCCAGGTGCGGACCGAGCAGCCGCTCCATCGCCGTGAGCGCCAGACGCAGGTCAGCTACGACGACGGCTCCGGCGTTCCGACCGGCATCGCGGCCGCGGCGGGCGGAGCGGCCGGCGGGGCGGGCGCTCGCGCCCAGGCCAAGACCGCACCGATCGAGGTCGGCGAGAAGGTCGGCCGCAACGATCCGTGCCCGTGCGGCAGCGGCAAGAAGTACAAGCACTGCCACGGCCGCGTGGCCGCCTGAGGTGGACCACGCGGCGGGCCACAC
>CAZHCI010000333.1:0-2220 GCA_964530905.1 uncultured bacterium
GATCCGGTACAGAACCGGGTCGCGCATGATCATGTTGGCGGCCGTCATGTCGATCTTCGCGCGCAGCACGTGCGCGCCCTCCGCGAAGGCGCCCTCCCGCATGCGCGCGAACAGCTCCAAGCTCTCCTCGGCCGGCCGATCGCGATACGGACTCTCCGTGCCCGCGGTGGTCACCGTGCCACGGCCCTCGCGAATCGCCTCCTCGGACTGCGAGTCCACGTACGCGTCGCCCTTCTCGATCAGGCGCCTGGCCAGGTCGTAGAGGGTTTCGAAGTAGTCGCTCGCGTAGCGCTCCTTCTCCCAGGTGAAGCCCAGCCAGCGCACGTCGCGCTCGATCGCCTCGACGTACTCCGGGTCTTCGGTCGTGGGGTTCGTGTCGTCGAAGCGCAGGTTCGTTCGGCCGCGATAGTCGTGCGCGATCCCGAAGTCCAGGAAGATCGCCTTGGCGTGGCCGATGTGCAGGTAGCCGTTGGGCTCGGGAGGGAAGCGGGTGACGACCGTGCGGATCCGTCCTCGCCGGAGGTCGTCGTCCACGATCGCCGTCACGAAGTTGGGCGCGACGACGCGGTCCTCGTCGCGTTCGGGGATGCGGCTGACGGGCTCCGTCTCCATGACCTGGCAGTCTACACGGGCCCTCGCGAGCGGTACGGAGCCTGGACGCGCGCAGGCTCACGGACGAGGCTCGCCAGCCGTCGCCCCGATCAGATCCGACCCACGAACGACAGCAGCAGGTAGGCGACGGGCAGCGCGAACAGGTGGGAGTCGATCCTGTCCAGCACGCCGCCCTGGCCGGGAAGGAACAGGCCGGCGTCCTTCACGCCGGCCCAGCGCTTGACGAGGCTCTCGAACAGATCGCCGATCTGCGAGACGGCGGCGATCGCCACTCCGAACCCCACGGCGACGACGGTCGGCAGCGGCGCGCCCGGGCCGGCATGGAGGAGCGCGGCCGCGACGGGCGTCACGGCCGCGGCCAGGACCAGCCCGCCGACCGCGCCTTCCACGGTCTTGTCGGGGCTGAGGGCGGGCGACAGCGGCCTGCGGCCGAACGCTCGGCCGAACACCCACCCTCCGACGTCGGAGGCCACCACCGCCAAGGTCGACAGCAGCACGGTCGCGAGGCCCAGGACCGGGTCGGGAAACTCGCGAAGCGTCAGCAGGTAGCTGAAGAAGCCGGGAATCCAGAGGTAGCCCAGCAGCGTGTACACGACCGTCGTGAGGGCGTCACGGTGCGGCTGGCGCGTCGCGATCCCGAGCAGGACGAGCACGAAGCCCACCAGCAGCGCCTCCCTGGGCGGGAAGGGAAGCCAGCCGGTCGGCGCCAGCGGATGACCGGCCGGCAACGCCGCCGGCACCGTGAGCACGGTCATGACGATCAGGATCGGCCGGTGTACCCGAACGCCCCGTAGCCGAAGCATGGCGGCGTACTCGAAGACGCCGATCCCGGAAAGCGCCAGGAACAGCGGCACGAGCGCCGGCGTGCCGATCCACAGCAGCGCCAGCCCGGCGACGAACGCCGCGAACGCCGAGCCGATCCGGGCCCACACCGCTTCCGACTTCGGGGACGAGGCGTCGCGGGGACGCCCCGAGGGCGTCCGACGCTGGCTCACACCTCCAGGATGTCCGCTTCTTTGGACTTCACGCGCTCGTCGATCTTCTGGGCGTACTCGTCGGTGAGCTTCTGGACCTCGGCCTCGCCCAGCCGCAGGTCGTCCTCGGTGAGCTCGTTCTCGCGTTCCATCTCGGTGAGCTCGTGGTTCGCGTCGCGACGGATGTTGCGGATCGCGACCTTGGCCTCCTCGGCCATGTTCTTGACCGCCTTGACCAGCTCGCGGCGCCGCTCGTCGTTCAGCGCGGGCACGGTGATGAACACGGCGTCGCCCTGGTTGTTCGGGTTGAAGCCGAGATCGGACTCGCGGATGGCCCGCTCGATCTCGTTCATCACGCTCTTGTCGAACGGCGTGATCATCAACGTCCGCGGATCCGGGCTGCTGACGTTCGCCACCTGGTTCAGCGGCATCCGCGTGCCGTAGTACTCGACCTGGATGCGGTTCAGGATCTGCGGATTGGCGCGGCCGGTGCGGACGGTCGCGACGCTCGACTCGAACGCCTCGTAGCTCTTCTGCATCCGCTCGCGCGCGTCTTTCAGCACGGTCTTCATGGGGGGCCTCCCTCGGCGGGCGTCCGCCGCTGCGTACGGTACGGCGCCGATTCTACCGCGGG
>CAZHCI010000334.1:0-2217 GCA_964530905.1 uncultured bacterium
GGCGAGGCGGTCGTGCACGACGCGGTCGAGCGCGAGGACGGCCTGCTCCTGACCGCGTTCGTCGAACCGGGCGCCTACTACCTCCACCTCGACGAGCCCACGCGCAGCGTCGTGTTCGCCTGGGACTCGAGCGGCAGCATGGGGCCGTTCCTGCCGATCACCAACGCGTCGGTCGCGGCGTTCGCCCGCGACCTGGATCCGGAGCGCGAGTCGGCGCAGCTGCTGGCGTTCGACGATCCCGATCCGCTCTGGCTGCTGCCGTGGTGGAGCGGCGATCCGGCGTACGTCGGGCGGCACCGCGCCGCGTTCGATCCCGCGTCCGTCGGCTCCAGCAACGCCGAGCTGGCGATGCTGGCCGCGGTCGAGTCGTTGGGCGACCGCGAGGGCACGCGCGCGATCCTGCTGATCACCGACCACGAGTCGGGCGGGTACGGCTTGTCCGGCGACCTGTGGCGCGCGATCGAGGAGGTCCGCCCCCGCGTGTTCACCTTCGAGGTCTCGAGCGGCGGCTCCGGCATCACGCAGGACCGCATGCAGGCGTACGCCGCCGCCAACCGAGGCGTGTACGACTACGCCCGCAACGTCGGCGACTTCGAGGCCGGCTTCCGCCGCGCCTCGTGCCACCTGCGCCGGCCCAAGCCGTACACGCTGCACGTGGCCGTGCGCTACCAGGAGCCGCCCGGTCCCGGCGCCCTCTCGGTCGAGCGCGGCGCCGACGCCGAGCTTCCCGGCGTCGAGGTGATCTTCGACGCCAGCGGCTCGATGGGCTCGCTGCTGCCCGACGGGACGTCGCGCATCGACGCCGCACGTGAGGTGCTCTCCGAGCTCGTGGGCGAGGTCCTGCCCGAGGGCACGCCGTTCGCGCTGCGCGTGTTCGGGCACATCACGCCGCAGTCGTGCGAGTCGCGACTCGAGATCCCGCTGGAGCCGCTGAACCGGGACGCCGCCTTCGCCGCCATCCGCGAGATCCAGCCGAAGCTGCTCTCCCAGACGCCGATCGCCGACGCGCTGTCGCAGGTCGCCGGCGACCTCGGCGGGACGGAGGGGAGCACGGTGGTGCTGATCACGGACGGCGAGGAGTCGTGCGGAGGCGATCCGGCCGCCGCGCTGGACGCGCTCCGTGAGCAGGGCGTCGAGGTGAACCTGTCGATCGTCACGCTGGGCGTCGAGTCGGACGAGGTCCGCGCCGGCTTCGAGGCGCTGGCCGAGCGGGCGTCGGGAAGCTACGCCGCCGCCGACGACACCGCCGCCCTGCGGGCCGAGATCGAGCAGGCGCTCTACCCGCCGTTCGAGGTGCTCGGGCCCGGCGGCGAGGTCGTGGCCAGTGGCCGCGTGGGCAGCGGCTCGGTCGAGCTGCCGATGGGCGTCTACACGGTGCGGATCCCGGGCGCGCCGCCGACCCTGATCCGCGACGTTCGGGTGCCGGGGGACGGGAGCGTGAGCGTCACGGCTCCCTGACCGGCCGCGTCCCCGACCGGCCGAGCTGCCTGAACGGTCCGTCGGTCCGGACCACGAAGAAGGGGCGCCCGCGAATCGCGGGCGCCCCTTCTTCACGTGGATCTCGGGGCTCGGTCCGGCTCGAAGCGGACCGGGCCGATCGTCAGAACGTCGCGCGGATGTAGCCGACGACCTCGCGGACCGCCTCGGCCGACGCCTCCGCCAGGATCGGGCCGACCGTCGGGTCGTCGTACGCGATGCGGCCGGCCGGGATGCGGTCGATCGCGATGTTGGGACTCGAGGCGGTGCCGGTGCCGGTCTCGGACACGACGATGCTGCCGGTGATGATGTCGGTCGCGCGCACGTCGACCTCGACGTCGGCGCGGGTCTCGCCCAGGCTGAAGCCGAACACCGACACGCCCGGCTCGGCGATCGTCGCGCGCGTCACCACGCCGGTGATCACGTAGCCGGCGCCCGCCGCACGGGCCAGCGCCTCGGGCTCCATCGACTCGAGGCCCTGCTCCATCATCACGTTCTGCAGCTCGCTCTGCTCGACGATCTCGTAGCAGCCGCTCTCCTTCATCAGCGTGATGATGCGGGCGGTCGCCGCCTCCTCGACGCCGGTGACGGTGGTGCCGTAGCGGCCGGTGGTGTTCTGGAACTCGACGACGGCGACGACGGGACGTTCGTCGCTGACGCACGGCGCGTCCAGCGCGGCGCTTGCGGTGGACGTGCCGGCAGTGGGGGCGCAGGCGGCCAGCAGCAAGGCCAGCGCGGCGA
>CAZHCI010000335.1:0-2213 GCA_964530905.1 uncultured bacterium
CGTGACCGCCCCGGTCCGCATCATCTCGGCGATGACCGTCGACCGCGTGATCGGCGCGGACGACGGCATGCCGTGGGACGTGCCCGAGGAGTACCGGCACTTCGTCGACAGCGTCCGCGGCGGCGCGGTGATCCTGGGCCGCACGAGCTACGAGATCTTCGGTCCCGACCTCGAGGAGGTCGAGGCGATCGTGCTCACGCACCGCGACCACGCCCCGTCCGGGACGCACAAGGCCGACAGCGTCGAGGACGCGGTCCGCATCGCACGCGAGGCGGGACGCGACCCGTGGATCGCCGGTGGCGCCAGCGTGTACCGCCAAGCGCTGCCGGTCGCGGACGAGATGCACCTCTCGATCGTTCCCGGCCGGTTCGAGGGCGACGCGCGCTTTCCCGCCTGGGACGCCTCCGAATGGACGCTGGCGGAGGAGCGGCCGCATCCGGGCTACCTGTTCCGGCGCTACGTCCGGAAGCGATCGTGAGCCACCGTCAAGCTCCAGACCGCGCCGCGCCCGCCCGCCCTGGGACACTCGGAACGTGGCGCCGCTGAGGGCACCGACACGCCGCGGACGATCCGCGGCGGCAGTCTCGAACGCGACGCCCCGAAGGGAACCGACCATGACCGACATCACCGTGCGCAGAACGATTCCCGCTTCCGCCGACGCCGTCTGGAGCGACCTCCGCTCGTTCGACGGGGTCGAGCGCTTCCTGAGCATGATCGAACGTTCCGAGGTCGACGGCAGCGGCGTCGGCGCGACCCGCGTCTGCACCACCCACGACGGGGGCCGCCTGGTCGAGAAGCTCGAGGAGCTCGACGACGACGCCCGCAAGCTGGTCTACACGATCCAGGAAGCGCCGATGCCGTTCGAGAACTACCGCAGCACGATGCAGGTCGTCGGCGCCGGTGCCGGCTCGTCGACGGTGACGTGGTCGTGCACGTTCGATGCGGCGCCCGAAGCGGCAGGCGAGCTCGAGGCCACCATGCGCGGCGTGTACCAGGGCGGTCTCGAGGGACTCGAAGCGCTGTACACGTAGCGCTGTACACGTAGCGCTGAGCCGACCGCCAGCAGGGGGTCCGGGATCGCGCGTTCAGGCGGTTCCGGACGCCTGCCCCCTCTCAGTCACGCTCAGCGTGCGGACCGGTGTTCGCTTCCGCCGCCTCGAGAAGGCGTGTCCGCACGAGCTCGGTACTGGGCCAGCCTCTCCCGGCGTTGTCCTCGTACCGCCGGCACGCCATCACGGGCGGACCGTCGTACCCCGCCAGGTCGACCCCGTCGATTCGGATCGTGGGGGAGCCGGCGAACCCGGTCTTGTCGCGTTCGTCCATCGCTCCGACGTTCCGCAGCCGGGCCGTGGCGTCCAGCCCGGTCTCGGCCAGCACCAGGCCCAGGTCGGCCCAGGCCTGCCGCCAGGAGGGACAGCCGTCGAAGAACAGCAGCTCGATGCGGATCATGCGGCACGGTACGGCCGGCGCGATCCGGCAGCGGTCAACTTCGGAACGTGGTGGAGATGCGGTGCCGTGGCTGCGGAGCGAGGTCGCCGCACGAGGCGGGCCCCGCTAGTCCTGGTGCGGGTCCTGCCGCATGGCGACGAACGCCATGACCAGGTACACGGCGACGAGGCCCGAGACGACCAGGCCGATCACGAAGATGGCTGCGTCGTTCATCCGCTCACCTCTTCATCGCGATCTTGATGTACCCGCCGAACGCGAGGATCGACGGCACCCAAAGGCCGACGTACACCCCGGCGTCCTTCTGGCCCGAGAACCAGAGGTAGACCGAGAAGAGGAACGAGAGAAACGCGGCGGCGAACAGAACGTAGTCGTACGCCTTCAACACCTGCATCACATCCTTTCGCGATGCGCCACCGTAGCAGCGGAGCCGCGTCGCCGTGTGTGCGCTCCGCGGGAGTCTCCGAACGTGTCTTCATGTCGGATCGAGCCGTGTCGACGAGGGATGCGTGTCGACGCGAGACGCTACGTCGCGTTCAAGCTGTGGTCCGAAGCGCGACCGCTAGGACCGGAGTGTGGCGGCCGGGCCTCGCGCGCACGCGTCCGGCTCCGTGACACCGTCTCGTCTCCGAGTCCCCGTTGTCGTGCATGCGCAACAACGGCACGAACATGCGCACGACGAGCCTACGGTAGCAACGAAACCCCGTCCCTGACGCAGAGCGGATCTCGTCATGCGCACGTTGGACGCGTTGTTGCGCATGCGCAAC
>CAZHCI010000336.1:0-2205 GCA_964530905.1 uncultured bacterium
TGGCCGCGCTCTGCGCGTGCGTCGATCCGCTCGTGGCGGGGTCGCCGCTCGCCTCGAAGCGCTCGAGCGCCGCGCGGGTGGTGCCGCCGATGTCGAAGCAGCGGCCGGTCGAGCTCAGGTGGCCTTCGCGGTACCAGCGGAGGTAGCGCCGCAGCTGGTGGACGGGGTCGAACGCGCCCGTCTCGACCAGGCTCTCGGCCAGGCAGGCGGCCATCGAGGTGTCGTCGGTCCACGCGCCCGGCGGCAACCCGAAGGGCCCCCCGCCGACCATGTCGACGAGGGGCGCGAAGCTGCCGGGCGGGCGGAACTCGACGGTGGTGCCGACGGCGTCGCCGGCGGCGAGGCCCAGGAGCCCGCCCCGGATGCGGTCGGCCGCGCCGGACCCGAGGTCGCTCATGATGCTGCCCCCGCCCGCGGCGGCGCCGCCTGGGGGACGGCCTGCGCCCACACGCGCCGGTAGAGCTCGGCCATCGGCGGGTCGAAGAGGACGAAGCGCACGAGCGCAAGCTCGCCCGGCTGCAGCAGCGCCCGCAGCGTGACGTTGACCGCCACCTCGGTCGCGACGTCGGCCGGGTAGCCGTAGGCGCCGGTGCCGATCGCGGGCAGTGCCAGCGTCCGCAGGCGCAGGCGCCGGGCGATCTCGAAGGACGCGGCGTAGGCCGCCTCGAGCGTCGCCAGCTCGTCGAACTGGCCGCCCTTCCACGGGTGGGTGGTCGTGTGGATCACGCGGCCCGCGGGGAGCCGGAACCCCGGCGTCACGACCGCCTGGCCGTACTTGATGCCGCCGATCTCGCGGCAGGCGGCCGTCAGTTCCGGGCCGCCGCGGCGGTGGACGGCGCCGTCGACACCGGCGGTGCCGAAGAGGCCGCGGTTGCTGGGGTTGACGATCGCGTCGACCCGCTGGGTGGTGAGGTCGCCGACCACGACCTCGATCCGCGCCTCGCTGCCGTCGGGGCGCAGCAGCGCGAAGGACCGCTCGGCGGCGAGCGGCGGCGCCTTATGGGCCTTGTAGGCGTCGGTCCAGTCGCGCTCCCTGGCGGCCATCGCGTGCAGGGCGCCCGCGCGGACCCCGCGCTCCTGCTCGTAGCGGGCGTGGAACGAGCGCTTCCTGGCCAGCGCGTCGTCGCGGGAGCGCACCGCCTCCAGCAGGTGCGCGACGTCGGTGAGTCGGGCCTCGCGGGCGTCGTCCGCCGGCCACGCCGTGACCTCGACCCGCAGCGCCTCGAGGGTCGACTCGGCCTCGGGCAGTCGCCCACGGCGCGTCAGCTCCTCGACGCGCTGCATCACCTCCGCCGACTTGGCGATCCGCACGGCGGACGCGATCGCCTCCACGACCGGCCGGTCGGCGATGTCGGCGTCGGGCAGCGTGGGCACGTCGAGGCCGGCGTCGAGCGTCTCGGGCGCCTGGGTGAAGGTGTCGTGCCAGGCGAGCCGGACCCCGTCGATTGCGGCGCCTGGCTCGACCTCGAGCGTCACGAGGAACTCGCGCGGCAGGCCGGCGATGAGGTCGGGCAGCTCGAGCGTGGTGCCCGCGGGGCCGCCACCGGCCAGGCGCGCCCCGCCCAAGGCACGCACGAAGCGCACCCCGCGGCCGCGCAGCTCGAGCGTCACGCGGCGGCCGCGGAGGGCGGAGAGACCGGCGAGCTCGGTCTCGAACAGGCCGTCGAGCTGCTCGGGGGATTCGACGAAGGTGAAGCTGCCGCCGCCCGCGTCCGCCAGGTGACGCAGGAGGCCCTCGTCGAACTGGCGCCCCAGGCCGATCGTGCTGGTCGTGACGCCGTCGGCGGTGACCCGCGCGACGTCCTCCGCGATCGCGGAGGGGTCGGTCACGCCGACGTTGGCGAGGCCGTCCGAGAGCAGGACGACGCGGCCGAGGCCGGAGGCGACCGGCGCCGTCAGCACCTGCGTGCAGCCCTCGACCCAGCCGGCGTGCAGCGCGGTCGTGCCGCCGGCCCGCACCGCGGTGATCGCGCGCGCGATGGGCCCGCGGTCTTCGCCGACGGCGGTGCTGGGGACCACCAGATCGACCTGCTGGTCGTACGCCACCACGGCGACCCGGTCGCCGTCGCGCAGGGCGGTGACGGCCGCGACGGCCGCTTGCTTGGCGTGCTGGAGC
The DNA here is from genome assembly GCA_964530905.1 of uncultured bacterium. GTDB lineage: Bacteria > Deinococcota > Deinococci > Deinococcales > Trueperaceae > SLSQ01. The sequence goes on from CAZHCI010000336.1 coordinate 2,117, forward strand.
GGCGCGCCGCTCATGGAGCCCGAGCGGTCGATGACCAGCGCCAGCGCCAGCGGCTCGCGTTCGCGCTCGCTGGGCGGGAAGTCGACGGC
>CAZHCI010000337.1:0-2204 GCA_964530905.1 uncultured bacterium
AGCCGCAGCCGAGCCGCGCAACCTCTGGTTTTCGCCGCGACAGCTACGATATAGCGTGCCTGCCCTACACGCCCTCTGGCGTCCCGATCCAACCGACGCCGCCAGTGGACGCCTGCTGCTGTGGTCCGAGACCGTCGCTCCGGCCGACGCGCCGGATGACCTGCCCCGCGGCGACCATCCCGCGGCCGTCGATCCCGCGCTCCACGACCCCACCCTCGCCCGCGCCGAGCCCGTCGAGATGCGCCTGTGGCTCCCGTCGACGGGCGAGGGCCCGCTGCCGTCCGTGCCCCACGAGCACCGTCGCGGTGTTCGTTCTTCGAAGCCGTGGTTTCGGCACTGGCGCGTCCCCGCCCGCGCGCTGCAGCCCGCCGCGGCGGTCGACTGGCTGCTGACCGCACGCTCCGACGCCGCCGACGCGCCGACCGGAGACGACCTGCGCGCGTTCCGCGCCGCCGCGCGCCTCGTGCTGGCCGCGCTCGCCCGGCAGCGCTTCGTGCCCGGCCTGGTCGCCGGCGATGAGGGCGCAGCCGCGCGCTGGCGCCTCCACCTCCTCGACGGCGACCTGGCGCCGACGGTGGCCGCCTTGGCGAACGCGCTGTCGCCCGCGTCCCGCGCCGCAGCCGAGGATCCCTGGGAAGCGCCGACGGCGCGCGCCCTGCTCGAGGACTTCCTGCACGCCTGCACCGACGCCCTCGTGCGCATCTGGGCCGGCGCCGGTGACGCCGACCGTGCTTCGGCCGAGGACGCCACCCCCGCCGAGCGCTGGCTGGCGGCCCTCTACGGCGACGACCCCGCCGTCCCCGGCAGCGCCGCGCAGCTGCAGCGTCTGCAGCAGGCGCACCGGCACTGGGGGCGCGGCCTGGCGGCCGCCGGCGACGAGCGCACCCGCCTCGTCCTGCGCCTCGACGACCCGTCCGAGGACGATGGCCCCTGGCTGCTGCGCACGCAGCTGCAGTCGCGCGCCGACCCCAGCCTGCTGGTCGACGCGGCCGACGCCTACCTCGGCAACCTGGGGCCGCTCGCCGGTCGCTTCCCAGGCGCCCAAGCGCTCCTGCTCACCGGCCTCGGCCACGCGACCCGCGTCTTCCCACCGCTGCGCGGGGCGCTCGCCGGCGACGCGCCCGCCCCGGTGGCGCTCGACGCGGAGGAGGCCTTCGGCTTCCTGCGCGACGTCGCGCCGCTCCTCGAGGAGGGCGGCTTCGGCGTGCTCGCCCCGCCCTGGTGGTCGCAGGCCGAGGCCCGCCTCGGCGCCCGGCTGACGGTCGGCCCCGCGCCCGGCGGCGGCCGCGCCGCGGGCCGCGTCGGGCTCGACAGGATGCTGCGGTACCGCTGGCAGGTGGCGCTGGGGGGCGCGACCCTCTCCGCTGAGGAGTTCAAGGAGCTGACCCGGCGCAAGGCCTCGCTCATCCGGTGGCGCGGCGCCTGGGTGCGGCTCGACCCCGAGGCGGTGGAGGCCGCCGCCCGCTTCTACCAGCGCCGCCGCCACCAGCGCGACCTGAGCGTCGCCGAGGCGCTTTCCGGCGCCTTCGGCGACCGCGCCGAGGTGGCCGGCTTGCCGGTGGTCGACGTACGCTTCGACGGCGAGGCCGCGCAGTGGCTGGCGTCCCTCGAGGGCGGCGCGGACGGCGAGTCGTGGACCGACCCGCAGGGACTGCGCGCGACCCTGCGCCCCTACCAGCAGCGTGGCGCGGCCTGGCTGAGGCTCGCCTCCCGGCTCGGTCTCGGCGTCTGCCTCGCCGACGACATGGGGCTCGGCAAGACCGTCCAGACGCTCGCGTTTCTGCTGCAGGAGCGGGCGGCGGGTCGCGCGGACGGTCCCTCGCTGATCGTCTGCCCCACGTCGGTCGTGCGCAACTGGCACGACGAGGCGGCGCGCTTCACGCCCGACCTGCGCGTCCTGGTGCACCACGGCGCCGACCGAGCACGAGGCGAGGCCCTGCGCGCCGCGGTCGCGGACGTCGACGTGGTGCTGACCAGCTACCCGCTCCTGCGCAGCGACGCCGCAGCGCTCGAGGCGATCCCATGGCACGCGCTCGTGCTCGACGAGGCGCAGCAGATCAAGAACCCCGACACGGCGCAGGCGCGCGCCGCGCGGCAGCTGAACGCGAGCGTGCGCCTGGCGCTGACCGGAACCCCGATCGAAAACCGTCTCGACGAGCTGTGGTCGATCGTCGAGTTCCTCAACCCCGGCTACCTCGGAACGC
>CAZHCI010000338.1:0-2192 GCA_964530905.1 uncultured bacterium
GAGGACCAGGCCACCGACCGCGCCTACCGCATCGGCCAACGCAAGGGCGTGCAGGTGCACGCCTTCGTCACCGTCGGCACGCTCGAGGAACGCATCGCCGAGATGATCGAGGGCAAGCGCGCGCTGGCCGGCGAGGTCATCGCCTCCGGCGAGCGGGCGCTCGTCAACCTCGACGGCCGCGCCCTGCGCGACCTGGTGGCGCTGCGGCGGGAGGCGCTCGCGTGAAGCGCCGCCGCCCCCGCCGCCCCGCCCGACGGACCCGCGCCATCTCCACCGACAAGGGCGTCGCGAGCCGCAGCCAACGCGGCGCCTTCGTCGAGAGCTGGTGGGCCGAGCGCTGGGTCGCCGCCCTCGAGCGGCTCATCACCCCGCTCCGTCTCGCCCGCGGCCGCAGCTACGCCCGCGCCGGCCAGGTGCTGTCGGTCGAGGAGCAGACCGGCACGGTGCACGCCCGAGTCCAGGGCTCGCGCCGCAAGCCCTACCGCGTCATCATCGGCCTCGCACCGCTCGCAGGCGACGCCTGGGAGCGCGTGATCGCCGCGCTGGCGCGCCGCCCCGACCTCGCCGCCAGCCTTCTCGCGGGCGAGATGCCGCGCGGCATCGACGAGGCGTTCGCCCAAGCCCGCGCCTCGCTCTTCCCGACGAAGTCCGCACACCTGCGCCTCGAGTGCACCTGCCCGGACAAGGCCTCCGTGTGCAAGCACATCGCCGCCACGTGCTACCTGCTCGGCGAGCAATTCGACGAGGACCCGTTCCTGCTCTTCCGCCTGCGCGGACGCGGCCAGGACGAGCTGCTGGAAGGGCTGCGGCGGCAGGTGGGCGCCGGTTCCGGCGCGGACGCCGATGCCGGGACCGCCGCCCCATCGGCCGAGGCCGACCCGCAGCCGACGGCCGCAGCCGACGTGATCCCGCTCGACCCCGCCGGCTTCTGGTCCGCGGCCGAGCCCCCGCCCCGCATCGACCTCCCGGGCGAGCGGGCCGACCTGTCGCTGCTGCGCCGGCTGGGCACCTTCACGGCGCTCGACGAGGACCTCGTCGCGCACCTGGGACCGGTCTACCGCAGCGTCGCGTCGGCGGCCGAGGCGGCGTTCGAGGCCGCCGAGGACGAGCCAGCGATCGACGACTCGGGATGACGTCGAGGACCGTCGTAGAACGAGGCACGGGCACGCCGATCGTACGGATTCACGGCGTTGGCTCAGGCGATCGGATCCTCCATCACGATGTGACCGGCTCCGATCGATTCGCGTGCTCGACGGAAACGACCGTCGAGCACCGATCACGATGCCGAACGCCACGCCGACTGCGCGCCCTCGCGACCCACGAGGGCGCGTTCGCACGGCTGTGCCGCGCGCTGCCGTGTCCGATTCGGCGTGAACCGGTTCGGGAAAGCCAGAGCGGTTCACGCTCCGGGGATCGATCCTCAAGAGGAGCAAGCGTGGCATCTGGCGAATGCGTTCGCTTCGAACGATCCGTTCTTGACGGAGCGGACCTCGCGGCGATTCGCCTCGCGGCCATCTCCGCGTGCTTCCGTCGTTCGCCGATCGCTTCGCCACCGTCTGAGCACTGCCCTGCAGCGGCGTGCGGACGACCCCGAGCCGCGTCTGCGCATCGGCGGCGTCGCCGCCACGTATCGCCGCGTATCCTGAAGCAGCGACGCCTCCACGGCCCGGCTCTGCCCGGCGCACACGCTCGATGCGCGCGGACCGATCTCCGTCGGGGGCCGACGCCGCGCAGGAGGTGCGACGCCATGAGCAGGAACCGGAGCGAGACGCAGGACGCGACGCCCCCGGACGAAACAGATCTGGAGCGGGAGCGCTACGAGCTTCTCCGCACCCTGGAGGACTGGCTCGAGGGGCCGATGGTCGCTCTCGCCTTCGTGTGGCTGGCGCTTCTGGCGGGCGAGCTGGTATGGGGCGAGCGCCGCGCCTTCCTGGTGCTCGGGACGATCATCTGGGGCGTCTTCATCCTGGACTTCGGGGTCAAGCTCGTGCTGGCGCGACGCAGGGCCACCTACCTCCGACAGAACTGGCTGTCCGCCCTCTCGCTGCTGATCCCCGCGTTGCGAATCTTTCGGATCGTGCGGGTGGTGCGCTTGCTGCGTCTGGCCCGGGTGGGCAGGGGCCTGCGCCTGTTCCGCCTGCTCAGCTCGCTGAACCGGGGCATGCGGGCGCTGGGCGCGAGCCTGCAACGTC
>CAZHCI010000339.1:0-2187 GCA_964530905.1 uncultured bacterium
ACGGCCTGCAGCCGGCCTGACGTCGACCTCAGCCGCTGACGGCGGTCGCGAGAAGGCCGAGCAGGAGCGCGGTCAGCGCGACCGAAGCGACCGCGGTGATCCGCATCGCGGTGCGGTAGTTCCGTTCGGTCGCCGCCGGATCGAAGCCGGCGGCCCAGCGAAGCAGCCAGGCGGCCAGCGACGCGAACGACGTCGCCACGACCAGCGCAGGCCAGGCGCCGGCCAGCCGTGCGACGTCGGCGACGAGCACCAGCCCGCCCGGCGTCGCCACCGCGACGGCGACGCGCAGTGCGCGCGTCGGCCCGAGGAGCACCGGGAGCGTCCGGTCGCCCCGCGCGCCGTCTTCGCGGACCTGGTAGCTCTGCGTCACGACGTACAGGCCCGTCACGATCGCGGCCGTGGCCGCCATGCGAAGAACGACGAACGGCGCGGTCAACCCGTCCGGGGGCGCGACCGCCGTCCAGCCCAGCACGAAGCCGACCGCCCCCTGGCCCAGCGCGATCGCCGCCAGGGCGGCGGCCGGGCGTGCCTTGAGGCGGACGGCGGGGTGGGAGTAGGCGGCGAAGACCAGGAACAGCACCGCCCACGCCACCGTGAACGCGCCCCCCACGGTCGCGGCGAGGGCCAGACCGACGACCTGCACGGCCAGCGAGAACGGCAGCAGGCCGGCGTCCACGGCGGGCGGACGGAGCATCCCGCCCACCGGCCCCTCGTCCCGGTCGTAGTACGAGTTGAACGCCGTCGTTCCGCCGTACAGGAACAGGTGGAGCGACAGCCATCCGAGGTACGTCGCCGGATCGGACAGCGGCCGCGACACGCCGGTCGCGTCGGCGCCGATCACGATCCCGTACAGGTAGATCGGCGTGAGCAGGACGTTGAAGTGCAGCCGAAGATGCCGGAACCAGGGATGCCTCCACGGTCGGTCGCGCATCGAAGCTCCTGAACGGGCGCCCGAGCAGGACGCCGAGAGGGCAGGATCAGGCCTGCATCGTGAACAGGCGCGCCATCCGTCCGGCCAGCGGCGGGGTCAGCAGCGCCCGGACCAGCCACGCCCGGGGCGTGCCGAGACGGGTCTCTCGCCCCATCCGCAGGTTCCAGGCGGCCCGCTCGCTGGCGCGGCGCGCGCGGGCTCGCTGCTCCGCATCGTAGCGGGCGGCAGCGACGGACAGCGACGCTCGGCCGGCCAGGTGGTCGCCCCAGGCGTCCGCCAGGGCGCGTCCTCCGAGCCAGGCGAGGGTCATGCCCTGACCACCGATCGGAGCGACGACGTGCGCCGCGTCGCCGCACAGCCAGACGCGGCCCGTCGCCAGACGCCGGGCCAGGCGGCGCTGGACGCCGAACGCGGACACCATCGTCGCGCTCATTGGGTCCAGCCGCACGCCGGTCCGCCGCGCGACGCGCTCGGTCAGGGAGGCCGGGTCGGCGGGGTCGATCCGCGTCTCGGTCTTCGCGACCCAGCGCCGCTGCCCGCCGGGCAGCGGAAACGCCTCGACCACGCCGTCGTTCGACAGGTGGATGGCGGCCTCGTCCGGACCGACGGACCGGAACGCCGCGTTCGTCGCGACCGTGCCGTCGTCCGGCAGGTCGGCCATCAGGTAGACGTCTCCGTAGCGGCCCCCGTCCACGACCGTGCCCAGCCTCTGCGCCGCGTCGCCGCGGGCCCCGACGCAGGCGACCAGGAGCCCGACGCGCAGCCGGACCGGACGCCCTCGCCCCCCGTCGCCCCGCGTCTCGCGCACCTCCACGGTGACGCCCGACCCGTCGTCGCTCCACCCCGTGACGCGGCTCGCACGCCGCAGGGCGCCGGGCGCCAGCGCGGCCAGGCGGGCCTCGAGCACGGCTTCGGTCACGTGCTGAGGGACCGTCAGCACGAACGGCCACGGTCCGTGAAGCGTGCGCGCGAAGTCCAGCGTGCCGAGGTGGCGCACGCCGCGCGCCGCGTCGCCGGCGAAGGCATGGCCGCGACGCACGTGCACGCCGCGCTCCAGCAGCGGCTCGGCCGCTCCGACGTCGTGGAGGGCGGCCAGCCCGGGGGGGTGGATGCCGATCGCGCGGGAGTGCCGGGTCGGCGCCTCGCGCGCCTCGAGCACCACGACGCGGAGACCGTCCTGCGCGAGCCGGGCAGCGAGGTACAGGCCGGCGGCTCCCGCTCCGGCGATCGCGACGTCCGCGTCGCGTCCGGCGTCG
>CAZHCI010000340.1:0-2185 GCA_964530905.1 uncultured bacterium
CGGCTCGTGTTCGTGTTCGGCAGCGTGCACGGCGGCCTGGTGATCGTGTACGTCGCTCTCGCGGTCGGCGTCGGGATGGGTCGCGGCTGGCGGCCCCTCACGTGGACATTGGCGCTGGCCGCGACCGTTCCGCCGTTCGCGACCGTGGCGTTCGACGTGTGGGCACGACGCACCGGACGGTACGCCCTCCGGGAGGCCGCGGTTACGTCCGCGAGCGACTGAGCGACTCCGTACGACGAGCTCGAACCAACGGCCGAGCCACCGTCGCTCAGCGGCTGGTGAACAACGAGGCGTCCTGGACCGACGGATCGACCGACACGAACTCGGTGACGAACAGGTCGGGCCCGGCGTGGTACGCCAGCGGCACGCCCAGCTCGTCGTCGATCCACGCCGTCTGCGTCGGATCGTTCACGATCGCCGGACGCCCTTCGCGACCCCAGACCACGTCGTACGTCCACACCGACGTCGCGCGCCCGGCCAGCATCTCGGTGCCGACGATCTCGCACTCCCACACCTCGAAGTCGCCGGTCAACACCGCGCCGTCGTCAGGGCGCGTGTGCTGGCAGGGGTGGGCCGGAGACGCCGGGTTCAGGAACACGACCAGCAGCTCGGCGAGCTCGCGGTAGAGCTGGTCGTCCGCCAGGATGGCGTCCAGCGGGGCCTCGAACGCAGGCTGGGTCGCCTCGCCGAAATAGCCCCGCAGGACGTACGCGCCTTCGTCCTGCGCGAACAGAACGACGAGCGCCTCGCCGTCGTCCGGCGTGGAGTCGAGACGCGCGTCCCCGTCGAGGACGAAGAGCTCCTGCGTGCCGGACGTGGCGGCCCCGGTGACCTTCGCGAGCACCGAGAACGACCCCGGGGCGATGAGGGGCGCTTGGGCGGTCGCGCCGGCGAGGATGGCGAGGACGAACAGAACGATCGAGGGACGGACCACGGGGTGCGACAAGGGGCTCCTCCTGGGCGCGAACGGTGCGGGTGCGTTCGCAGCGCCAGAACGGGCATCAGCGACACGTTCACGTAGCGCGCAAGGTACCACGGGGTTCCTCCGCGCGAACTCGCGGCCCCGAACGCGCCTACCGCCTCGGCGAGCGACCGGAGGCGCGGCCGACCATGAAGCGAGACGTGCGTCGCGGCGCCGCGACGGGTAGGCTGCGAACCGATGCCGACCCCCTCCTTCACGATCCCGCACGTCCGCCCCTTCCTTCGGATGCTGACGCCCGTGATCGTGATCGCTTGCGCGACCGCAGCCCTCGCTCAGGAGCCCCCTGCCGACGGCGCCGCCGACCGGCATGCTCACGTTCGCGAGATGGGGGCGGCCGTGATGCCGTTCGACGTTCAGAAGACGCTTCACGCCTTCGTCAAGACCGCGGCAGGAGGCGAGCAGCTCGTCGTCGTGCGTGATCCCGTCGCGCACGACGACGAGGTGAGCCTGGTCCGCTCGCACGTTCTCGACGTGTCCGAAGCGTTCGCCCGCGGCGACTTCGGCGATCCGACGACGATCCATGGGGACGCCATGCCGGGCGTCGACGTGCTGAGCGAACGTCACGAGGCGGTGACGATCCGCACCTTCGACGTCGCGGACGGTGCGCTGATCGTCTTCGCGACGGACGACGACGCGGTCCTCGCCGCGTTGCACGCCTGGTTCGACGCCCAGGTGGGCGACCACGGCGTCGACGCGGCCATGGGACGGATCGACAGCGTGACGAACGAGGCGGCCTGGTCGGACCTCTACCCGTTGGAGCCCGTTCCGGCCTCGTTCGCCGGCCGCTAGGGCGATAGGCGCGCGGCGGCCGTGTGCGACGGGCGCCACGCGTCGACGACGAGACGGGGCGAACCCGGCTCTACGCCGTCGGCTCGTCGGAGCGGGAGGTGCGACCGTCGACGAGGGGCGGCGCGCCTCGCACCGCACCGTCCGCCCCGGTCCTGAGCGTGACGTCGAAGATGTCCGGCCGCGCGTAGTGGCCAGCGACGTCCAGCTGGAACCGCGAGCCGCGGAGCCCGGCCATGTCCAGATCGGCGTACAGGATCTCCTCGCGCTCGGTCACCGGCTCGACCAGGAACTTGCCGTCGGGATCCACGATGCAGCTGCCGCCCGGATTGATCCATGCCGCGTCGGGCAGGTGCGCCGCTTTGAAGGCGAACGTGTCGGGCACGTCGTCGCGGTGGACCGGCGAGCAGCAGCCGA
>CAZHCI010000341.1:0-2171 GCA_964530905.1 uncultured bacterium
AAGGTGGCCTGGGGCAGCAAGTGGGACGAACTGCTGGAGCGCGACACCGAGGGCATCCTCGCCCGCCGCTTCAACCGCCTCATCGACGGCGAGTCGCAGCGCTACGCGGCCTTCGGGGCGAGCGAACTGCGCGAGCGCTTCTTCGACAGCCCCGAGCTGCAGCAGCTGATCGAGGACTGGAGCGACGACGACCTGGCGCAGCTCAACCGCGGCGGCCACGACCCGGTCAAGGTCTACGCCGCCTACCACCGCGCCGTGCGGCACCGCGGTTCACCCACCGTCATCCTGGCGCGCACGGTCAAGGGCTACGCCCTGGGCGAGGCCGCCGAGGGCAGGAACCCGACCCACCAGCAGAAGAAGCTCGACGTCGACGAGATGCGCGCCTACCGCGACCGCCTGAAGATCCCCATCGAAGACGAGCAGATCGTGAAGTACCCCTTCTACCGGCCCGAGGAGGACAGCGACGAGGTCCGCTACCTTCGCGAGCGCCGCGAGGACCTGGGTGGCTGGCTGCCGCGACGGGTGGTGAGCGCCGACGTGGTCGAGGCGCCGGGCCCGGAGTTCGTCGACGAGTTCCTCGAGGGGACCAAGGAGCGCGAGGTCTCGACGACCATGGTGTTCGTCAGCGTGCTGCGCAAGCTGCTGCGCGATGAGACATGGGGCAAGCTGGTCGTGCCGATCATCCCCGACGAGGCGCGCACCTTCGGCATGGAGGCGCTCTTCCGCCAGATCGGCATCTACTCCTCCGTCGGCCAGAAGTACGAGCCGGTCGACAAGGAGAACCTGCTGTACTACCGGGAAACGGAGAGCGGCCAGATCCTCGAGGAGGGGATCACCGAGGCGGGCGCGATGAGCTCCTTCGTCGCGGCCGGCACGGCCTACGCGACCCACGGCATCAACACCGTGCCGTTCTACATCTACTACTCGATGTTCGGCTTCCAGCGCATCGGCGACCTCGCCTGGCTGGCGGGCGACATGCGCGCCAAGGGCTTCATGCTCGGCGCCACGGCGGGCCGCACCACCCTCGCCGGCGAGGGCCTGCAGCACCAGGACGGCCACTCGCACCTGCTGGCGATGCCGATCCCCAACCTGCTCGCCTACGACCCGTCGTTCGCCTACGAGCTGGCCATCGTCGTCCGCGAGGGCCTGCGGCGCATGTACCAGGAGCAGGAGAGCGTCTTCTACTACCTCACGGTCGGCAACGAGAACCGCCCCCAGCCGGCGGCGCCGGAGCACCTGAGCCGCGAGGCGCTCGAGGACGGCGTGCTGCGCGGGCTCTATCTCTTCCGCCCCAGCGGCAAGAAGCGCGCCCGCAAGCACGTCCAACTGCTCGGCTCCGGCGCGATCATGCACGAGGCGCTGCAGGCCGCCGAGACCCTCGAGCGCGACTTCGGCGTCGCCGCGCACGTGTGGAGCGTCACCAGCTACAAGGCCCTGCACCGCGACGCGCTCGACGTCGATCGCTGGAACCGGCTGCACCCCGGCGAGACGCCGCGTCGTCCCTACGTGCACGAGGCCCTGGCGGACGCCAAGGGGCCGATCGTCGCGGCGTCGGACTACGTCAAGATGCTCCCCGACGCGCTCTCGCGCTACGCCCCGCGGCCCATCGTGTCGCTCGGCACCGACGGCTTCGGCCGCTCGGACGCCCGCGCCGAGCTGCGCGACCACTTCGAGGTGGACGCCAAGCACATCGCGTACGCGGCGCTCGCCGCGCTGGCCGGCGACGGCAAGTTGGACGGGAATGACCTCGCCAAGGCGCAGAAGACGCTCGACATCGACCCCGACAAGACGAACCCGCACGTCGCCTGAACCCCACGGGCCGAGGAGGAACGTTGTGCCAACCGACATGAAGCTGCCCGAGGTGGGCGAAGGGATCGAGGCCGGCACGGTCGTCGCGGTGCTGGTCAAAGAGGGCGACAGGGTCGAGATCGACCAGCCGGTCATGGAACTGGAGACCGACAAGGCCGTCGTCGAGGTCCCCTCGTCGGTCGCCGGCGTCGTCGAGAAGGTCCACGTGCAGGCGAACGCCGAGGCTCGCATCGGCCAGGTGGTGCTGACCGTCGCCGAGGGAGCGGAAGCCTCGGCCGAAGCGCAGGACGAGGCCAAGGAAGAGCCGAAGGACGAGGCCAAGGACGAACCGAAGGACGAACCGAAGGACGAGGCGAAGGCCG
>CAZHCI010000342.1:0-2170 GCA_964530905.1 uncultured bacterium
GAGGCACGGTGTAGGCTCGCGCTCGTGACCGACGCCCGAGCCACCGACCGCATCACGACCGGCCTGTTCGTCGCCCACGCCTTGGGCTCGGCCGGGGTGATCGCCACCGCGACGGTCGCCTCCATCGTCGGGGCCGAGCTGTCGGGGCGCACGTCGCTGGCGGGGCTCCCGGCCGCGTCGTTCCAGATCGGGAGCGCGCTGACGGCGGTCCTGATCGGCGTGCTGACCGAGCGGCTGGGACGGAGGCGCGGGCTGACCGTCGGGACGGCGCTGGGGATGGCGGGCATGGCCGCCGCCGTCGTCGCCGCGGTGACGGGCGCCTTCGCGATGCTGCTCGCTGGGCTGGCGCTGGCGGGGACCGCGAGCGCCGCGGTCAAGTTCGGTCGCTTCACCGCGGCGGAGGTGCAGCCGCGCGCGCGGCGCGGCAGGGCGGTGTCGATCGTGGTGATGGGCGGCACCGTCGGCTCCGTCCTCGGCCCGGTGCTGGTCGCGCCCAGCGGGGCGTGGACGCGCGCGCTGGGCTGGGGCGAGCTGGCCGGCCCGTTCCTGGCCGCCTTCGTCCTGTTCGCCGTCACCGGTCTCGTGTTCTTCGTGTTCCTGCGTCCGGAGCCGCGCGACCTCGCAGCGCGGCTGGAGGCCGCCGGCGGCGATCCGCGCGACCTGGCTCCGGCCCGCCCGCTTCCGCGACTCTTGCGCGACCCGGGCGTGGCGACGGCGATGGTCACGCTGATCCTGGCGCAGGGCGTGATGATCATGGTGATGGGGATCACCTCCCTGCACATGCGCGAGCACGCCCACGCGCTGTCGGCGATCTCGATCGTCTACGCCGGTCACACGCTGGGCATGTACGCCTTCTCGCTGGTGTCCGGATGGGCGACCGATCGCTTCGGACGGATCCCGGTGCTGGCCTGGGGCGGCGCCATCCTGGCCGCGTCGTGCCTGATCGCGCCGCTGTCGCCCGCGTTCGTGCCGTTGTTCGTCGCGCTCTTCCTGCTGGGGTTCGGCTGGAACCTGTGCTACGTCGGGGGCTCCGCGCTCCTCACCGACCACCTCTCCACGGCCGAGAAGTCCCGGACGCAGGGGATCAACGACCTGGCGATGGGAACGGTGTCGGCGACCGCCAGCCTGGTGGGCGGCGTGGTGTTCGCCGTGTACGGCTTCGCGGTGATGAGCCTGGCGGGCGCGGTCGCGTCGGGGCTGTTGCTGGTCGTCGTCGTCCGCTACCGAGGGATCCGCGACGTGACGCCGGCGACGTGACCTGGCGCCCTGGTCGCCGGGCCCCGTCGGGCGTACGCTCCTTAGCGATGAACGAGCGAGACCCGAGCGACGAGCTTCCCGTGCCCGCCCGGCCGGCGTCGAGAGCCGGGGGCCTGGTCCGGAGGGCGGTATCGGCCCTCGTTCCGCGGCGCCGGAACCTGCGGGGCACCGTGTACCTGGTGCTGGACCACTCGACCAGCATGGGCGATCCCGGCAAGATGGAGCAGCTTCGCAGGGGCGCGCTCCGCTTCTTCCTCGAGGCGGTCCAGCGCGACTACGCCGTGGGCGCCGTCGCGTTCGCCGGCGGAGCCGAAGCGATCGCGGGCGCCAGCCTGAACGCGCACCGGTTCTGGAAGCGCCTGCACGGCTTGCGGCCGTACGGCCGGACGGCGATGGCGTCGGGCCTGAGGCTCGGACTGGGCCGCTTGCGCTTCCGGCTCGGACGGAAGGTGATCATCCTCATCACCGACGGCGTGCCCGACGATCGCGAGGCGACGCTCGAGGCGGCGCGGCTGGCCAGGGCGCGTGGCGTGACCCTGATCCCGATCGGAACGGGCGCGGCCGATCACGCCTTCCTCGCCGCGCTGGCGGGCCGTCCGGAGCTCGCGCGTCACGTCGCGACCGAGGACCTCGCGGGGGCGATCGAGGACGCCGCGACCGGCCTGGACGAAGGGAGCCTCGGCGGAGGCGGCCGAGCAGGACCAAAAAGCGGGCCTCGCTCCGGGTAGGATGGTCGGCCGGGAGGACAGCGTGACGGCGAGGGCGACGGCGAGGATGGACGAAGGTCGACGGCCAGCGGAGCACCGCGCGACAGGCGCCGCGCCGCGGGGCGACGTCGTCGTGGAGGCGCGCGACCTCACGAAGCGCTACGGCGGGTTCGAGGCCGTCGCGAAGATCGATTTCGAGGTGCGCC
>CAZHCI010000343.1:0-2150 GCA_964530905.1 uncultured bacterium
CTCGACAACTCCACGAGTGATGGACCATGAGAGGTATCACCATGCGCCAAGCACTCGCCAGCCTTGCCCTGGCCGCCGTGTTCATCGCCGGCTGCTCCGCCGTCGCGCCGACCCCCGACGGTCTCGACGGCGTCACCACAACCGTCGCGATCGCGACCGGAGCGGACGATCTCACCACGCTCGGTGTTCCGTTCGTGGACGGACAGCCCGTCGTCGAGAGCGTCGGCGTCGCCATCACCGCCATCGACGATCCCGAGAACCCGGTCGTGCTCCGTTTCAGCTTCGTGGACGGCCTCTTCACGTACGATCCCGATGGGCCGACCACCACGATCGCCGCCACGTCGGCCGTCGACCCCGGCCAGACGATCGATCTGTACCTGGCTGTCGACGCGCCGGGTGGCTACGCCGTCCCCGTCGCGGATTACGCCGTCACCTACGCGATCGTCCCGGACGACGGAACCATCGGCGCGACCAGCGAGGTCGGAACCCGCGCCGTCGCCACCGCCTCGCCGACCGACGACACCTTCACGCTCACGGCCACGATCACCGGCTGGCGCGACGTCGCCGGCGTCGCCACCACGGGCGATGTCACCGCGACGTTCGAGGCGCCGTACGCGATCGTCACCAGCCTCGGCTTCGACGTCACGGCACCTGTCGTCACCATCGACGCTTCGACGGAGCGCGCCAACGCTGGGACTGCGTACGCCCTCAGCGGGACCGCTTCGGACGATGTCGCTCTGGACCGGGTCCAGGTCTACGAAGGCCCCGTCCTCGTCGGCGCCAGCGATCCGCTCGAGTCCGACGCCGACGGCGTCGCGCCCATCACCCGCCTCAGCGGCACGTGGGCGATGGACTGGACGCCCACCGAAGCGCGCAGCCGTACGCTCACCGCCCTCGCCATCGACCCGGCCGGCAACGAGCAGCGCGCCTCCGCGACGATCGAGGTCGGAATCCCCACCCTGACCTTCGCCGACGGCACGTTCGGCACCCCCGCCACCCTCGTCGCCGGCGAACGCGTCGTTCGCCGGGGTACCGCTACCGCCTCGTTCGATGCGCTCTACCTGGACATCGACCTGTACCCCCACTCCGGAGGTGCTGGGAGCGCCGTGTCGACGGTCGGCCTCGTGGTCGCCGACGGCATGTGGACCCTCGACTGGACGGCGCCGGTGGCCGGCTCGTACAACCTCGAGTCCCGGTACGATGTCGAGTTCGCGTCCTTCCAGCTGACGGTCGAGTAGCCTCACCCCTTCGCGTCAGAGCGAGCCGGTCCGGCACCACGCCCAGCGCGGACGGCGAGGTCGGACCGGGACGCACGACGCCGTCCCGCAAGGTCCCGTACCGTCGCGTCAACGAAACACCACGGTCCGCCCACCGTTGAGGAACACCCGGTGCTCCGCGTGCCAGCGCACCGCGCGCGCCAGCACGCGGCGCTCCACGTCCTGGCCGGTGGCGACGAGCTCGCGCGTATCGTCGGCGTGGTCCACACGCTCGACGTCCTGCTCGATGATCGGTCCCTCGTCGAGGTCGGCCGTGACGTAGTGCGCGGTGGCACCGATCAGCTTCACGCCGCGCTCGTGCGCCTGCGCGTACGGCCGTGCGCCCTTGAAGCTCGGCAGGAACGAGTGGTGGATGTTGATCACCCGGCCCGCCAGGCGGCGGCACACGTCGCCCGAGAGCACCTGCATGTAGCGTGCGAGGACCACCAGCTCCGCGCCCTGCTGCTCCACGAGCTCCAGCAGTGCGGCCTCCGCGGCGGGCTTGCCCGAACGCGTCACGGGCAGATGGTGGAACGGGGCGCCGTAGAAGCTCGCGATCGAGGCGAGGTCGGGGTGGTTGCTCACGACCCCGACCACCTCGATCGGCAGCCGACCCTGGGCCGAGCGGAAGAGCAGGTCGGTGAGGCAGTGCGCCTCCTTGGAGGCCAGCAGCAGGGTCCGCAGCGGACGTCCAACCGTGTCGAGCGTCCACGACATGCCCAGCGACGCCGCGAGCTCGGCCAGGTCGGCCTCGAGCGCCGCGCGCTCGGCGGCCAGCTCCGCCTGCACCCGCATGAAGAAGAGCCCGGTGCCGGGGTCGCCGAACTGCTGCGACTCGGTGACGTTGCCGCCGTGGCGGGCCAGCACGCCGGTGACGGCGTGGACGATGCCGGG
>CAZHCI010000344.1:0-2143 GCA_964530905.1 uncultured bacterium
TACGGCTTGTGAACCTCATGCGGCAACGTGTATCTTCGTGCATGCAGTGGTCGGCGCGCGTCGACCACGCGAGTCCCTGAAAGCGAGGCAGCCATGAACCGACTCCTGCTCCTCCTGACCCTCCTGTTCCTCGGCATCGCCACCGCTCAGACCGACCTGGGCGGGCGCGAGCTCGACGTCGGCAGCGACACGACCTACCCGCCGTTCGAGACCGTGAACACCGACGGCGAGATCGTGGGCTTCGACGTGGACGTCGTGAACGCGATCTGCGACGTGATCGGCTGCGTCCCGACGTTCGTCACCACGGCCTGGGACGGGATCTTCCCCGCCCTCGCGGCGGGCGAGTTCGACATGGTCGCCTCGGGCGTGTCGATCACCGACGAGCGCGACGAGATCGTCGATTTCAGCGACCCCTACCTGGTGGTCGGCCAGTCGATCACCACGCGCGTCGAGGACGCCGCGCTGCAAGAGGACGACTTCACCAGCGAGGACAGCTCCCTGATCCTCGGCGCCCAGCTCGGCACGACGAACGCGCAGCTGGGCGAAGAGCTCGTCGGCGACGCTCGCCTGCGCCTGTACGACACGTTCAACGCCGCCGTGCTGGCCCTCCTGAACGGCGACGTCGACGGCGTGATCATCGACGACGTCACCGCCGACGCGTTCGTGCAGCAGTACGCCGGCGATCTGGTGGTCGAGATCCGCGGCCTCACCAGCGACCCGCTGGGCCTCGTATTCCAGGAGGGCGACCCGCTCCAGGACGCGTTCAACGAGGGGCTCGAAGCGATTCGTGCGGACGGCACCTTGGACGAGCTCGTGCTGAAGTGGTTCGCGGACGCCGAGTGAGAACCGGCGGGGCTCCGCTTACGGCGCCCTCCGAGCCTCAGGCGACCTGCACACCGTAGACGACCCCTCGACGCCCTCGGGGGCCGGGAGGTCCCGGCCCCCGTCCTCGTGCACGCCCCGCAGCGGAGGTCCGCGTGAGCCGCCCCAACCCTTCCGCCAAGGTCCGCCGCGGGCCGCTCGGCCGACTCAAACCGAGCTACCTGGTGCTGCTGGCGCTCCTTCCGCTCGTGGTCCTGGTCTACGTTCGCGACCCGGACTACCAGGCGGCGTTGCGGTTCCTGCTTCCCGGTCTGCAGTTCACGATCGCCGTCACCGTGCTCGGGTACCTGCTCGCCTCGTTCCTGGGCCTCGCGCTGGCCGGCATGATGCTGTTGCCGCTGGGGCGGCGTACCGTTCCGGCGTTCGCGATCGTCGCCGCCCTGTCGTTGGGCGCGGGCGGCGTTCTGCTGGTCGCGCCCAGCGAAGAGCTGGTGCTGGCGGGCGACACCGAGGGGCGCGTCGCGATCGTCCGCGGAACGCCCTCCCGGCTGATCGATCAGGTCCAGTCCGGCACCTACGCCGAGGATGCGCCGCAGCGGAGGTTCCTGAGCGCGCTCGACGCCGAGGCGGCGCTGGCCTACTTGGAGGAGGGCCGCGTCGACGCCGTGCTCCTCCCCGCGGAGCAGGTTCCAGAGGCCCTTCCCGAGCTGTGGCGCACGACCTTCCTTCCCGATTCCGCCCGCAACCCCGCGACGATGCTGCTCGCGGCGGGGGCGCTGCTGGGGCTGCTGGCGTTCGCCGCGCAGCAGAGCCGCGAGCATCCGCTGTCGATCTTCGCGGACCTGTACGTCGACCTGATTCGGGGCATTCCGATGCTGGTCGTCATCCTGTTCATCGGTTTCGTGCTGCCCGGCGCCATCCGCGACCTGACCGGCGGCCGGATCAGCATTCGCAACGACCTGCTCCGGGGCGTGCTGGCGATCGCGATCGGCTACGCGGCGTACATGGCCGAGATCTTCCGCGCCGGGATCGAGGCGATCCCCAAGGGTCAGATCGAGGCGTCGCGCAGCATGGGCCTTGACGGCTGGCAGACGGCGCGGTTCGTGGTGCTTCCCCAAGCCATCCGGATCGTGCTTCCGCCGCTCGGGAACGAGTTCATCGCCATGCTCAAGGACACCGCGCTCCTCTCGGTGATCGGCGTGGGCGACGTGACGCAGAAGGCTCGCGAGTTCGGCGCGGCGACGCTCAACCTGTTCCCGCCCTACAACAGCGCCGCGGTGGTGTACGTGGTCCTCACGCTCAGCGCCTCCAGCATGCTGCG
>CAZHCI010000345.1:0-2130 GCA_964530905.1 uncultured bacterium
CGGCCGACGACTGGGTCGCCTGGGTGGACCCCCAGCGAGGCTTCCTGATCGAGCTTCCGCCCAGTCACGCCCTGGCTTCCGCCGGACGTCAGTGGTTCCTGCACGGTTTCCACGACGGCGAGCCGACCGTCCCCGACGCGACGATCACCTTTCTCCCGGACCGCGACCTGCCGCGAGCGCTCAAGGAGTCGTTCCCCGTCGATGCGCGAGCCGAGCCGCTGACGTTCGGCGACGCCGGGACCTCCGGCCTGCGCGTCACCTCGGTCTACCGCACGCCCGACGGCACCCCGTACGAGGAGAGCGGCTACCTGATCGAGGCGCCGGGCGGCACCTACCGGATCGGCCGCTACGAGAGCTTCGACTGGGCGCCGTTCGACGCCGCGGCGCGCAGCTTCAGGTTCGTCCACCTCGTTCCGCGCGACGTACGGGACTGACGTCCGCCGCGCCTGGCCGTAGGATGGGACGATGGCGTTCTCGACCGAAGAGATCCTGGCGCTCCACGCTCTGCGCGACGGCGTGCTGAGGCTGGAGCACGGCGCGTGGTGGATCGTCGCCAGCGATCACGCCCGCGAGGTTTCCGCCCGGCTGGTGCAGGGGCTCCGCGGCCAGGGACTGCTCGCCGGCGTCCTCGACGCGAAGACCGACCAGCACGACTTCCACCTGACCGACCGGGGGCGACGCGTCGCCGAGAACGCGTTCGCCGGCCTGGCCGCCCGCGGCGCCGCGGACGAGCGCGCGGCCCGCGCGCTGCTGCGGCACGGGCCGCTGGCGCTGCTGCGGCCCGCCGCGGACTCCGAGGAGGTCGACTACCTGCTCGCGATCCGCGTCGACGCCATCGAGGCGCAACAGCACCGGGCACGGATGATGCGCGCCCGCGCAGCGGCGGCGGCCGATCCCGACGCGTTCGGGTTCGTGCAGTACCGCAGCGAGGTGGCGGCGCTGCCGATCTCTCCCGCGTTGGCCTCTCGCGGCTTCGTTCCCCGCGAAGGGCGCGCGTTCCTGGTCCTGCCGGGCGGCCTGTCGCCCGAAGAGACCGACATGCTGGGCGCGCGCGGGTGCCCGGACCGCGGGGTGGACTACGGGTCGGACGCGGTGCAGTGGTTCGGAGGCTTCGGCGAGGCCGACCCGCTGATCACCACGCCGAAGGTCCCGCACGCCGCGGTCGAGCGGATGCTGCTCGAGGCCGAGCGGCCCGCCGCCGACACCGCATGAGGCACCGCATGCGAACCATCGGCCTGTTGGGCGGCATGAGCTGGGAAAGCACGGCGCTGTACTACCGGCGCATCAACGAAGGGATCCGGGACCGCCTGGGCGGCCTGCACTCCGCCCGGATCGCCATGATCAGCGTCGACTTCGCCGAGATCGAGGCGCTCCAGGCCGCCGGGGCGTGGGACGCGGCGGGCGAGGCGCTGGCGCTGGACGCCCAGCGGCTCGAGGCGGCCGGCGCGGACGGGATCGTGCTCTGCACGAACACGATGCATCGCGTCGCGGACGCGATCGAGGCGGCGACGGAGATTCCGCTGCTGCACCTGGCCGACGCCACGGCCGCGCGGGTGCGGGACGCCGGCGTGCGGCGGATCGGCCTGCTGGGCACCCGCTTCACGATGGAGCAGGCGTTCTACCGCGGCCGGCTCGAGGCGCACGGCCTCGACGTCGTCGTCCCGTCCGAGTCCGAGCGGGCGCGGCTGCACGAGGTGATCTTCGGCGAGCTCTGCCTCGGCCGCGTCCGACCCGACTCCCGCCGCGAGGTCGCCGCGATGGCGGACGCGCTCACGTCGGCCGGCGCCGAGGGCGTGATCGAGGGATGCACCGAGATCACGATGCTGAAGCTGGGCGAGCTGATCGACGTGCCCCGCTTCGACACCACCGCGATCCACGCGGACGCCGCCGTGGCGTGGGCGCTGGCGTCGCCGGACTGACCCGCACGGGGAGCGCGTCCAGCGAGTACGATCCGGAGATGAGCGACGACGCCCGCACGAACGGGCCGGGAGACGACCTGCCCGGACACGATCTGCCCGATCACGTGCGCGAGAACCGGCGTTACTGGAACCAGAACGCGCCCGCCTGGGTCGCCTCGGGCCAGCGGAACTGGACCGACACGGAGCCCAACTGGGGCATCTGGGGCGTGCC
>CAZHCI010000346.1:0-2126 GCA_964530905.1 uncultured bacterium
GGGACGCCGACGGGAGGTACACTCGCGTCCATGCCCGCTACGAAGCCCGTCGGCACCGCCCGCAGGCGCGTCCTCTCCGGACGCGCCGGGTTCGTGTCGCTGGCGGGCATCACGGTCGCCGGTCTGATGCAGGTGTTCCGCATCGCGTCGCTGGCCGCGCTGGTGTACGCCGTCGGCGGTCCGGAGCTGCGCGCGGACGGGCTGGCGCTGGCGCTGATCGGGACCGCGATCGCGTCGGTCTGGATCGCGCTCCGGTCGTCCGTTCCCGGCGTTCATGCGAGCGCTCAGAGCGTCTCGGTCGCCGTGACGGTGGTGGCGGTCTCGGGCGCCGCGAGCGCGGTGCGCCCAGAAGCGCTCGACGGCACCGTGCTGGCCGTGGTCGCCGTCTCGGGGGTCGTGACCGGCCTGGTGCTCGTCGTCCTGGGCCTCACCGGCGCGGCCCGCCTGGTTCGGTACCTGCCGCATCCCGTCGTCGGCGGCGTGCTGGCGGCCAGCGGCTGGATCCTGGTCGACAGCGCGATCGCGATGATGTCCCGCGGCGTCGCCGGCGGCCCGTTCACGCCCGAGGCCGTGCTGCACTGGCTTCCCGGCATCGCGATCGGGGTGTGGCTGTTCGTGTTCGCCCAGGCGGTGCGCCATCCCCTGGTCGTACCCCTGACCCTGGTCGCCGCGATCGCGCTGTTCTTCGGCGTGGCGCGCCTGAACGGCTATTCGCTGGCGCGCCTGTTCGACGACGGCTGGCTGTTCGGCCCGCTGCCGGACGGGGCGCTGTGGCGCCTGCCGCCCGTCGCGCGGTGGCTGGAGGCGGACCTGGGGGTGGTGATCGCGCAGGCGCCGGCGTACGCGACCGTGGCGCTGGTCACCGCCCTCACGACGCTGCTGTTCACGAGCGGTCTGGAGCTCGACCGGGACGTGGACGCGGACGCCGGCCGGGAGCTGCGGGAGACGGGGATCGCGAACCTGCTGGGCGCGGCGTTCGCGGGACTCACCGCCACGGTCTCGCCGACCGGCTCGCGGCTGGCGGCCGCGATGCGGACGCGCAGGCGGGTCGACGCGGCGGTCACGCCGCTGCTCACGATCGTCGTGCTGGCCCTGGGCGCCCGCGTGATCGGGATCGTGCCGCTGCCGGTCCTGGGCGGCCTGCTGGTCTACCTGGGCGCCGCCTACCTGAACGAGTGGCTGGTGACCGGCTGGCGACGGCTGTCGCTGCTCGACATGGTCGTCGTGATCGTCATCGTGGTGACCGTCGCCGTGTTCGGGCTGCTCGAGGGGGTCGCCGTGGGGCTGGTCGTCACCGTGGCGATGTTCGTCGTAGCGGCGGCGCGCACCGACGTGGTCGCCGCGGCGCGCTCGGGACGCGATCTTCGCAGCCGGGTCACCCGCTCCGCAGCCGCGCGCGACCGGCTGTGGAACGAAGGGGAGCGGACCGCCGTGTTCCACCTGGGGGGAACGGTGTTCTTCGGCACGGCGGACCGGCTCGTGGCGCGCGCCAAGGAGCGGCTCGCGATCGAGCCGGTGCCGCGGTACGTGGTGCTGGACGTGCAGGACGCCGCGACGTTCGACGCGACCGGAGCGTTCGCGGTGATGCGGATCGCCCGCGCAGCCGATCGTGTCGGCGCCGAGGTGGTGGTGGCCGGCGGTGGTCCCCGTCTCCAGCGCACGCTGCGCAAGGCGGGCGCGGACGCGGCGTTCGCGCCCGATCTGGACCGGGCGCTGGAGCGCTGCGAGGACGGCTTGCTGGCCGAGGCCGACCTGCTCTCGGACCGCGCGACCTTCGACGACGTCGTGGACGAGATCCCGGGCGGCGAGCCGACCTGGCGATCGATGCGGCCGTGGTTCGACGAGGTGCGGCTGGACGCCGGAGAGACGCTGGTCCGGCAGGGCGATCCGGCGGACTGCTTCTGGATCCTGGCCGAGGGACGCGTCAGCGCCGTGCTGGAGCGGAGCGACGGCTCACGCTTGCGCCTCGAGACGCTGGTTCCCGGTCAGGTGTTGGGCGAGCTGGGCTTCGTCGATCCCGCGCCCCGCTCCGCCGATCTGCTGGCGGACGAGCCGTCGCGTCTGTACCGCATGGACCGGGCGTCGTGGCGCGCCTTGGCGGAGCAGCGACCCGACGCCGCGATCGC
>CAZHCI010000347.1:0-2119 GCA_964530905.1 uncultured bacterium
CGCCGGTCGCGGCAGGAGACCGCGCGTCGGCCCCGTTCCCTCATGCTCGTGCAGGCGCTCGCTGGGGAGCTCGCATAGGCACCTGACATGATCTTCGAGCCCCATGTGGTGGTCGTCTCGTCTCGAGCTTCCACCTTCCTGTGCCGTCGGTGTCACGTATATCGAAGACGCCGCACGCGTATCGTTATTGTAGATACGTGTGAGGGGGGTGGCACTATGCGAACGCGCATCAAAATGTGGGGCAACAGCCTGGCCGTGCGGATTCCCCGTTCCTTCGCGGCCGAGGCCGGTTTGGAGCCTGACGCCGCCGTCGAGATGACGCTGGTGGACGGATCGCTGGTCGTCACGTCGGTGGCGCGAGGAGACGTGCGGCTGGTCGACCTGCTCGCTCGGATCACCGCAGACAACCTTCACGAGGAGATCGATTCGGGCGCGGCCGTTGGCGGCGAGGCCTGGTGAAGGGCTCATCGGACGTTCCAGAGCGAGGTGACCTCGTCTGGCTCACGTTCGATCCACAGGCGGGACATGAACAGGCCGGCCGAAGGCCGGCCGTCGTTCTATCGCCGGCCGCGTACAACGGCAAGGTCGGATTGGCGCTCCTCTGCCCCATCACCAGCCGGATCAAGGGCTACCCGTTCGAAGTCACGCTTCCAGAAGGACTTCCTGTCCACGGGGCGGTTCTGGCCGATCAGGTCAAGAGTCTGGACTGGCGGGCACGACGGGCCGAACGGATGGGAACCATCCCGGGCCATCTCGTCTCCGAGATCCTCGACAAGCTCGGGCTCCTGCTCATGGAGTAGCTCGGCACCGCACCGATCCGGACGGCGCGCTGTTCGACGGTGCGCTCACGCCGCCTTGTCGAAGATGCAGAAGGCGAAGACGCCGTTGGGTTCCCGGTCGAACGTGACGCAGTCGTCGGGAACGCCCGCGCGACGGCAGAGCGCCGCGAGGTCCTGCTCGTCACGGTGGATCAGAACCCAGTCGACGCACCACTCCATGTACAGCCGTGTCGGGTTGTCGGGATGAGCGTTGCCGAACACGGCTCTCCCGCCCGGCTGCAAGGCGGCCCACATGCGCTCGATCAGCGCCACGGCAACCCGATCGTTCAGGTAGTCGAACAGGCCGGCCGACCATACGAAGTCGAAACGGCGTGTGGGACGCACCCGGAGCGCGTTCTTGTTCTCCCAGCGGAAGGTGACGTTCTCGATTCCTGCCGTCATCTCCTGCGCGAAGCGAATCGCCCGCGGTTCCGTGTCGACGCAATGGAAGTACGACCCATGGCTGGCCGCGCCCGTCGCATGAATCGCTTCGACCACGTCCCTGCACGGCCCGCTCGCCAGGTTGAGGACCGAGATCGGTCGCTCGAGGCGTGCGAGCAACTCCGAGTACTGACGGACGAACCACTGCTTCCGGTCGCGAACGCCGCGCCCGGCCGGGAGGTCGAGGTAGTAGCGGTCCCACCGTCCGCCGCGACCGTCCATCAGGGGCGTGGCTCGGTAGATGTGGTCGATCAGCTGGTAGTCGCCGGCGTAGCCGAGCGGCTTGTAGCGCGTACGAACGTGGAGGGGGCTCTCGTCGAGCACCGGTCCGCACGCCTCGAAGCACCGATGGCGAAACACGTCCACGTCGCCGGGCTCGTCGGCGGCCACGGCGGCGAGGTTCTCCAGGCGGTCGTTCACCGCCCGCTCGTAGGTGGCCGGCGGCACCGTGTCGATGTCGTCAAGAAGCGTCACGAGGGCGTCGATCTCGGCTGCGACGGCCGGTGGTTCGTGAAGGTGCACGGCTTGTCTCTCCCTTCGGGACGGGCCAGGAGACGGCCCTCGAAGGAAGGTACGGGGTCGCTCGTTATCTCAGCGTTAGCGTCGACGGGGGCGCCAGCTCTGGCGTCCGCCCGCTGCAATCGTCCGGGTTCCTGTCGGGAAGGCGGAGGCCGAGCTTCCCGTGCTCCACCTAAGTCGCAGGGCACGGGCCTGCGCGATGCCCGTCTCGTTCAGCTCGACGTCGGACGATCCTTGGATCCGCTGTGCGAGGTTCCAGCCCGCCTCTCCGTGCTTCTCGAAGCCAGCCCCTGCGAGTGCTACCTTGCCTGGACAGGCGGCCGACGCGGACAGCCGCGGAA
>CAZHCI010000348.1:0-2119 GCA_964530905.1 uncultured bacterium
GCCCGATTGGCTTGAGGACCGCCCCAGGGGCGGCAAGGCCCTCATCGACGAACTCTTCGAGGGCGACGACCGGACGCTGTCCATCGAGGACGTCGCCGCGACCGTGCGCGGCGGGCTGACCCCACGCTTCCCGCCGCAGGACCTGGGGTCGGAACGGGTGAAGGTCCGTTACTCCGACACGAACTATCAGTTGCTCATGGCGATCGTGGAGGCGGTCACTGGCCGCTCGCTGCACGAGGTCTACGTCGAGCGGCTGTTCGGGCCGCTCGGGCTCGTACACACGTGGCTCCCGGGCCGGGAGCCGCTCGTGCCGAGCGAGACGCCGGGCGCGGTGTTCGTCGGCGAGCGGGCGATCGAGGCGCCGCTCGCCCTGGCATCGCTGCGCGACCTCTACAGCACCGGGGCCGACCTCGTCGCGTTCCTGCGCGCGCTCACCAGCGGGGCCGCGTTCGACGATCCCGCGACGGCCCGCGCCATGCAGGACGGCTGGCGCCGCTTCGGTTTCCCGCTCGACGCCGCCGCGCTGCGGCAGCCGAACTGGCCCATCGAGTACGCCATGGGCACGATGCGCTTCCAATTGCCGTGGTTCCTCGATCCGCGGCGACGCACGCCGCCGGTCGTCGGCCACACGGGCTCCACCGGCACCTGGGCGTTCCACTGCCCGGAGCGCGACCTCTACCTGGCCGGTACGGTCGATCAGGCGACGGCCGGGCCCCTACCGTTCCGCTTCGTGCCCCGGCTGCTGCGCGAGCTCACGGCTTGACCCTTGCTCGGGCATGCGCTGGCGCTGACGCGGCGCCGGCGGCGACGTCCGGGATCGTGATGGCCCGGCGTTGCTCGGCCTCGACCTCGATGGTCCCTGCGTCGATGGCGGTCTCCTCGGTGGTGAGGTCGATGCGCTGTACCACGAAGCCGGCGATGCCGAGCAGGATCGGCACGATCCCGATGGTTCAGCACGATCCCGATGGTGATGAGTCATGGCATGAGGTTCCCGCCGTTAGCGGGAGACGAGCCGGGCGATCAGCGACAGCAGGAACAGCACGAGGAACACGTAGAACAGCACCCGCGCGATCGTGGCTGCACCCGCGGCGATGCCTCCGAACCCGAAGATGGCCGCGACGAGCGCGATCAGGAAGAACGCGATGGACCAGCGAAGCATGGATGTCTCCCTTCACGAATGAGCTTGGGCGTGGCCTTACCGTAGCAGCGGTGCCGTGGATCGCGTGTGGCTCAGGAGTCAAGGCGCGTTCGCGCTCGGTGGTGACCTCGATCCCAGTCCGAGCGCGCGTGCGGGATCATTCGTCCGTAGAATGAACCGCAGCGGGCCGAAACGATGACCTGGGCTGCCTCAGGTCGGTGGAGGCGCCTGGTCGGCGTAGGCGTCCAGGGCCGTAGCGGACGGTCCATGGCGCGAGTGTGGCACGGACGCGTTCACGGAGGTATCACGGCGCCAGCCGCGACCGGCAAGTCACCGCGCCTCGAGTACCGTACGCGGCGGGTCGTCGGGGTGCAGCCGTCCGGCCAGCGTTTCGATCGCCGACCGATACGTGCCGTCGGGCCGGTACGTCGGGCAGGGGTCGCCCTCGCACAGCGGCATGCGGAACGTCGCGAGGCGCGTGCCATCGGCATCGAGGAAGGCGATGTCGAGCGGCAGGCGAGCACCGCTCATCCAGAACGGCGCGTCGACGTCTTCTGGGAAGAGGAACCAGGCGCCGTCGACCGCGCCGAGGTTCGTGACGTCGCGTAGGCCCTGGCCCCAAGCTTCGGGGGTGTCGGCGACGACGAGACGCCAGCTACGTCCGTCGAGCTCCACGGTGCGGAGCTCCCGACCCCGCAGGGGCGCCGGAACCCCGGCCCAGCCGGCCACGACGTCGCGCAGGAGCGATTCGAGCGAGGCGCCGCCGGCGATCGCGAGCCGCTTCCAGCCTGGGTGCAGCCGGTCGAGGAGGAACGCCTGGGCGGCGCCGAGCGCGGCGTACCGGTCGCGGGTGTCGGTGGGGATGGCGGCGGGGTCGCGCACCTGCCCGAGGATGTCGCTCCAGGCATGGGGATCGATGGCACCCCGGGCGGTCGTGTCTGGGTAGAGAAACTCTTTGCCTTCGTAGTTCTTGAGAATCAG
>CAZHCI010000349.1:0-2100 GCA_964530905.1 uncultured bacterium
GGTCCTCGCTCACGCTTCGGACGTGGGCTCCCGCTCCCCCTTCGACTCGCGCTTCGCGTCGCGCTTCACGACGATCGGCTGCAGACCGTACGACCTCGCCAGCTCCGGGCGCTGCTCGCGGAGCAGACGCATGCGCCGGCGGTAGCTGGCGGTCTCGACGGAGAAGCCGATCAGGTTCACGACCCAGAACAGGGCGAGCAGACCGGTTCGGAGCGTGGGCGACAGGCCCAGCACGCCCGCGCCGGTGCGCCACGCCAGCACGGCGTCGGCGGCGACCAACGCCCACGGCGCCAGCAGCAGCAGGCCCCACAGCTCGTCGGCGTGGCCGCTGCCCGGGACGAGCAGCGCGCCGAGGTGATACCCCGCCGTCCGGGGCGCGTCGCGCACCACGCGGGGTCGTGGGATCGCCACGAACGTCGTGACCGCCACGAGCAGGAGCGCGTACGCGATAACCACCGCCCACCACGCCCAGCTCGGCAGCGGCAGCGGACGTGCCGCGGGCAGCGCGGTCCACGGCGAGGTGGCGGCCTCGGACAGCGCGGTCCGCCAGTCGCCCGCCACCGCCAGCTGCAGCTCCAGCGGCGTCGGGACCGACCAGAGCGGCGCGTCGGGCGTCATGGTCGCGTGGAACGGCGACGGATCGGTCGTCCGCCCCAGCAGGTGCCGGGCGACCGGCTCGCGCGGGTCGGCTCGGAGGGCGGCCTCGAGCAGCGCCTCCTCCCCGCCGGCGGCGACCGCGCGGTTGGCGAGCGCCGCTGCCAGGTCGCCCGCGGCGCGCCACGCCTCGCTCGCGGCGTCCAGCTCGCCGCGCTGCGCGAGCGAGAGCCCGCGCACCAACGCGGCGTAGGCCGTGTCCGGGAGGCTTTCGGCGGCCACGATGGCGGTCGGACTGGCCAGGGTGCCCGAGCGGAGCGAGACGGGCACGTCGTCCATGCCCTGATGCCAGCCGGCCAGGACGGCCTGGAAGCCCGCCAGCGCCAGGATCGCCACCAGCACGAGCTTCTCCGTGGTGCTGGCGTACCGCGGCACCCACGCGCGCGTCACGGGATTGTCGATTCGGCCGCGCTCGCGCCGCTGGCGGCGCAACAGCGACTGCGCGCGCCACACCTTGGCCAGCAGCACCAGCCAGAGCAGCGCGAACGCGATCAGCAGCGCCGCCACCCCGGTCCAGCCCAGCCGGGCCAGCGCCAAGGCGAGTCGGTCGACCCAGGTCGTCAAGCCGGCCCGATCCAACGCGCGCGCGCGCTCGCGCCACGTCTCGGCGGCCTCGCGCTCGCCGGCCGCGCGAAGCTCGCCTGCGAGCCTATCGAGCACCTCGACGCTCTCTGGCGCCTCTTCCGCCGCGAGGCGCCAGGCGTACGGACCCAGCAGACGAGCCGCCGCGAGATCGCCGGCGTCCAAGGCGTCCGCGAGCGCTCGGTCCGGGAAGCCGTACGCGTCGCGAAGCGCCACGTCGGTCGCGAGGCGCGGATCGTAGTCGCGCTGGGCCAGGTCCAGGAGCCCGGCCTCGAGCAGCTCCGGCGCCCGCTCGGACGCGCCCGCGTCGATCAGCGCCAAGGCGACCGGCATCGACTCGAAGAACGGAAGGCGCGAGGCCGCCGACGCGGCGCGCTCGTGCCATGCGTCGGGCGCAGGCGTCTCGTCCGCCGTCTCGTCGGCTGCGTCGTCCGCTACGTCGGCGGCGTACAGGGCGGCCCACGGATCGGTCGGGTCGCGCTCGGCCCGCGCGACCGGATCGTCGCTCGCCGCCGCCGCGCGACGGAGCGCGCCGAGCGCCGCGACGTCGGGGACGAAGCGTACGGGGTCCCGCACGCGACCGTCGTCGACGGCGAGCGTCTCGAGGCTGCCGTCGCCGAGGGAGATGACGACGGACAGGCCGTCGTCCGTGGCCTCCAGCCGCTGCGCCGGCGCGGGCAGGGGCGACCGCTGCACGATCGTTCCGTCGTCCGCGGCGAGGGCGACCAGGTACATCCCCTGGCCCACCAGCACGCGATCGTCGTCCAGATGCGGGGTCGTGAGGGTGCCGGCCAGCTCGCCGGGCGCCCACGTCCAGCGCGTGCCATCGGCATCGCGGACGATCACGGCGCCGTCCTCCAGCAC
>CAZHCI010000350.1:0-2096 GCA_964530905.1 uncultured bacterium
CTGATCCTCCACCTCGAGCCCGACGCGGACCACGCCTGGAGCCTGCTCGAGGACGACCTGGTGTACCTGCGCTACCGACGGTGCCGCGATCCCGTCGGCTTCGCCGCGGTGGCGGAGCCGGCGCTGGCCGCGCTGGACCGACGTCCCCGAGCGCGCCTGATCGTGGATCTGCGCAGGAACGGCGGGGGCGACTCGACGGTGATCCGTCCCTTGCTCGAGGGGCTCTTGCGCCTGGGCGCGGGAGACCGGACGTACGTTCTGACCGACGTCGGCACCTACTCGAGCGCGACCATGAACGCCCGCGACCTCCGCAGCCTGGGCGCCACGCTGATCGGCGAGCCGACCGGCGACGCGCTGGCCGGCTGGGGCGAGGTGCGGAGCTTCGAGCTGCCGACCTCGCGTCAACGGATCCAGGTGTCCACCTACCGCTTCCGAGGCGATGACCGGCCGGTGCGGCCGCACGTCGCCGTCGTGCCGACGATCGACGACTGGCTCGCCGGTCGCGATCCGGTGCTCGAGGCCGCAGCGCGCCGCTGAGCGCCGCGCGAGCGGACGCGTCGCGTGTGGCGCGCTCGCGCGCGGCGCGCAAGAACGCGATTCCGCTAGAGCGCGTGATGCGTCGCCTGGCTCGCGACGATGTACCAGGTCACGAACAGGCCGTTCGCGAACGCGCCCGGCCAGATGCGGCCCGTCTTCTCGAACAGGTAGGTCGAGAGCATCCCGGCGATCGGGAGCAGCACCAGGAACTGGAAGCCGACGATCGTCAGCAGCGGCTCGCCCAGCGGCAGGGGACGGCCGGACAGGAGCGGCACGTACTGGATCAGCAGCAGCGCCGCGAAGCCGGCCATCATGAGCACGCCGTTCCCGAACACGGCGGCCGCGGTCGAGGTCGCCTGCCGGGCGCGCAGCTGACCGTGCAAGGCGAGGCCCAAGGTGGCGAAGAAGAATACGAACGGCAGCAGGTAGACGGCCGCAATGCGCGCGTGCAGGGCGTCCAGCGGCCTGGCCGCGACGACCCAGGCGCGGAAGTCGGTGCCGAACAGGCCGTTCACGACGACCAGCAGCAGGTAGCCCGAGCCGACCGTGGCGACGGCGAGCCCGATCGACCGCAGCAGCCCGCCGCCCAGGCCGACGCCCTCTCCCCCGCCCCGGCGACCGGACACGGCGTACCAGAGCAGGAACAGCAGCAGGGCCAATGCTCCGTTCGCGACCGCCCAGACCATGATCCCGTTCGTGATCTCCTGCGGGAACCAGGCGCTGACGGGCAGCCACTCCGCCGCCTGGTTGTTGAGCCAGAAGTACGTCGCGACCGGCACGACGATCACGATCAGGGCCGACAGCCACCAGCCGGCGCTGTTCGAGCCGACGCCGTTCGCGGGCACGCGCTGCAGCGGCGCGAACGCGGGCGTCCGCAGCCACAGCCCTCCCGCGGCGAAGAAGGCCAGGACCATGCCGAGCAGGCCCAGGCCGGTGCCCAGCTCCTTGACCATCCATGCCTGCTCGGTGGCGGGAAGCGGGTTCGGAGCGGGCACGGTCCGCTGGATCCACTCGATCACCGGGGCGACGCCGGCGACGGTGATGTGATCGCCGGGGTGGGTGACGGGCGGCTGCGCCAGCCAGCGCGCCGTTCCCTCGTCGATGTCGCCGTACAGCCGGCCCGGTTCGACGGGCGGCTCGGTTCCGAACACGCCGGCGAGCTTCTCGGTGGTCGCGATCCCGGCGCCCGTGGGCGCGCCCCACATCAGCTCGGAGAACTCGTCGTAGAGGCTGAACACCAGCCCGAAGTTGCGGGGGAACTGCGGCGTGCCCTCCGGAGCGCCGAAGGTGCCGGTGGACGAGCCGGAGACGACGATCGAGGCGTAGTCGTCGGGGGCGACGCCGGCGGCGACCAACACGGCCCAGCCGCCCATCGAGTGTCCGGACAGGACGATGCGGTCCGGATCGACCATCGGCAGCGACCGCAGGTAGGCGAGCCCGTCCGGGCCACCGAACCCCGCCGCGAACGCCGGTGGGTCGCTGTTCCCGTGCCCGCTCTGGTCCAGCGCGACGACCACGTAGCCCCGTCGCGCCAGCTCGATCGCGTAGGGCGACTGGGT
>CAZHCI010000351.1:0-2084 GCA_964530905.1 uncultured bacterium
CGAACGCTTCTGATCACCGGCGCCAGCAGCGGCATCGGCGCCTCGCTGGTGCGCCGCTTCGCCGGCGAGTACGACGAGGTCATCGCAGCCGCCCGCCGCGTCGACCGGATGCGCGACGAGTACGCCGGGCTGCCCACGGTCACGCCCATGCGCCTCGACGTGTCTCGACCCGACGAGCTGACGGCGTTCGCGCGCGAGATCGTGGCGGAGCGCGGATCGATCCCGTACGTGATCAGCTGCGCCGGCTCATGGAACCCGAAGCCGCTGCTCGACGCGTCCACCGAGGAGCTCGCCTACGGTTGGCGCGTCGACGCGCTGGCGCACGCCATCCTGCTGCGTGAGCTGGTGCCGGCGATGCGCGAGCACGACTTCGGCCGCGTCGTGGTGGTCTCCGGCTCGGCGACGCTGGTCCGCACCGCCGGCTGGTCGATCCAGTACGGCGCCGTCATGGCGTGCAACGGCTACACGGTCGCAGCGGCGCTCGAGAACCACGACCGCGACATCAAGATCAACCTGACCGGCCCCGGCGCGGCCGACACGGAGATGTACCCGGGGCCCCTCCCGGCCACGGCGTGCCACCCGACCGTCGAGTGGCTGCTGAACCTCGACCGGCACGGACCGACCGGCCGGTTCTTCTGGCTGGGCCACGAGATCCCGATGTTCCCGGAGCTGGGGCGCATCGACGTCGAGACGGGCGAGGTCGACGATGCGCACGCGACGCCGCTCGATCGGGTGGTCGGCGACGAGATCCGGGGGAGGAGCGCCTGACGAGGCGCGGACGCCGGGCCGCGCGTGCATCGCATGCGACGGACACGCGCCGCCCGTCCGGGCAGGGTCGGTCCATGAGCCGTCTTGTCCGCACGGGAGCCGCCGCATGAAGGTCGAGATCTGGTCCGACGTCGTCTGCCCGTTCTGCTACGTCGGCAAGCGTCGCTTCGAAACGGCGCTGGCGACCTTCCCGAACGCCGAGAAGATCGAGGTGGTGTGGCGCGCCTTCGAGCTGGACCCCGACGCCCCGCGCCGCTCGCCCGGAACGCTGGACGAGCGGCTGGCCGCCAAGTACGGCATGTCGCTCGAGCAGGCGCGCGAGATGAACGCGAACGTCGTCGCCATGTCGGCAGGCGAAGGGCTCGAGGTGCGCCTGGACGTCGCCCAGCCGGGCAACACCTTCGACGCGCATCGCCTGATCCGCATGGCCGCCGACCACGGCCTGCAAGCCGAGGCGAACGAGCGCCTGCTGCGGGCGTACTGGGTGGAGGGCCGCGCGATCGGCGAGGTCGCCACCCTGACCGAGCTCGGCGCCGAGCTGGGCCTGGACCGGGACGAGGTGAGCGCCATGCTGAGGGGCGACGCCTACGCCGCCTCGGTCCGCGACGACCAGGAGCAGGCCCGCGCCTTCGGGATCCAGGGCGTTCCGTTCTTCGTCCTGGACCGCGCGTACGCCGTCTCCGGCGCGCAGGAGGTGGGCGTGTTCCAGCAGGCGCTGACGCAGGCCTGGAACGAGTCGCGGCCCAGCCCGGCGTCGACGTGACGCCGTCCTGCCGAACACGCCGCCGGGCGCCCCTAGCGGGCCAGGCGAAGGATCCGGAACGCCCCTCGGATCACGATCAGGAACACGACCGCCCCGACGACCAGGTCCGGTAGCGCCGAGCCCGTCGCCAATACCAGCACGCCCGCCGCGACGACGCCGAGGTTGATGACGATGTCGTTGCTCGTGAAGATCATCGACGCCCGCATGTGCGCCTCGCGGCTCTTCGAGCGCTGCAGCAGCCAGAGGCTGAGCGTGTTCGCGGCCAACGCCAGCAGCGACACGACGATCATCGTGCGGACGTCGGGCGTGGCCCCTGCGCCCAGCACCCGGCGCAGCACCTCGGCGAAGCCGATCGCCGCCAGGGTCAGCTGCAGGTACCCGCTCCACGCCGCGATGCGTTTCTTGCGCGCGACCGCGCCACCGACCGCGGCGAGGCTCATGCCGTACACCAGCGCGTCCGCCAGCATGTCGAGGCTGTCCGCCACCAGCCCCATCGATCGCGCCAGCAGGCCGGTCGTCATCTCGATCACGAAGAACCCGGCGTTGATCGCCA
>CAZHCI010000352.1:0-2069 GCA_964530905.1 uncultured bacterium
CTCGCGGGGCGGGCGACCTCGTCGTCTGCTACGAGCCGGGCCGCGGCGCCGGGTCGGCCCCAGGCTGAGCCGCCACCGCGTATGCTTCGCCCTCATGGGGCCGGCCCGACGCGACGGGGCACGGCGACGCCCGAGGAGGACGCATGCCCGCACGCGACGCGCTAGCCTATCCCCGCTCCCGCCAGGTGCTGCATTGGGTCTCGGCGGCCCTGATCATCGCGATGATCCCGATCGGGCTGATCATGGCCCGGACGCTCGACGACGGCCTGCGCCTGGCGCTGTACCAGGTGCACCTGCTGGCCGGTTGGACGATCGTCGCGCTGATGGTGACGCGCGTCGTCCTGAGGTTCCGGCGACCGGTGCCCGCACCGGACGGCCTCGCGCCCTGGAACCGGGCGCTGTACCGCGGCGTGCATTGGGCCGTCACGCTGTTCCCGCTGGCGCTGGCGGCGTCGGGGACGTTCGCGATCCTGCAGAACGACATCGGCCCCCTGCTGCAGGCGGGTTCGCCGCCGCCGGCGACGCTCGCCGTCGCCCAGGCGCGCGACACGCACGCGATCGGCGCGTACCTCTTCATGGCGCTGCTCGTCGTGCACGTGGCCGGCGTGGTGCGCTACCAGGCCACGCGCGGCGACGTCCTGCGCCGCATGGGCATCGGTCGGGCGGGGTAGGGGCGGGTCGAGGTTCGTGGGCCGTCCCGCTTGGGGCGGCCCACGAACGGCGATCGACGGAAGGCTTGCTGCGCCCGTCGGCTCAGCGGTTGCTCGGGCGCGGTGTCTCCATCGACGAGGCCGGCAGCACCGGCAGCTGCAGGGCGTGCGCCGGGATCTCGCCCTCGAGCGTCGCGTACCAGGCCATCAGGGCGTCGAGTTCGGATTCGCTCATCTCGCGGCCGAGCTGGACGCGCGCCATGATCTGGGTGGCGGCGCGAAGGTCCCACAGCGAGCCGTCGTGGAAGTACGGGTAGGTGCGGGTGATGTTGCGCAGCGACGGGGCCTTGAACACGTAGAGGTCGGCCTGGTCCTGCGTCACCGCGAACTTGCCGACGTCCATCGGCATGGTCGGTGAGTCGATGGTGACGAACTCGCGGGTGGCCTCCCAGTAGGCCTCGACCACCCCGAAGCGGGCGAAGACCGTGCCGCCGATGGCGGCGCCGCCGTGGCAGCCGGCGCAGCCGTAGTTGATGAAGACCTGCAGGCCCTCGCGCTCGAGCTCGCTCAGCGCGTCGCCGTCGCCCTCGAGGAAGTCGTCGAAGCGGTCGGGCGTGGTGAGCGTGCGCTCGAAGGCGCCGATGGCGTCCGCCATGTTCACGTACGTCAGCGGCTCGGCGTGGTCGGTGAAGGCGGCGCCGAACGCGTCGACGTAACCCGGCATCGAGGCGAGGCGCTCGATCATGTAGTCCTCGTTCGGCACCGCCATCTCGATGGGGTTGAGCACCGGGCCCTGGGCCTGTTCCTCGACGTCGGCGGCACGGCCGTCCCAGAACTGCGCGCTGTGCAGCGCGGCGTTGAGCACGGTGGGCGAGTTGCGTGGTCCGACGGCCCAGCGGTGCCCGAGCGAGGTCGGCAGGTTGTCGACGCCGTACGTCGCCAGGTTGTGGCACGAGTTGCACGACACGAAGCCCGACAGCGACAGCCGCGGGTCGTAGTAGAGCATCTTGCCGAGTTCGACGAGCTCGTCGGAGAAGGGGCGGTCCGGGTCGAGCATGACCTCGGGGAGTGGCTCGAACAGCGCCTGCGCCGTCTGCTGCAGCGGGTCGGCGGGCGCGTCCTGCGCCAACGCGACGAACAGGAGCATGACCACGGCGACGCTTCCACCGGCGATCCAGGCGATCGGCCTCGTCTTCATGTCTCGGTCCTCCAGGATGCGGCAGCCCTGGCACGGCGACGCTACCTAGGCCACCCACGGCACCGAAGGGACCTTCGTACCTATCATCGATGGGGGTCGATGTGCTTACGCCCTCAGGGCGCGAGGCGCCGGCTCGACCTCCTCGCCTGCCACGCCAGCAGGCCGGCGGCGACGACCCCGAGCGGCAGCGCGACGACGCCGACGTCGCGCGTCAGGGCGTA
>CAZHCI010000353.1:0-2056 GCA_964530905.1 uncultured bacterium
GGATCGGCGATCCCGTGGTTCGAGGCGCTGGCGGCGTTGGGCCCGCCGCCGCCGGCGCCGGCACCGTGGCCGGTCTCGCGCGCCGTCCGCTGGCGCTCCGGCGGGAACGCGGCCGAGAGCGAGGTCGACATCGTGCCGGGCGAGGCGCTGCTCGAGGTATCGATCGACTTCGAGCACCCGGCGATCGGGCGGCAACGGTGGCTGGGACGACGGGCCGACTACGCCGCCCTGCTGCCGGCGCGCACCTTCGGCTTCGCGCGCGAGCTCGCCGCGCTGCGGGCGCGCGGCCTGGCGGAGGGTGCCCGGCCGGGCAGTGGTATCCTCTTCACGGACGAGGGAACCTCGGGCCCGTTGCGCGCACCGGACGAGCCCGTCCGCCACAAGGCGCTCGACGCCATCGGCGACCTCGCCCTCCTCGGGCGGCCGCTCGGCGGTCGCGTGCGGATCCACCGCGGATCACATCGCGCCCACCTCGACGCCATGCGCCATTTCCTCGCCACCCACCCCCCCCACCCGCAGGACCCGCCGGCGTGAACCCGCCGCTGCGCGTGGCCGTGGTGGGCGCCGGCGTCATGGGGCGCCACCACGCGAACGTCTACCGCCTGCTGCCCGACGTCGAGCTCGTCGGCCTCGTCGAACCGGACGCGCGGCGCCGCCAGGAGGCGGAACAGCAGTTCGGCTGCCCGGTCTACCCGGACACCGAGTCACTGCTGGCGTTCACGCGCGTCGATGCCGCCAGCCTCGCCGCGCCGACCACCGTGCACCACACGATCACCGAGCGCCTGCTCGTGGCCGGCGTCCACGTGCTGGTCGAGAAGCCGGTGGCGACGCGGGTCGACGACGCTCAGCGGCTCGCCGCGATGTCACGCGCCCGGGGCCTGGTGCTGCAGGTCGGGCACATCACGCGCTTCTTCCGCGCGATCGAGCGGTTGCGCGCCGAGGTCGGTCAGCCCTACCTGATCGAGGCGCGCCGGCTGACGCCCAACGGCCGCATCCAGGACGTCGGCGTCGTGCTCGACCTGATGATCCACGACATCGACATCGTGCTCGGCCTGGTGCGGCAGCCGGTCGTCGACGTCGCCGTGGCCGCGCACACCGTCGGCGCGGGCCCCCACGAGGACGTGTGCGCCGCCCAGGTGCGCTTCGCCGACGGCTGCGTGGCGCGCTTCCTGGCGAGCCGCGTCGCGCCCGACGCCGAACGCAGCCTGGTCGTGGCGGACGCGCAGCGCACCTTCCGCCTCGACTTCGCCAAGGACCCCCACACCGAGATGACGGTGTACCGTCCGGCGCCGACCGAGGCCACCGACCGGCACGCGGCCGGCGCCGACACGGCGCTCGAGGAAGACCTCGCCGCGGGCGCCGGCGGCATGGCCAGCCACATCCTCGTGGATCGTCACGTCGTGTTCGAGGACAACCCGCTGAAGAAGCAGCTCGCGCACTTCATCACGCGGATCCGCGGGGGCACCGACCCGATCGGCACGCTCGAGGACGACATCCGCTCCCTGTCGCTGGCGCAGGACCTGCTCGTCAGGCTGGATCGGCAGGGCAGCCCGCAGGCGTCGCACGTCGCGGCGCCCACCCGCTGAGGCGGGGCGGGTTCGCCCACCCGGGCGGGTCCGCCCAAGGGGGCGGGTTCGCCCCCCCGGGCGGTACACTCGGCGCCATGGTCGACGTCCGCGCGATCCTGCCGCACCGCTACCCGTTCCTCATGGTCGATGCCTTCGTCTCGCAGGACGGCGACGACTTCGAGTGCGTCAAGCACGTGAGCTTCAACGAGCCCTGGGCCGTAGGGCACTTCCCGCAGGAACCGCTCATGCCCGGCGTCCTGATCGTCGAGGCGTTGGCGCAGGCCGCCGCCATCGGCCTGCACGTACGCGAGAGGCGCGACGAGGCCCGCGTCGGGTACCTCGCGACGATCGAGCGCGCGCGCTTCCGCCGGAAGGTCGTGCCGGGCGACACGCTGCGCCTCAGGGGAACGATCACCCGCTTCCGGCGCGGCCTGTGCACGGTCGAGAGCGTCGCCTTCGTCGGCGACGAGGTGGCCGCCGAGGCCGGG
>CAZHCI010000354.1:0-2052 GCA_964530905.1 uncultured bacterium
CGGAAGCTTGCCGGATGGCGCTCGTCGATCCCGATGTACTCGTCCATGTGGAACGCGCGGACCTTGGACCAGTCGACGCCCTCGACGACTCGAAGCGCCGCGAAGAACGCCAGCTGCGAGTTCCCGGTGGCGAAGATCACCCGCCCCTCCCCCCGACGGCCGATGGCGTCACGGAGGATGCGCGCCGCCTCCTCGGCCGCGGCACGTCCGAGCTCCTGCTCGTTCGGGTAGACGTGGACCTCGAGCTCGTCGACGGTACGGGCGAACGTAGGTCGTACGGTCATGCTCACCTCACAGCTTCTCGATCCGCCTCTTCATCGCTGCGGATAGGGTCGAGGGCGGCGCTGTCGTGCTGGGCGTGGGCCGTGGGAACCTCTCTGCAGCGCGACGGAGGCCCCACCGCTGGTGATGCCTCGGTCCACTCCGGCACAGCGTGCCGCGCCGATCGTGTCGACGCCGATCCTCGACGCGTCGACGACGATCAGCGTACCGCCCTCGCGCCCGCTCGCCGGCCGGACGTCGTCGGGCGCGGTCCACGCGAGCCGCCGGGCCTCCGGCGGCGAGGCGGTGCGGCACGGCTCGGCGGGCCCGATCACGGCGCACGCCATTCCTGCTAGCTTGGGTCTCCCGGCCAGGCGCGTAGGCCGACGTCGACGTCGGGCGCTGTTCCCGTGGCGGGACGCCCGGCCTCTGGTGAGGAGCGACGCGAATGACCTTCGATCTGCATGCGGGATTCGGCCGACGGCACGCAGCGCCCGCCAGGCCGGCAGCGATGTCTTGCATCGCGATCCGGACGGCGCCGTCGACCGGCGTGAACGATCCGTTCTGCGTGCGCGCGGTCGCGACGCTCGGCCGCCAGGTCACGTCGTGACCGGCGCGCCCCTGACCGGCATCGACGTCGCGACCGGGCTCGGCGTCACGCTCGCGCCCGACGCCGACGGTCGGATCGTTCGCCGCGAAGCCTCGACCGCGCCGGATCCCCGACTGCTCGTCGGTCCGGCCTGGACCGACGTCCAGGTGAACGGCTTCGCCGGACACGACGTGAACGGCGATCCGATGCCGCCCGCGGGGTTCGAGGCGATGCGCCGCGCGCTGGCCGAGACCGGCGTCACGCGCTTCCTTCCGACGGTGATCACGGCGGCGGCGGCCGACATCGCGGCGCGCCTCGGGGCGATCGCCCGAGCGCGCGACGCCTCGCAGGCGATACGACGCGCCGTCCCCGGAATCCACCTCGAAGGGCCGTTCCTCTCGCCGGAGGACGGCGCACGCGGCGCGCACCCCCGCTCCGCGATCCGCGACCCCGACCGGGCGCTGTTCGACGCGTTCCAGGAAGCGGCCGGCGGCCTGATCCGGCTCGTGACGTTGGCGCCGGAACGCCCCGGGGCGCTGGAGCTGATCCGCTACCTCCGCGCGCACGGGGTCGTCGTCGCGATCGGGCACACGCTGGCCGACGGCGAACGGATCGCGGAAGCGGCCGACGCCGGGGCGACGCTCTCGACGCATCTCGGGAACGGCGCGCCTGCGCTACTGCCGCGCCACCCGAACGTGATCTGGGAGCAGCTGGCCGAGGACCGCCTGTACGCCAGCGCCATCTTCGACGGGCACCACCTGCCTCCGAGCGTGATGCGCGTGCTTCTGAGGGTGAAAGGGCCGGACCGGCTGCTCCTGACCAGCGACGCGGTATCGCTGGCCGGTCGGCCGCCGGGCGTGTACGAAGGTGAGGTCGGCGGCAAGGTCGAGCTGCATCCGAACGGCCGCCTCACGATGCACGGAACCGCGTATCTGGCCGGCTCGGCCAGCTCGCTGGCCGACGGCGTCGCCACGGCGGTCGATCGCCTGGGAACCGACCCACGAGACGCGATCGCGATGGTGTCGCGCGTGCCCGAGACGCTGCTGGGGCTTCCGCCCAGCGACGAAGTCACCGTCGTCGAGCTCGGGCCCTCCGGACTCTCGGTCCGCCGCGTCGTGGTCGACGGCCGGACCACGTTCGACAGCGCCGTGGCGGGACGCGCCCTCGGGCTCTGATCACGGGAACGGACCGACGGGAGCGTC
>CAZHCI010000355.1:0-2043 GCA_964530905.1 uncultured bacterium
GGGACGCTGGGGCTGGAGGGGTGGACGCGGCGGGGGTGATCTCGCCGGACCGCGTGCGGCATGGCGCCCGGCGGGCGCGGATGCGTCCACGCGGGTACGCTGGACCCTTCATGACACGGCGGGGTTGGCGTGAACCGGGCGCGCGGTCACGTCACGCTCGAGGCGTGGACCGTGACGAGATGCTCGCCCTGTACGACCGCTTCGAGCGCCGCGAGGCGGGTCTCGTCGGACGCCGCCTGGAACGTACCGCTCACCTGGCGCGCGAGATCGACGCGCCGGGGCGCCCCAGCTGGATCGCCTGGAGCGACCTGGCGGACGCCGACGTCGACACCGTGATCGCCGACGAGATCGGCTACTGGATCTCGCTTGGTCGGGACGTCGAGTGGGAGCTCTACGCCCGCGGCCGTCGTCTTTCTGGCCTCGCCTGGGGCCGGATGGATCACGGGCGAGGTGATGGACGTCAACGGCGGTCAGTACCTGGACTGATGCACCCTCGTTGCCGCGGCCGCGACGCCTCGATGGGGTACGTCCATGTGGACGTCGCTACGGGGAGGAAACCCGCGGTACCCTGTCAAGCACGTCGCGAGCGAAGGCAACCATGCGCTCGGCCTGCTTCAGGGCGGTCTTGAGGTCGGCCCTACTGACGTGGATGATCCCGTACTGCGCCTTGTCCTTCAGCTCGATGAGCCGGCGGAGCGCGGCCGATGCCTCTCGGCCGTCGGGTATGACCGTGGCAAGCAGCCCTGTGGCGTCAAGGTGATCGTCGCTGCGTGAGCGCCGGCCGAGAGCGCTGCAGCAGGCAGCGTCGGATGCGGCGATGCCTGCCAGTACGGCCAGGGAGGCCGCGACGCTCCAGAACGCCGCTTCGGGTTCGCCGTCGATGAGGCGCGCCACGTCGAGGAACTTCTCCGCCGAGGCGAGACGGGTGCGAGCTTCCTGGAGACCACACGGCTGCGTGCGCGTCCCACGACGCGGGCTCATGGGATGTCGCCCGCGAGAAGCTCGTGCGCGGGCGGACCCTGCAGGGTGATGGCTTGGCGCTCGAGTTCCCTGACTACGGGCGGCCGCTCGCGTGCGAGCCGGGCTACGTCGTCCAACGAGACGTCTGCGAGGCTGGCTCGATTGCCGGTCCACCTCTCGATGCGAGTCGTCAGGCGGTCGAGCTGTTCGCGCCAACTGGGATCGTCGGCCGGTACGCCCATGGGACGCACCAGGAAGAGGTCGATGTCGCTCCGGGTGTCGCCATCTCCGCGTGCCGCGGAGCCGAAGAGCGAGGCGTGGCATGGCCGAAGCGACCACATCGCGAGTTCGCCGCGGATGCGTTCGATCAGGCGACTCCGCAGCGTGATCAGCACCTCGAGGGGTTCGGTTGCGAGGTGGTCGCGGTTCAGGAGGTACAGCAGCGCCGCGCCGGCGCCGGCCTCGCGGGCTTCGACGACCCCGTGTTCGACGAGTCGCCGGAGTACGCGAGCGACGGTACTCCTCGGCTGCCCACCGATGCGCGCCACCTCGCGACCGCTCAAGGGCCGTTCGGTACCCGCCAAGACGGCGAGGACGCCGCCCTCGGCGGAGGAGAGGACGGCCAGGTGGGGTGCCCCGAGATGCATGCTCGAGGCTACCACAACTGGTCCGAAAATGGGACACGTGACCCGTTCTTGGGCCGGGGACGATGGGCATCGGCCGACCGTCGCCTTCGCCAGGACCCATGCAGAGAACCCCGCCTTGCGGCGGGGTCCCTCGTGGTGCGCCCGAGAGGATTCGAACCCCTGGCCTTCTGATCCGTAGGCCGTTCTTTGTGTCTGGGACGGAATTTGTTGGGGTTGCGTCAAGTGGTCGGGAGTGGCCTGGTGACGTGTGCTTGGGCGTCTGTTGGGCTCGGTCGGATACGACTGGAGACGACTGCTTGCGGCGCGGGTTCGCGCACGTTTCGCGCACGCCTCTCGCCTTCGGGGAGAATGGAACTAGTTGACCGGTCGGCCGTTCGGGCAGAGGTGCGCCGGTTCCAAGCACACATGGCCCCTCGTGAAGGCTCCAGCAGCGGCT
>CAZHCI010000356.1:0-2033 GCA_964530905.1 uncultured bacterium
GGTACTTCTGGGCATCGGCTCGTGCTGCACGATGTCGGCCGATCCGCCGGCGGGTCTCCTTGCCTATGCGGACGGCGCTCCGGTGGGCTGGGTGGCCGTGGCGCCGCGAGCGCAGTACCCGCGCCTGGTGCGCTCGCCGGTCGCGAAGGCGGTGGACGAGCTGCCGGTGTGGTCGGTCGTGTGCTTCGTGGTGCCGTCGCCCTACCGCGGCCGCGGCGTCGCGCGGGCGTTGTTGCGAGGCGCGATCGCGCACGCCCAGGCGCACGGCGCGGTGGCGCTCGAGGCGTACCCGATCGACGAGCCCGAGCGGGGGCACGACGCCTTCATGTGGAACGGCGTGCGCTCGATGTTCGAGCGCGAGCGGTTCGTGGAGGTCGCGCGGCGAAGGCCGGAGCGGCCGGTGATGCGCAGGACCTTCGGGACGACCGGTTAGGGGCGTTCGTGACCCTCGGAGCGGGGGGCGCTCCCGGGGCTGCCGCGACCGATCCTGCCGAGGTGCGTGTCGTGGAAGCTCGTCGGGCGCTTGAGCCCGTACCCGAGCGCCCGGTCCGCGGCGATGTGGGCGACCCAGGCGAGTCCGACGGCGAGGGCCCCATCGCTGGCCGAGAAGAAGCCGACGAGCGCCAACCCCAAGGGCACGACCGAAGCGTGGACGAGGTTGTAGACGCGCGCGCCGATCCGGGGTCCGCGCGCGTAGGCGACCATCGACAGGTCGGGCAGCAGCACCAGCACGGCGAAGATCCACCACGAGAGGCCGAAGGCGCCGTAGGCGACGAGCACGACGACGAGGACGGCGAGGCCCTCGAGGCGGAGCAGGCGGTTCGGATCGGTCAGCAGCGTGCGCATCGCCCCACCGTAGCCGCTCGCGCCGCGGGGGACGTCGCGAACCCGCGTCACGTGGCCTCCGACCCAGGGCCGCTACGGTGAGGGCCAAGGAGGTCTCCATGCACAGCGACACCATCACCGTGCTCGGCATCGCCGGCAGCCTTCGGCGCGGCTCGTACAACCGCGCGCTGCTGCGGTCGGCGCAGTCGCTCACGCCCGACGACATGCGCCTCCACCTCTTCGACCTGCACGACGTCCCCTTCTACGACGCCGACGTCGAGAAGCGAGGCGATCCCGAGCCCGTGACCGCCCTCAAGGAGCGGATTCGCGAGGCCGATGCGGTGGTCATCGCCACGCCCGAGTACCAGCACAGCCTGCCGGGCGTCCTGAAGAACGCGCTCGACTGGGCATCGCGCCCGCCGCAGGATCCACCGCTCAAGCGCAAGCCCGTCGCGATGATGGGCGCGACCCCCGGCCGCTACGGCACCGCCAGGGCGCAGGCCGAACTCCGCAAGGTGCTCGCCTACAACGACGCGGTGTTGGTGAACCGCCCCGAGGTCCTCGTGGCGAACGCGACGAAGACCTTCGACGAGGCCGGCGAGCTGGTCGACGACACGGCGCGCGAGCTGGTGCGCGAGTTGCTCGAGGCGCTCGGCTGGTGGGTGCGGCTCATGCGCGAGGCCCGGGCGACGGGCTGAGCACGTGTCCGGCTCGACGTTCATGCACGGGGCCGCTCCCGGCTCGCGATCGCGGGTAGCGTGGGCGCAGCACGGTGACGAGGTCCGAGGTCCGATGCCCCGGCACGTGCGCGCCAACGTCGTCTACGGTGGGGCGTAGGCCGATCGCGCGGGTCGTCGGGCGGTCGGTGGAAGGAGGCGTCCGTGCAGCGACCGGCGTCCGCCCTCACCCGTGCGCCCTGGCCGGCGGTGTTCCTTCTCGCCGGCGCCCTGCTCCTGCTCGTGGCCATCGTCCAGGCCGGAACGATTCCCCGCGCGGCGAACGACGATTACGGGGCGCTGATGCGCGCGCAGGGCGGCTCCGCGGCGCACTTCCCCACGGAACCGGACGCCTACCGGCAGATCGCGGCCCAGAGCCGGATGCTCCAGAACGCCTACCTGGGCTTGACGGGCGTGGCGCTGGTGACCGTCGGCGCCTTCGGCGTGGCCGTGGCTGGTGGGCGCGACCTTCCGAGGGGCATGACGCGGCGC
>CAZHCI010000357.1:0-2025 GCA_964530905.1 uncultured bacterium
CTGAACATTCCCGGCACGCCCGCCAACGCCGCCACCGCGCTGGACGGCAACCCGCTCGCCCGCCAAGGCGAGGGCGGCAAGGCCATGGGCATCGCCACCGCCGGCTCGGTCATGGGCTCGTTCATCGGCATGATCATGCTCGCCACGATCGCGCCGCTCCTCGCCGAGGCGGCCCTGCGCTTCCAGTCTTTCGAGTTCTTCTGGCTGGCCGTCTTCGGCGTGGTCATCTCCGGGAGGCTCACCGCACTCACCGACCCGCTCAAGGGCTGGATCGCCGGCTTCCTCGGCCTGCTCGTCGCCATGGTCGGGCAGGAGGCGATATTCTCCTACCCGCGCTTCGCCTACGGCGATACCAACCTCGCCGGGGGCTTCGGCCTGCTGCCGGTGCTGGTGGGTCTGTTCGGCTTCGCCGAGGTCCTCAGCGTCATGCAGCAGCCGCTGGCCGCGGTCATCAAGACGTCCGCCGATTCCGTCATTCCCAAGGTCCGCGAGGTCTTCCGCTACTGGAAGACGATCATCCGCTCCGGGGTCGTGGGCACCCTCATGGGCCTCATCCCCGGCGTCGGGGAGGACATGGGCGCCTGGGCCTCGTACGCCCTCGCCCGCGGCGCGAGCAAGGAGAAGGAGAAGTACGGCAAGGGCTCGGTCGAGGGCCTCATGGCGGCCGAGGCCGGCAACAACGCCGCCGTCCCGGGCGCGATCATCCCCGTCCTCACCTTGGCCGTCCCCGGCTCTGCGCCCGCCGCCGTGCTCCTCGCCGCCATGTTCATCCACGGCATCCGGCCAGGGCCGCTGATCATGATCACCAACCCCTCGTTCGTCTACGAGGTCACCGCGATGGTCTTCCTCGCGAGCGCGGCGATCCTGCTGTACGGACTCCTGCTGACCAAGCCGCTGCTGCTCGTGCTGCGCGTGCCGCCGTCGCGGCTCATGCCGATCATCCTGGTGCTGTGCACGGTCGGCTCCTTCGCCATCGCCAGCCGCCTCTTCGACGTGTGGGTGATGCTCGGGTTCGGCGTCCTCGGCTTCATCCTGCGGATGTACGGCTTCCCCATGGCGCCGCTGATCCTCGGCGTCGTGCTCGGCCCCATCCTCGACAGCAACCTGCGCCGCGGCCTGGTCCTCTCCGAGGGGTCGCTGGTGCCGTTCCTCACGCGCCCGATCAGCCTGGCGCTGTGGCTCGGCATCGTGCTGACCGTCCTGCTGGGCATTCCCCCCGTGCAGCGCCTGCTGGGCCGGATCTTCAGGCGGCGCTCGCGCGACGGCACCACGGGCGCCGGATCGTGAGCGGGCACGTGTCGCCGGCCCCCGCGGTAAGCACGGTCGCCCGCCCCTTCGCGATCGCGCTGTGCAACGAGGTCCTGCGTGACCGGCCCTTCGAGGCCCAGTGCGAACTGGCGGCGGCGCTCGGCTACGACGCGCTCGAGGTCGCCCCCTTCACCCTCGCCGACGACCCCGCCTCGCTCGGCCCGGCGGACGTCGCGCGCCTGCGCCGCGCCGCCGAGGCGGCCGGCATCCGGGTCTCCGGGCTCCACTGGTTGCTCACCGCGCCGCCCGGCCTGTCGATCACCAGCGCGGACGCGGCCGTCCGCGCCCGCACGCTGGCGCA
Source organism: uncultured bacterium (assembly GCA_964530905.1). Lineage (GTDB taxonomy): Bacteria > Deinococcota > Deinococci > Deinococcales > Trueperaceae > SLSQ01. The sequence goes on from CAZHCI010000357.1 coordinate 1,610, forward strand.
CATGCACGCGATGATCGACCTGTGCGCCGACCTCGGCGGCGACGTCCTGGTGCACGGCTCGCCCAACCAGCGCAGGCTGTCGGACGACGACCCGGAGGGCGACGCCGAGCGCGGCGGCGCGGCCTTCGCGGACGTCGCCGCGCACGCCCATCGCGCCGGCGTGCGCTACCTGATCGAACCGCTCTCCCCACAGGAGACACGCTTCGTCACGAACTGGGCCGAGGCCGCCGCCATCGTGCGGGCGGTCGAACACCCGGGCCTGCGCACGATGATCGACACCCGCGCCGCCCGCCTCGGCGAGTCCGAACCGGTGACCCCCGTGCTGGAGCGCGGCCTGCGCGATGGGACCGTGGCCCACGTGCACCTCCACCACCGCAACCGGCGCGCCCCGGGCCAGGGCGACGACGGCTTCGCCG
>CAZHCI010000358.1:0-2018 GCA_964530905.1 uncultured bacterium
TACCTGGGCCTCGTCACGGGCGAGGCGATCCTGGGCGCCAACGTGTTCCGCGACTTCTTCGCCGGCATCCGCGACATCGTCGGCGGGCGCAGCGGCGGCTACGAGCGCTCGCTGCGCGAGGCGAAGGAGATCGCCGTCCGCGAGATGGAGGTCGCTGCCCGCGCGATGGGCGCGGACGCCGTGATCGGCATCGACCTCGACTACGAGAGCATCCAGTCCGGCTCCGGCGGCAGCATGCTGATGGTGTCGGCGTCCGGCACGGCGGTGCGGCTGGGGTGACGCGCCCGGGCGGCGGCCTCCTTTGACAGGGAGCCCCGCACGGGCTAGGCTCCCTGACATGCTCGCCCTGGGACCCCACCTCGCGTGCCGTGCCGCCCCGATCCGTCGGGACGACAATTCGCGTGTGGGGGGCCTCGGGGCGTAGGGCGCCGTCGATCGACGCGTTGGACCCCCGGGGCTCGGCTCCGGGGGTCTTTTCGTGCGACCTGGCGTGCGTGCCCAGGAAGGCAGGCCGGCATGAACGAGGACGGAAGCGAACGAACGCTGACGCGCGAGCTCCCCGCCCACGACGGGGCTCGCGTGACGCTGCGCGGCTGGGTGCACGCGCGCCGCGACCTGGGCGGCGTGCAGTTCCTGGTGCTCCGGGACCGGACCGGCGCGGCGCAGTGCGTGTTCCACGGCACCGAGATCCCGCTGCAGGAGTCGTGCGTCGAGGTCCGCGGCACGGTCGCCGCCTCGCCCAAGGCGCCCGGCGGGTTCGAGGTCCAGGCGGACGACCTTCGCGTCCTGAGCCAGGCGACGGAGCCCACGCCGGTCGAGATCTCGAAGGAGAGCTGGCACGCGAACCCCGATACCCTCCTCGCCTACCGCCACGTGACGGTGCGCGGGCTCGAGGCGCAAGCGATGCTGAGGGTGCAGGCCGAGCTCGTCGGCGCCTTCCGCGCGTTCCTGGACGCCGAGGCGTTCACCGAGATCTTCACGCCCAAGCTGGTCGCCGCCGGCGCGGAGGGCGGGGCCGACATGTTCGAGGTGGACTACTACGGCAAGCGGGCGTACCTGGCGCAGTCGCCGCAGCTCTACAAGCAGATCATGATCGCGGTGCACGAGCGGGTGTACGAGACCGCGCCGGTCTGGAGGGCCGAGGCGTCGCACACCACCCGGCACCTCGCGGAGTACCTCAGCCTGGACGTCGAGATGGGCTTCATCGACGACGACGGCGACGTGATGGATCTGCAGGAGGCGCTGCTGGGCTCGATGATGCGGCGGGTGGGCGAGCGCTGCGCCGCGGAGCTGGCGCTGCTGGGCGCCCAGGCGCCGGTGATCGCCGGACGCTTCCCCCGCATCGAGCTGCTCGAGGCCCGCAAGCTGGTCGAGGAGCGCTACGGTCACGCGCCCGGCGGCAAGGACCTGGACCCGGAGGCCGAGCGGCTGGTCGGCCGCTGGGCGAAGGAGGAGCACGGCAGCGACTTCGTGTTCGTCACGCGCTACCCCGAGGCGGCGCGACCGTTCTACACCTATCCGACCGGCGACGGCCTGACGCGCGGCGTGGACCTGCTGTTCCGCGGGGTCGAGATCACCTCCGGCGGTCAGCGCGTCCACGAGCACGACGTGCTGGTGGAGGAGCTACGGAAGCGCGGCATGGACCCCCGCCGCTTCGAGGGCTACCTCGAGGTGTTCAAGCACGGCATGCCGCCGCACGGCGGCTTCGCGATCGGAGCGGAGCGGCTCACTGCGCTGTTGCTGGGCATTCCGAACGTGCGCTTCGCGCGGGCGTTCCCGCGGGACGGCAGCCGGCTGCAGCCTTGAAGGCGCTCGGCTGGAACGACGCCACCGGGTAGCACGCTCGCAGCGATCGACGTACGATGGGACGTCCGTCCTCGTCGCATCGTCCCGAACGTCATCTCGTCTCGTCCCCATCGTCATCTTCGCGGAGGCACCATGATCAGAACCGTCCCGACCGTCCTCGCCGCGCTGGCCTTGCTGCTGGCCGCCTGCGCCCCCACTGCCGGCACGTCCAC
>CAZHCI010000359.1:0-2007 GCA_964530905.1 uncultured bacterium
CGCCTCGCCAGCGGCGCCCGGCGACCCCTCGCCGGGCGCCAACGCCGAGCCGTCGACGCGCTGGGGTAGGGCATCAGGAAGAACGGGCCCGCGCCGGGACAGGAGTACCATGAGGTGTCGGGCCAAGAGCAAGGAACCGCGGGGCCACCGCGGGTAGAGGAGGAACCATGTCACGCCTTCGGTTGACCGTCCTCTCGTTCGCGCTCATCATGTCGTTCTCGGTCGCTCTCGCACAGGTTCAGATTGAGTACTGGACGCACGAAGACCCCAACCGCACCGCCCTCGAAGAGGAACTCATCGAGCAGTTCCACGCCGAGCACCCGGACATCATCATCACCCGCGTCACGCACCCGTCCAACGCGTTGGCACAGCTGATCCTGACGGCGTTCGCCGCCAATCGCGGGCCCGACATCTTCAACATGGAGACCTTCAACGAGTACCCGTACATCGTGAACCAACGCGTCGTGCCGGTCGACCCGGTCGCCGCCGGGTTCGGGTCGTACGACGCGTTCTACGACGCGTACCTCGACGGCATGCTCGACCCCGTCACGGTCGACGGCGTGCCGTACGGCATCCCGCTGGAACTCACCAACTGGGCCATCTTCCTCAACATGAACGTGTTCCGCGATGCCGGGCTCGACCCGCTCACCGACTACCCGAAGACCTGGGAAGAGATGATGGAGATCGCCGATCAGCTCACCGTGCGGGACGGCGAGATCATCACCCGGCGCGGCTTCGACTTCCGCTACCCGTACTACCTGAACTTCATGGTGCCGATGGCGCAGCAGCTCGGCGGCCAGCTCATCGCCGACGACGGCGAGAGCGCCATCGTCAACGACGAGGCGTGGCTGCGCGTGCTCGAGTACTTCCGCGAGTGGGGCCCGCACGGCCGCAACCTCGGGGGCCCGACCTACGCCAACGCCCGCGCGCTGTTCAACTTCGACAACGACGACATCGGCATGATGGAGTCGGGCCAGTACCAGATCGCCCGCATCGCCAACGACAACCCCGGCTTCCTGCCCGGCGAGGGCTGGATGGTCGTCCCCTTCCCCGTTTGGGAGGACGCGGTCGAGGACCTCGCGGGGGCGTACTACGGCCACTACTGGATGGTGAACGCGCAGTCGAGCGCCAATGAGCAGGAGGCCGCCTGGGAGTTCATCGGCTACCTGACCCAGTTCGCCGAGGAGTTCTTCGCCCGGGCGGGCCTGCTGCAGGCATCGCAGGCGGTGCTCGACAGCGACACGTTCAAGAACCACCCGTACTCCGACGTCTTCATGGCCGACCTCGCCCGCGCGCCCGCCATCTACTACGGCGACGCCTCTCCCCAGATCCAGCAGGTGCTGCAGGACGCCGTCGAGGCCGTCATGCTGCAGAATCGCGAACCTGCCGAGGTGCTCATCACCATGCGGGAGGGCGTGGAGCGCGCGCTGCGCGGCGAGTACTGAGGGCGGCTGCCGATGGCCCGTAGCTCGCTACGACTGACCGTCGGCACACGAAGGGCATTGTGGGGCTGGGCCTTCGTGGTCCCAGCCCTCGCCTTCTTCGGCCTGTTCGCGTTCTACCCCATCGTCAACGCCTTCGTCCTCAGCCTGCACCGCAAGAACGTCCTGTCGCTGCAACCGCCCCGCTTCGTGGGGTTCCAGAACTACGCCGACCTGTGGAACTCGGCGCAGTTCTGGAACTCCTGGAAGGCGACGGGCCTCTTCACGGTCGGCACCGCCGTGCCGCTCGTCCTGGTGTCGCTGCTGCTCGCCACCCTCATCGTGTCGCGCCTGAGGCTGCAGCGCTTCTTCCAGATGGCGCTGTACACGCCGGCGGTCATCCCTGGCGTCGTCGCCGCCGCCATCTGGCTGATGCTGCTCGACCCGCGTGGCATCGCCAACCAGTGGGTCAACTTCGTGCTGGGCGTCTCGGGCGTCGACCACAAGTGGCTCGCCTCGCCCGACATGGTGCGGCTCTCGACGGTGCTGGTCTACTTCTGGGGCAAGCTGGGGTTCTTCACGATCA
>CAZHCI010000360.1:0-2000 GCA_964530905.1 uncultured bacterium
CGGTCGCCCGACTCGACGTGGCGCACGACCTCGACCAGGCGACGGGTGAGCGGCACCTGCAAGGCGTGCGCCTCGGCTCGCGCCAGAATCGGACCGAACTGGGCGTCGGCCTCGGTCTTGCGCTTCCTCACCGCCAGGTCGCGCCAGACGCCGCTGTGCGACTTGGCCGAGCCGCGATTGTGCGCGACCATCGCCTCGTACGAGGCGGCGCGGGAGACGGCGTCGCCGTCCGGTCCGAACGCGACCGGATCGAAGCCGTTGAAGCCCAACGGCGTCACCCCCTCGGCGCGGGCCACCGCGAGGACCTCGGCAGCGAGCTCGTCGAGGATCGGGCGCGCCTCGCGCGAGTCCAGCACGTCGGCGATGCTCTCGTCGCACAGCGCGCTCGCGAACAGCATCGCGCCGTAGCCCATCTTCCCCCACAGGTAGCCCCAGATGTTCTCGGTCGCGATGGCGTTCGGCTCGAAGGTGCGCAGCAGGTCCAGCAGCCAGTCCAGCCGCTCGCTGGGCCGGCCGTCGAGCTCGCCGACGACGACGGCGCCGCGACCTCCGAGGTGGATCACGCCGGGCTCCAGGTAGTCCGCCCCGAAGTTGACGAACGCTCCGACGGTCCGCTGGACGCCGACGCGCCCTGCGATCGCGAACTCGTTCAGTCCGTTCTGGACGGAGACGACGAAGCCGTCCTCGGCCAGGATCGGTGCGATCGCATCGGCGGCGGCTTCGGTGTGCAGCGCTTTGGTGCAGAGCAGCACGGCGTCCCACCGACCGTGGACGCGGTCCGGCGTGACGGCGCTCACCTGGGCGGTGAAGGCGTCCACCGGCCCGGTGATCCGCAGGCCGTCGGCGTTCATGGCGTCGACGTGATCCACGTCCACGTCGACGAGGGTGAGCTCGCGGCCGGCACGCGCGGCGTACGCGGCGATCGTGCCGCCGATCGCGCCGGCGCCCCAGATCAGCGTTCGCACGTCACGCGCTCCACGGCCCCTCGATGGCGGCGCGCGTCTCTTCGACGCCCACCTGCCAGAGCTCCAGCATCGTCGCGTCGGGCTTGGCGTACTCGCCGCCCATGTTGCCGTCGCCCATGTAGGCGCGTACGCCGGCCGGCGAGAGCAGCCGCAGGACGTCGACGTCCGTCATCGGCTTCTGCGCGTCTGGGGGCGTGACGCCCTCGAGGCGGGTCCACGGGAACGTCTCCATCCACGAGGCGTGCGAGGCCACGGGATCGATCTCGCGGACCTTGGCCATGGTCTTGGGGGCGCTCCACCAGTCGTGCCACTTCACCGTGGTCTCGGGGTGGTCCATCATCCACTCCTGGAGCAGCCCGCGGCCCGAGGCGTTGCCGCCGTGACCGTTCACGAACAAGATGCGGCGGAAGCCCTGCCGGGAAAGGCCGTCCATCAGGTCGCGCAGCACGGCCAGGTACGTCGCGACGCGCAGCGTGACGGTGCCCGGGTAGCCCACCTGGTACGGGGTCAGGCCGTAGTTCACGCCCGGGAACACGGGCACGCCCAGCGGCTCCGCGGCGTCCAAAGCCACCCGCTGCGAGAGGATGTTGTCGACGCCCAGGCTGAGGTAGGCGTGCTGCTCGATGCTGCCGAGCGGGACGACGGCACGATCGTCGTGCTTCAGGTAACGCTCGACGTCGAACCAGCTCATGTCGTGTGCGTGCATGGTCACTCCTTGTCAGGACGGTGGAAGGTGGGCGTCGTGGGCATGGTGGAAACCGGGGGCGTCTCGGTCGTCTCGGCCGTCTCGCGCGACACGGGCGACGCGGCACCCGACGCGAGCAGCGACCTGACGATCGGCGCGATCTCGTCCTCGATCCAGACCGGATCGGGAACGTGGCGGTACTCGAACGCCTCCATGAACGGACGCAGCCGGGCGGTGACGCTCTCCGCGCCGGTGGCGTAGATGACGACGTCGCTGTCCGCCACGACCGCGTCGACGTCGTCCGCGTCGCGGACCGTTCCGCGGACGTGCGCCACGTGCTGCGCGAAGCC
>CAZHCI010000361.1:0-1994 GCA_964530905.1 uncultured bacterium
GGCACGGTGCCGCCGGCCACGGCGCCAGCACGGCGCCGCACGCGCCCATCGCCAGCGAGGCGGACTTCATCGCCGGCATGATCCCGCACCATCAGGAGGCCGTCGACGTCGCCCGCGAGGTGGCCGAGCGCGGCGAGCGCGCCGAGGTCCGCGCGTTGGCGCGGGACATCGTGGCGACGCAGGCGGACGAGATCGCCACGCTGCGCGCCTGGCTCTCCGCCTGGCACCCGGCGGTCGAGCCCGCGCCCTACGCGCCGATGATGCGCGCGCTCACGGGCCTGGCGCCCTCCGAGGTCGACGTGGTGTTCGTCACCGACATGGTCCGCCACCACGAGATGGCGGTGGCGATGGCCGAGGAGGCGCTGGCGCTCGACCCGGCCCCTCGGCCCGAGGTCGCCGCCCTGGCGCGTGAGGTCGCGCGCGCCCAGAGCGAGGAGATCGCCACGTTGCGCGGCTGGCTCGAGGACTGGGGCGCGCCCGTGCCCGCGGCCCAGACCGGCGGGCCTTGACCATCACGGCCGGATCCGTGCGCTCAGGCGGTCACAGGCGCCGCGCGAGTTCCTCCACGTCCAACTGATAGGCGTTTCCCCCCTCCGCCTGGCGGAACCCGAGCGCGCGGTTGATCCCCAGCATCGCCTCGTTGCTGTCGGCGTTGCCGGTTCGGACCACCCGCACCTGCGGGCGCTCGCGGTGGAGGCGCTCGAGCATCGTCGCCTTCAACCACTTGCCGAGCGCGTGTCCACGGTGGGCCGGCACCACGCCGGTGTCACCCTGGAAGCCGATCGCTGGGTTCTCGGGGTGCCACACCAGCTCCGTGAACCCCGCGTAGTCGCCGCTCGCGGCATGCCGCGCCACCAGTGACCACGACTGGTAGCCCGCGGCCGACTCGTAGGCATCCATGTCGCGCAAGGAATCCTCGGTGTAGACCCGGTCCTCGACGTCGAGCTCGCCGCGCGGCGCGTCGTTCATCGCGGACTTCAAGGCCGCGAAGGGCGCCAGCGCCGCCCGAGGGTAGGGACGCGGCACCCACGCCAGCTCGTATCCGGGGGCGCGCCCCGGGCCCTCGCGGATCCAGGCCGCGACCAACCCGTCGGGCCCGAAGAGCCGAGGGCCGTGCTCCTCGAGGTCGAGCTCGTTGAGGCTGGCCTGCAACGAGGCGCGCGCGCCGAAGGCGAGCGCGAACGCATCGCCGGCGGGCACCCGCGCACCCGTTCCGCCGATGATCAGGCGTCGTCCGTTCTTGCGCGCGACCTCGAGTGCCCACCGCAGCATGGCCCGGCCTACGCCACGCCTGCGGCGCTCCGGCAGGACCTGCGGGTCGAACTGCAGCATGTGGCGGTTGTCGACCCCGGTGGGCAAGAACGCAACCGCCCGGCCGATGGCGCGAACGCCCTCCCAGGCGACGATCATCTCCACCGCCAACTCCTTCATGCCGGCCGTCGCCGCGAGCGACCCGCGGACGCTCGCGGCGGTCGGGGGCGCGTCGTCGGGTCGCGACTCCTTCCGCAGCGCCACCGCGAGAGGCAGCAGCGCGCGGACGTAGTCGTCGGTCAAGAGGGGCAGGTGGAGAGGTAGTAGCTCCATCGGCGGCGTCGTGCCGGGCGGCGGTTCCATGGCGTCATCGTAGGGGAAGGCGGGGCAACGGATCCACGCATGGGGAGCGGCCCGCTTGACCCCCTGGGCGCTCGACACGGTGGCAGAGCCGGGATCGGCCGCAGCTGGGGAGCCGCGGCCGATCCGAGCTTGCCGAACGAGACGGTGCCTCACTCGGGAATGATCAGCACCATCCCCGTGAAGATCAGGTCGGGGTCGTCGACCAGGTTGTCGTTCGCCGCGAGGATGTCGGGCCAGCGGTTGCCGTCGCGGTAGAAGAACGTCGCGATGGACGACAGGGAGTCGGCGGGTTGGACCGTGTAGATGCCGCGCGCCCCCGTCAGGCGTGCGATCTCCGTCTGGGTCGTCTCGAGGTCGGCGCGCACGGCGGCGAGGGCGTC
>CAZHCI010000362.1:0-1993 GCA_964530905.1 uncultured bacterium
CGTCGTCCCGCTAGAGGATCCCCAGCTTGCGGGCGCCGTCCGTCAGCACCTCGACCGCGTAGTCGATGTCCTCGATCGTGTGGTTCGCCGTCACCGTCGCCCGCAGGCGCGCCAGGCCCACGGGAACGACCGGTGGCAGGATGGCCTGCACGAAGATCCCGTGATCCACGCAGTGCATCATCAGGCGCGTCGCCTGCTCGTCCGTGCCGCACACGACCGGCGCGATGGCGGCCTGGCTCGACAGCAGGTCGAAGCCAGCGGCCTTGAGCTTGCCCTGGAAGTAGGCGAACTTCTCCTGCAGGCTCCGAACCCGCTCCGGCTCGTCGCGGATGACCTGCAGCGCCGCGATGCTGGCGGCGGCGGACGCCGGTGGGATGGCGGCCGAGTAGATGAACCCGCGCGCCTTGTGCTTGAGGCCCGTGATCATCTCGGCCGATCCGGCGACGAACCCACCGACGCTGGGGATGGACTTGCTGAAGGTCCCCATCTTGATGTCGATGGTCTCCGGCCCCATGCCGAAGTGCTCCTCGATGCCCGTGCCCGTCGCCCCCAGGACGCCGAGCGAGTGCGCCTCGTCGACCATGAGCAGGGCGCCGTAACGGTCGCACAACGCCCGGATGCCGGGCAGGTCGGCGATGTCGCCGTCCATGCTGTACACGCCGTCCACGATGACCATGCGCTGGCGATCGGGGTTGGCGCGCTCCAGACGCTCCGCCAGGTGATCGAGATCGTTGTGCCGGAAGCGCACCATCTTGGCGCCCGAGAGGAGGCAGCCATCGACGATGCTGGCGTGGTCCAGCTTGTCGCAGATGACGGTGTCGTGGCGATCGAGGAGGGCCGAGATCGTGGAGATGTTGGCCATGTAGCCGCTCGCGAAGGCGATGGCCGCCTCGGTCCCCTTGAACGCCGCGATGCTGGTCTCGAGCTCGTTGTGGAGCGGCAACGTCCCGGCCAGCAGGCGCACGCCGTTGGTGCCCGTGCCGTACCTGGCGATGGCCTCCTGCGCCGCGCGGTCGATCGCCGGGTGGCCGATCAGACCCAGGTACGAGTAGCTGCCGAACATCAGCATCTCGCCGCGGTCCTTGACCACCACACGGGCCGACCCGGGAACGACCTCGCTGACCTCGACGAGGTGGAAGTACAGCCCCTGCTCCTTGTAGTACTCGACGTCCCACGGACCGCGGGGCACCGTCGCCATCGTCATCGTCGGCCTCCGACGCCCAGGGTACACCGGCGGGTCTCGGCGGCGTGCGGCTGCCCGCGCCGCGACGGGTGGCGGGCGGTCCCGCGATCCACGACCTCGCGCCACGGCCACCCCGTAGCATGCACGCATGGTCGGCATCCGCGCGGGCCCCTTGGTGATGGCGACGATGGCCGTCATCCTCGTGCTGTACGGGGTCCTCTTCGTCGTGCAGGGGCGCCTGCTGCTCGGCCTGCTGGTGCTGCTCGCGGCGGCGGCGTGCGCGGGCTACGTCGTCCGCGTCTACGCGCGCGCCGCCGCCGAGAGGCGGGAGCGGGCGCGCGAGCGCGAACGGGCGTTCGTCGACGCCGTTCGTCGGGGCTGATGCTCTGCATCGACGCGCCAGCAGGGACCACGGCGTGATATCGTGTACGCCATGAGTGGTACTAGCGCTCCTCGCGACATGCCATCGGGCCGCTTCGTGCTGCGCCTGCCACCGGCGCTCCACGGCACCCTGCGCGATACCGCGCACCGCGCCGGCCTGTCGTTGAACGAGTACTGCGTCCGAGCGCTCGCTGCTCCGGGAACCGATCCCACCGGACCCGGCGCCGCTGTCGCCGCCCGAGCGGCAGCCGCCTTCGGAGCCGATCTCGTGGGCGTCGTCCTCTACGGCTCCTGGGTGCGCGGAGAGGCGACGGAGGCTTCCGACATCGATGCCCTCGTCGTACTCGAGGCCTCGCAGCCGATCACGCGCGCGCTCTACCGCGAGTGGGACCAGGACATCGACGTGCTGCCGGAAGGCAAGATCATCGT
>CAZHCI010000363.1:0-1986 GCA_964530905.1 uncultured bacterium
AACTTCTACGCCGAGGTCCCCGACGAGATGCTGGACGCCGCCAAGATCGACGGGGCCGGGTTCTTCGGGATCTACACGCGCATCATCTTCCCGCTGTCGATCTCGGGATTCGTCGTCGTGGTCATCTGGCAGTTCACCCAGATCTGGAACGAGTTCCTCTTCGCGGTCACCCTCACCCGTCAGGAGAGTCAGCCGATCACGGTGGCGCTCGCGAACCTCGCCGGCGGCGAGGCGGTGAACTGGAACCTGCCGATGGCGGGCGCCATCCTGGCGGCGCTGCCCACGCTGCTGATCTACATCGTGCTGGGTCGCTACTTCATTCGCGGGCTGCTGGCCGGCAGCGTAAAGGGCTGAGGGAAGGGCTGACCTCGACGAGTCCGGTACCGGACCCTCCGACACAGCACGGCCGCTCGGGACGTGGTGTGGTGTCGCGGTGACGTTCGACGACGCGGTTCGCGACCCCTCCAGGCGCAGGTGGATCCTGCTCGCCGCCGCGCTGGGCGCGTTCGCGGCCAGCGTGATGGCGACCAGCGTGAACGTCGCGCTTCCCTCGCTCGTTCGGGCGTTCGGTGCGCCGTTCGCGCTGGTGCAGTGGGTCGTGCTCGCCTACCTGCTGGCCACCGCGGCGCTGCTGCCGATCGTGGGCCGGCTGGCGGACATGCTGGGCAAGCGCGTGATCTTCACCGCCGGCTTCGTGATCTTCGCCGCCGCCTCCCTCGCGACCGGTGCGGCGCCCAGCCTGCCCGCCCTGATCGCGTTTCGGCTGTTGCACGGGGTCGGCTCGGCGGTGCTCACCGGCGTGGGACTCGCGATCGTGACGGACGTCTTCCCCGCCGAAGAGCGCGGTCGCGCGATCGGCGTCAACGGCGCGGTGCTCTCCGCCGGCATCGTCTTGGGCCCTGCGCTGGGCGGCCTGCTGGTCGAGGCGGGCTGGCGCTGGGTGTTCCTGATGGGAGCGCCGGTGGGCGCGATCGGCGCGGCCCTCGCCTGGTGGTTCGTGCCCAGCTACGAGCGCGGAGCGGCGCAGCGCTTCGACCTGCCGGGAGCCGCCGTGCTGACGGGGATGCTGACGACGTTGTCGCTGGCGCTGACGCTGGGCCAGAACCGGGGCTTCGACGATCCGCTCATCGTGGCCGCCTTCGCGCTGGCCGCCCTGGCGCTTCCCCTGTTCGTGTGGATCGAGCGTCGCTCGCCGCATCCGGTGGTGGACCTCGCGATGTTCGCCGACGCGCGACTCACGATCGGGCTCGCGGTCGGCCTGGCCGCGTTCGTGTCGATCGCGGGGACGATCTTCGTGATGCCGTTCTACCTCGAGAACGTGCTCGGCCTCGCTCCGCGCAACGTCGGCCTGCTGATGTCGGTCACGCCGATCCTGCTGGTGATCATCGCTCCCATCGCCGGTGCGCTCGCGGACCGGTACGGAGAGCGGATCGTGACGTTGGTCGGCCTGGCGTTCGCGCTGCTGGGGTTCGGCCTGGTCGGAACGTTGTCCGCGGCCACGACGCCTCTCGGGTTCGTGATGCGGTTCGTGCCGGTCGGCATCGGGATGGGCACGTTCCAGACGCCGAACAACAGCGCGATCATGGGCGCCGCGCCGCCCGGCCGCTCCGGCGTGGCCGGCGGCCTGCTCGGCCTCACGCGCGCGCTCGGGCAGACGACCGGCATCGCGGTCCTGGGCAGCCTCTGGGCGGCCCGCGCGGCCGCTCGCGCCGGCGACCTGGAGGGGATCGAGGGAAGCTCCGCACCGATCCTCGCCCAGGTCGGCGCCCTGCACGACATGATGCGCGTCGTTCAGCTGCTCATCCTCGCCGCGCTGGCGCTGGGGGCGTGGGACCTGCTGCGGCGCCGGCGCGCGTCGTCGACGGCCCCCGACGCGAGCCCGCCGAGGCGCAGCTGACGACGGCCGGTCGCGTGGGCGCCGTGCGCTCCCGTACGGCTTGTGAACCTCATGCGGCAACGTGTATCTTCGTGCATGCAGTGGTCGGC
>CAZHCI010000364.1:0-1968 GCA_964530905.1 uncultured bacterium
GGCAGCAGGAACCCTTCGCCGATCGTGTCGCCCTCGTCCAGCACGAACGACGCCCGACCGGTGACGTGCGCGCTCCCGCGGATCTCGGGCACGACGGTGTCCAGCCCTCCCCAGCGCTCGGTGCGGACGATGCGGCCCACGAACACCGAGTCTCGCCCCAGGATCGACTCGACGGCGACCTCCTCGCCCGTGCCGATGCGGCCGCGCGCATGCTCGATCGCGAGGCGCGCCGACACGCCCGAGCCGGTCGGCGAGCGGTCCACCTCGCCCTCGGCGAACACGCACAGGTTGCGGTCGTGGTGCGACGGATCCTCCGCAGGCCCGGTCAGGATGGCGCCGTACAGGAACGACAGGTCGTCCTCGTGGGGATGACGCACGCCCAGCGCGTCCGCGACGGGACCGCCCGCCCGGATCGCCGCGCGGGCGGCGTCCACCAGCGTCCTGGCGGCGGCGACCAGCTCCGGCGTCCGCTCGCGCGCCAGGTCCAGCCCCATCCGCCGCGCCGGCAGCACGGCGTAGAACGCGCCGCCGTAGCCGACGTCGAAGCGCACCTCGCCGAAGCCCGGGACGTCCACGGTGGCGTCCAGGGCGGCGGCGAACGAGGGCACGTTCTCGAAGGCGACCTCGCGGACGCGGGGCGTCCTTCCTTCGGCGCGGGCCGAACGGAGCTCGTCCGGATCGACGCGCGCCTCGGCCGAGAGCGGCCCGCAGGGGGCGTCGATCCCGAAGCGGGTGGCGGGCGCGCTGACGGGCACCGTCCCGCTCTCGACCAGCGCGGTCGCCAGGGCGATCGTGCCGTGACCGCACATCGTGGAGTAGCCCTCGTTGTGGAGGAACAGCACCCCGCAGACCGCCTCCTCGTGGTCGGGCGGCACCAGCACGCCGCCGTACATGTCCGCGTGCCCGCGGGGCTCCCACATCAGCAGGCGGCGCAGCCCGTCCGCCCGGTCACGAAGCCAGCGCCGCCGCTCCAGGATCGTTCCGCCCTCGATCTCGGGCCCGCCTGCGGTGACGATCCGGAACGGCTCTCCCGCCGTGTGGTAGTCCAGCACCTCGACCGCGCCGTGACGCCCGCCGGCGCCCGAGGCGGACGCCCGACGGAACGCCGGCACCGACAGCGGGTCCAGTCGCAGCGCCCCTGGCTGTTCGTGGCGACTCACCGAGCGAGCTCCGCGCCGGCCCCCGCCGCCTCGGCCGCCTGGAGGACCGCCCAGCCGATCGCCAGGTCGCACACCGCGACGCCGAGGTGGTTCACGATCACGGTCGTCCCCACCGGCCGCTCGCGCACGGCGCGTCCGACCCCGTCGGCGTCCGCGATCAGCTCGCCCAGGGCGGCGTCGGCCGGAGCGTATCCCGGCAGCTTGCCGCCCACGCGGGTGGCGTCGAACTGCGCACGATCGTCGACGATCAGTCGCGGAAGGCCCTCGGGGGCCGGCTGGTCGCGGACCCCACGCACCGTCCGGGCCGTGACGGCGGTCGCGTAGTCGGTCGCGATCACCGTCGCGCCGGGAGCGAGGCGACCGGCGTCGATCTCGCGACCGGCGGTGCCGAACGCCACCGACGTGATCACGACGTCCGCGTCCGGAAGCGACGCGCCCAAGCGCTCGGGCCGCACCACGTCGTCGCCGTCGCGCAGCGGAAGCTGCCCGGCGTCGCGCCGTGTCACGAAGCGGACGGTGGCGTCCGGAACGAGGGCCGCCAACGCCTCCCGATGCGAGAACGCCTGGACGCCACCACCGACGAACACGACGTGCGGGGCACGGCCCGCCGCCACACGCTCGGTCCGGGCCGGAACCAGCCGCAGCGCCGCCAGGCTCACGGCAGCGGTGCGCGCGCCGGTGAGGCCGGCGGCCGACACGAGGCCGCGGAGGCCCCCCATGCCGGGATCCTCGAGCACGATCAGACCTCCGATCGTGGGCGACGGCCGATGCGGATCTCCGCTGATCCACTTCATGCCCACCAGCCGCC
>CAZHCI010000365.1:0-1936 GCA_964530905.1 uncultured bacterium
TTCCGCGATCACCTGCGTGAGCGGGGCCGGACGGCGGACGTCGTGAAGGACGGCGTACCGCTCGAGCTCTAGCTCGACGCGTCGTCGCGTCCGGTGTCGCGTCCGGTGTCGCGTCCGGTGTCGTGCCCGGCGGATCCCATCAGCAGGTCGGGGAACAGCGCCGGCTGAACCTCGGGCGCGCCTTCGGGCACGAGGCCCGCCAGTCCCACGCCCAGCAGGCGCACGGGGCGGTCCAACGGAACGCGGTCGCGCAGCAGCTCGGTCGCGACCGCGCACAGCTCGGCGGCGCTGGCGACCGGTCGCGCCGTGCGGCGCTGACGCGTGACGATCCGGTGACTCGCGTCCTTGACCTTCACGACGACCACGTGGCCGCGAACCCGTGCACGGCCGGCACGCCGCGCGGTGGACGCGCACACGGCGGGAAGCTCCGCGAGCAGGGCGGCGACGCCGCGCCGGTCGCGCGCGAACGTCGTCTCGGACGACACCGACTTGCGCTCGCGGTCGGGCCGTACCGGTCGGTCGTCCTCGCCTCGCGCCATCCGCCACAGGTGCCGGCCCAGCTTGCCGAAGCGCGCCTCGAGCTCGCCGGGGTCCTGCTCGCGAAGCCGGCCGGCCGTATCGATCCCGAGCTCGGTCAGCCGCGCAGCCGTGCGGGGACCGACGCCGTGGATCCGCCGGACGGGGAGGGCCGCCAGGAACGCGGTCGCTTCGTCGGGCGGCACCACCAGCAGGCCGTCGGGCTTCGCGTCGTCGCTGGCCAGCTTGGCCAGCAGCTTGCAGTACGACACCCCCGCGGAGACGATCAGTCCGGTGGCGTCTCGCGCCTCGCGCCGGATCGCCTCGGCGATGCGGGTTCCGCTGGCCGGGCCCCGTTTCGGGTCGGTCACGTCGAGGTACGCCTCGTCCAACGCCAGCGGCTCCACCAGGTCGGTGTAGGAGCGGTACAGATCGAGCAGCGCGCGTCCCGCCTCCGCGTAGGCGTCCATCCGCGGCGACACGAACCGCAGCTCGGGGCAGAGCCTGAGCGCCTCGGCCGACGGCATGGCGCTCCGCACGCCGAACCGCCGAGCCTCGTAGCTGGCGGTCATCACCACCCCGCGACGCGCGCCGCTTCCCACCGCGATCGGCAGGCCCCGCAGCTCGGGCCGGTCGCGCTGCTCGACCGCGGCGTAGAACGCGTCGGCGTCGAGATGGACGATGCGTCGCACCCGTTCACGCTACCGCTTCGGCGCGGGGGCCCGCTATCGTGATGCGCATGGCCACGGACGATGCCCGCGCCGCCCTGCTGCTCCGCGAGGTCGCCGAGATCTGGAGCGCCGATCCGGTCGCCGCCGAGGCGCGCCTCGCGAGCGAGCTCGCGGGGCCGTCGCCGCTCGGCCCGCCGCAGCGTGCGCGCCTGCACGCCCGACTGGGGCAGCTGCGCATCTTCCTGGGCCGGATCGACGACGCGCTGGGCGTGCTGTACGCGGCGTCCGCGACCGGGGAGGACGGCTACGTGGAGCTGCAGCTCGCCTCGGCGCTCGCCTGGCGCGGCGACGAGGCGGCGTTGGCGGAGGGCGAGCGGCGCGCCGGGCACGCCTCGGATCTCGCGCGGCGCCACCGCGACGGCCCGCTCCAGATCGGCGCGCTGTGCGTCCGGGGCGAGGTCGCCCTGGCGCTCGGACGTCCCAGGGACGCGGTCGAGGCGTTCGGCGAGGCGCTGGGCGTGAGCGAGTTCTCGACCTCCGAGGCGGTCTCGGTCCTGCCCCTCGCGGGCCTCGCCCTGGCGCACCTCGGCTGGCGAGCGCCGGCGAAGGCCGCGCCGCTGGCGCTCCGCGCCCTCGAGCGCGCCGAGCGCGTCGGCGATCCGGCCGGTCGCGCCCGGGCGTTGCTGGCGCTGGGCACCGCCGAGCGTGACGTGGATCGGCTCGCCGGAGCGGCGGCCGCGGCCGACGCC
>CAZHCI010000366.1:0-1935 GCA_964530905.1 uncultured bacterium
CTCACCAGCGGCCCACCAGCGGCGCACGCGTCCCTCAGGTCACCCGGGCAGAGGCACCCTTCGCCGGCACCTTCGCCATCGCCCGCTCCGCGAGCGCGGTGATCGTCAGCGCCGGGTTGACGCCCGGGTTCGCGCTGACGGCGGCGCCGTCGATCACGTACAGGCCGTCGTAGCCGAAGAGGCGGTGGTCGCGGTCGATCACGCCCTCGGAGGCGTCGGCGCCCATGCAGCAGCCGCCGAGCACGTGGGCGGTCGACGGCACGCCGAGCAGCGTCTCGGTGAACATGGCGGCGGTCACCCCACGCACCTTCTCGGCCCAGCGCCGCGCCAGGTCGGTCGCTTCCTCCATGAACGCGCGCGGTGCGTGGGCCGGGTCGTCGAGCTCGGTGACCAGGCCGCGTAGGAAGCCGGTCCGCAGGCCGCGGCCCAGCCGCACCCGCATGCTGCCGTCCGTCGCGCGCATGTACAGCAGGATCTGGCTGGCGCGCGCGAAGTCGCGCGCCGTCAGGGACCGCCACCACTTCCGCGGGTGCCGCAGGTAGCCCGCGAACGCGCCGCCGATGCGTGCCCAAGCGGTTGCGCCGGGCGCGTGCGGCAGCGTGACGAGTCGGAAGAAGCCGCTACCCTTTCCGAAGCGTGCCGGTTCGATGTGGCCGTCCTCGCCCAACTGCAGGATCGACGTGATGGTCACGCCGTGGGAGAAGTCGCCGGCGTCCGGCGCGATCACGCCCAGCAGCGCCTCGCTGTTGGTGCGGATGCCGTGGCCGAGGTGGTCGGAGAGGCGCGGCAGGCCGGCCGGGTCCTCCTTCATCGCCAGCAGCAGCGGCAGCGTCCCCATGACGCCGCCCGCGAACACGACGCGGTCGGCGGTGAACGCCCGCGGCGTGCGCCGCCGATGGCGCGCCTCGATCAGGTAGCCGCCGCCGGCGCGTGGGCGCACCGCGCGGGCCTCGGTGTCCGCCTCGATGCGGCAGCCTCGCCGCTCGGCCAGGTGCAGGTAGTTGCGGTCGAGGGTGTTCTTGGCGCCCACGCGGCAGCCGGTCATGCAGGCGCCGCAGTGGGTGCAGCCGACGACCTCGGGCCCCTCGCCAGCGAAGAAGGGGTCGGGTGCGCGCTCGCCTGGCTGCCCGAAGTACACGGCGACTTCGGGCGACCCGAAGTCCTCTTCGCGGCCTAGCTCGCGGGCGATCTCGCGCAGGACGTCGTCGCCCGGCGTGGCGTAGGGGACGGTGGTCGCGCCGAGCATGCGGCGGGCCGTGGCGTAGTGCGGCTCGAGTTCCGATCGCCAGTCGCCCAGGTGCGCCCAGGAGGGCGCGCGGTAGAACGCGGGGTGCGGCTGGGGCAAGGCGTTGGCGTAACCGAGCGAGCCGCCACCGACGCCCACGCCGTGGAACACCGTCACGTGGCGCATGAACGACATCTGGAAGATGCCGCGCAGGCCGAAGCGGGGCAGCCACAGCCAACGGCGCAGGTCCCAGTTGGAGCGCGGGAAGTCCTCCAGCGCGAAGCGCCGGCCCTTCTCGAGCACGCAGACGCGGTAGCCCTTCTCGGCCAGCCGCAACGCGGCGACGCTGCCGCCGAAGCCGGAGCCGATCACGACCCAGTCGAAGTCAGCTGCCATTGGGGCAGACGTTACGACGGCGCGGCCCGTGCCGCCAAGCGCGGTCGTCAGTCGCGCACGAAGACCAGCGAGCCGGCGCGGTTGATGGGGACGTCGAAGGTGCCCGCGACGTCGACGGGGCCGAGGCCGCCCTCGGTCGTCAGGCCCGTGGCGGCGAAGGTGCCCGCCAGGCGCGTCGGGGTGTCGGTGGTGAACGTCCAGGTCATCTCGCCCTGGTAGCCCTGCTCCTCCTCGTCGCCGAACACCACGGTCGCGAAGGTGCCGCCCTCGCCCTCGGCGCTGTCCTCCGCCTCGAACAGGACGATGGCGAACTC
>CAZHCI010000367.1:0-1927 GCA_964530905.1 uncultured bacterium
CAGGCGTTCCGACCCGCCTGCCGGCGGGCAGGGCGAGCGCTTCGACCTCGTTGCGGAGGCGTTCGCCGGTGTCCGCGGAGCCGTCCGTCTCTCTGGCCATGGTTTCTCCTCGCCTCCGTCCCCTGTCTCCTTGCGCCTTCGCCGCGGCGTCGTGCCCAGCCTACGGTCCTCGCGTCCGAGTTTGCGTGCCCGAACACTGCCCGTAGCGCGGCATGAGAACGAGGAACGCTGTCGATGCAAAACCTCGACACGTGTCGTGTTGCATTTCTACGGCAATCGTATCCAGTTGCCGTAAAATAGCAACAACGTGAACGACCCCACCGCGCGACTACTCGATCTCGTCGACCAGCAGGGCCTGGTCCGCGCCCGCGACGTGAAGCGCGCCGGCATCGCGACCGTGTACCTCACGCGCCTCGTTCGCGCTGGCGTCCTGGAGCGCGTGGCTCGGGGTCTCTACGCGAGGGCGTCCACGCCCGTGAGCGAGCACGTCAGTCTCGCCGAAGTCGCCGCACTCGCGCCGCGAGGCATCATCTGCCTCCTGTCCGCACTCGCGTATCACGGCCTCGGCACCCAGAACCCCCACCGCGTGTGGCTGGCGCTACCCCACAAGAGCAAGCCACCGACCAGCGCGACAGTCGGGCTCGAAGTCGTGCACATGCATCCGCAGGCGCTCGCAGCGGGCGTCGGCACGCACGACGTCGGCGGCACCCCGGTGCACATCTTCGACCCGAGCAAGACGATCGCCGACCTCTTCAAATTCCGCTCCAAAGTCGGGCTCGACGTCGCCCTGGAGGCACTGCGAGCGTACTGGGCCAGCGACGAGCGCGATCCGGGTGCGCTGCGCCGCTACGCCCGCATCGACGGCGTCGACAAGGTCCTTCAGCCGTACCTCGAAGCCGTGGCCGCATGAAGAACGTCGCCGCGAGCGTCCGCGCCCGCCTGCTCGATCACGCACGCGCAGAACACCTCGAGTTCCAATCGGTTCTCGTACGGTACGGCGTCGAACGCCTCCTGTACCGCCTGTCGATCTCGCAGCACGCCGACGGCTTCGTCCTTAAGGGCGCTCAGCTTCTACTCGTGCATACGGCCCAACCGCATCGGCCCACCAAGGACGTCGACCTGCTTCGCATCGGCAGCGACGACACGAGCAACCTGGCAGACGTCTTCCGCGAGGTCTCTGTCGTGCCAGTCGCACCCGATGGTTTGGTGTTCGATGCGAGCAGCGTCACGGCCGAAGCGATCCGCGAGACGGCTCGCTACGGGGGCGTGCGCGTAAAGCTCGCGGCCACGCTCGAACGTGCCCGCATTTCGCTTCAGGTCGACGTCGGCTTCGGCGACGTGGTCACGCCGGCCGCCGAACGCGTCTCGTTCCCGGTCCTGCTGGCCGGACCGGCACCAACGCTCCAGGGCTATCCCCTGGCGACGGTCGTGGCCGAGAAACTCGAGAGTTTGACCCACCTCGGTCTGGCCAGCAGCCGTATGAAGGATCTTTACGATCTCTGGCACATTCTCCGCACGTACGACCTGCGGACGGACGACGTGCGGGCCGCCATCGTGCATACCTTTCGGCGCCGCGGCACAGCCGTGGAGGCACGACCCATCGCACTCACGGAGGCGTTTTGGACCGATGCCTCGAAGCGAGCTCAGTGGTCAGCATTCCTGCGCCGCAACGACCTTAAGGCAGGCGACCTCGAGACGGTGGTGAAGGAAGTCGCGGCGCGCCTGGAAGCACACATGCCCACGTGACGGCCACGATGTCGACTGGCCCGGGAGCCACGGACACGCAAGGTGTCCTCCGCAGCATCGCGGCCACCTGGCGATTCCCTAGCCGCACTGGGCAGCATCCACTATTAAGCGTTTAGGCCGAATGCGTTAATAGCGTCGTGACGTATGAAGCGAACGCTTCACAAGGGTCCGCGAACCCCCG
>CAZHCI010000368.1:0-1927 GCA_964530905.1 uncultured bacterium
TGCCTGTACGCGAAGCTCCCCGGTGAGGGCTGATCCCCCGGCCAAGCGGGGCTTCTCTCGGACACTCGGAGCCTTGCGGGTGCCTCGTCGCGCACGTACGGCGACCGCTCGTCGGACGCTCGCTGGACGCCGCCGGCGGCGGCCGCGCCGGGAGCTGCGTGGGCGGCGTGGTGGAGATCTTCCCCGGCGCCGAGCGTCGCGGCGAGGGTTTCTGCGCGGCCGTGGGGCACGGGTGCGCCTCGTGCTTGGCGTCGATCGCGAAGGCCCGGGACATTCGTCAAGGGATTGCACTGGCGTGAAGGGTCGGGCGAAGTATCCGCTGGCGTCGCTGTGGTCCTCGAACGAAGTCGACCTGGTTGAGGTCGAGCGGGTGCACCGGTGGACGTGGCGGCCGCTGGCGCGTGGGCGTACGGGCTCGTGCCGGGGGTGGCGCGGCATTGGACGGGTCGTGGTGAGGCGACGTGCGAACGGCCGGGTAGGTTCGTAGGCAGCGGAACCGTTCGCGGCGCCTGAGCCGCGGCGTCGTACCCGCCGGACGCGCGCGGTTCGCGTGCGCCGTTGCGACGTGCCGGGAGAGGACGGCCGTCACCCTTCCGTCCATGCCGGTCGGACCGGCGCGACGCGCGCGCCGAGGTTGCGATCCGATCGTTGACCGCCTGTAGCCTGGCGGCTACACTGGAGCTGGCACGTGATGGAGATCCGGAAGACCGCGGCCTTCGCCAGGTGGGTCGACGGACTGCGAGACATCCGAGCTCGAGGACGTGTGCTCGCGAGGATCGAGCGCCTCGCTGCGGGGAACCCCGGGGACGTGGCTCCGGTGGGTGAGGGCGTCTCGGAACTCCGGATCGACGACGGCCCTGGGTACCGCGTCTACTTCAAGAAGCGCGGACGCCGCTCGATCGTCTTGTTGGCAGGGGGCGACAAGAGTACCCAGGCGAAGGACGTGCGGGTGGCGTTGAGGCTGGCTCGCGATCTCGAGGAGTAGGACATGACCAAGACGGTGACGACGCGCTATGACGTAGCCGAACACCTGAGAACGCCGGAGGAGATGGCGGCCTATCTCGAGGCCTGCCTCCAGGAGGCCGACGGGGACGCAGCTTTCGTCGCGAAGGCGCTCGGGGACATTGCTCGAGCGAAGGGTATGAGCCAAGTGGCGCGAGACGCAGGGCTCTCTCGGGAGAGCCTTTACAAGGCGCTCTCAGGCGACCGCACTCCCTCGTTCGATACGATCCTCAGGGTGACGGGCGCCCTCGGGCTGCGGCTTCACGCCGAGGCCGAGGGCAGATGACATCGTGGTGGTCGACCGGCCCCAGGTGCCGCCAGACAGACTGGGTGTCCCGCTGCTGGTCGATCACTGGTACCCCGCTCCGCAACGAGGGCGCGAACCTGTCTCCCGCTAGCGGCGGGCGACGGTCGCGCACAGGTCGATGGACGTCCGGGGATGGGCAGGTGAGGTGCGTGGCGAACGAGAGCGACGGCGAAGTCGAACCCGTGATCGGCGGCGGAGGTACTGGCCACGACGCGACGTTGACGGACGCCGGGGACCGGCAGTGCCGCCGCGGGTCAGGGAAGTGGTCCGAGCGGTCGCGCGAGCGAGTCTCGAAGACGGCGGCAGCAAGCGAGGCCACCAGGTGAGAGAGAGCGCCCGTTACGCCAAGATCGTGGCGTGGTCGGAAGAGGATCACTGCTTCGTGGGCAGCGCGCCAGGCCTTCTGTATGGGGGATGCCACGGTGCGGACGAAGTCGAGGTCTTCGCCGAGCTCTGCCGAATCGTCGAGGAAGCCATCGAGCTCTACCATCGTGAGGGGAAGCCTCTTTCACCCCCTACCGCCGGCCGTGCCCTTGCCAACACCTTGCAGCAACTGGCCTGACGACCGTATGGGGTCCGTTGCGGTTGGCCGCTCGGTGGCGTCGGGCGGCCTGCAAG
>CAZHCI010000369.1:0-1921 GCA_964530905.1 uncultured bacterium
CGGGGCGCGAGACCCGATCCGACCGCGCCGCTCGCGCCGCAAGCGCGGCTGTGGTCTCATCCCGGCGTCCGCGCCGAGGAGACCCGCGATGCCGCACCGCCGCCCCCGCCGACGACCCGACCCGGACGCGCCGGCGCCGCGAGGAATCGCGGCGCCGGCTCGTTCAGGGTCGACGCGTCGTGCGCGCCGTGGCCGTCATCGACGGTTACTGGCCGGTGACCATCACCCGCGGGTTCTCGGGCGGGGAGGAGATGTCGACGTTACCGCCCAGGGCTTCGTCGATGTACTCGACGAGGACCTGCTGCTCGCCGATCTCGGTGATGTCCGAGGGGCGGGCGTCGGCCGCGGCGGCCAGCGCCGTGTAGCCGTCGCCGCCGGTGACCAGGAAGCTGTTCGTCGCCAGGACGAAGGTGCGTTCCGGATCGCCTTGGAGCTCGCCGTCCTCGACGACGGTGTCGACGACGTCGCCGTCGACCACGATCTCAAGGCTACGGACGCGCGAGGGGGTGTCCAGCGAGGTGGCGTCGGAGATGCCTTCCTGACTGGGATCGAACACGAGGTGCATGCCGGCCAGCTGCGGGAAGCGGCCGTCGGCGGCCGGGACGCGACTCACGGAGTTCTCCATCGCGGCCAGCAGCTCGGTGGCGGAGAGCTCCACGACCGAAATCTGGTTGTCGAACGCCAGCGAGGTGTTGATCGCCAGGCGCGTGACGTTGGGGCCGGTGATGCTGGCGCGGATGCCGCCGCCATTCTTGAGCGCGACGTCCACGCCCATGTCCGGGAAGGCCCGCTGGGCGTACCACAGCGTCGAGTCCGCCGCGAGGCGGCCGAGGTTCGTCGAGCGGGTGCGGACCTGAGCGCGCGCGCCCTCGAGCGGCACCTCGGTCGTGCCGACCACCTCGAACGCTTCCTGGATCAGGGGCGTCTCTTGAAGCGCGCGGAAGGTCTCGGTCACCTCGGTCGTGGGCTCGACGGTCTGCTGCAGGTACGTCTCGAGCTCGGTGACGATGTCGGGGTGCGTTCCGATCGGTCCGCTGCGGCGGTCCACCTCGACGATGCGGCCTTCGTCGTCGAAGCCGATCATCAGGTTGCCGACGTACTTGTACAGCTGGTCGCTGTTCACGACGGCGACGAGCTGGCCGTCACGGTCCAGGCGCAGCGTGGGGTAGATCGTCTCGGCCGTGTCGCCCTCGCGCAGCAGGTTGAACGGGCCGTCCGCCTCGGGACGCGCCATGAAGCCGGTCGCGCCGGCCTGGACGATCACGTCGACGCCGTACAGCGCTTCGCTGCCCAGCGGGTCGGCGGTGAAGTCCTGCGCGTGGTCCAGCAGGATGATCTTGTTCACGCCCTGCTCGGTGAGCAGCTCGACCTGCTCCAGCACCATCGGGACGGCCGAGAGGAGGGGCTGGTTGTCGTCCGCGTCGCGGCCGCCGTAGAAGTCGACGCCCGGCATGGTGGTGGCGGGGTCCTCGATCACGTTGAAGAAGTCCGCGGGCGCGCGGCCGATCAGGCCGATCTTCTCGCCGCCCACCTCGACCCAGGCGCTGCGCGCGATCTTGCCGGCGTTCTCCGAGACGCTGGCGCCGTCGGTGCCGATCTCGATCGCGGGCACGCCGTCGCTCGTCTGGGCGCTCGTGAAGTCCAGGTTCACGGCCAGGAACGGGTACTCCGCCTCGTTCAGCATCACGGCGAACTCGTCCAGCCCGCCGTCGAACTCGTGGTTGCCGATGCCGTTCGCGGTCAGGCCCATGGCGTTGAAGAGCGCGATGTCGCCCAGGCCGGGCGCGCCCAGCTCGGGAACCTGCGCCGCGGCGCTGTAGAACGGGCCGGGCAGCGTGTGATCGCCGGCGGTGACGTAGATCGACGCGTCGGACTCCAGCGTGCGGAGCCCTTCGATCACGGTGGCGTAGCCGAGGATGCG
>CAZHCI010000370.1:0-1913 GCA_964530905.1 uncultured bacterium
GCGCGGCTACTCCGTAGCCACGGGCGCGTTCGATTCGATCGTGCATTCGACCGGCATGCTGGTGATTCGGTGCTGGTCGAGTTCGTCGTACCTCGCGACCGTCGCGACCGAGGCGGGTGGAGGCTGCTGCGCCGAGGGGCGCGACGGCCTCCGCCTGAACGGCGAGACGATCGATCGCTGTCTGGGCCCGTCCGGGCGCGGCGCCAGCGCGATCGGTGTGCCCGGCCATGACGGGGGCGCAGCGGGGCGCACGGCAGCACGGCGGCTGGACGGACCGCACTGGCGACTGGGGTCCAGCAGGTCGGGGGGCGGACGCCGACGGCGCGTCGCGGGATCCCAGCGCGGCCTGCGGCGACGACGTGCCGACGATTCGCCTCGGGGTCTTGACAAGCGACGGCCTGACGCGCAATCATTCATTCACTGAACGAATCAACTAGCGGAGGCGAGCGAATGGCCGAACGACGAGCCGGACCCACAGCGCGCGACGAGATGCGGACCCGCAACCAGAGCGCCGTGCTGCAGACGGTGCACTTAGGCGGACCGGTGTCGCGCGTCGAGATCGCGACGAAGCTCGCGCTCAGCCCGGCCGCCGTCTCGGCCATCACCGCCGAGCTGATCGCCCGGGGCCTGATCTACGAGGCGCGCCGTGCCGAGTCCGACGGCGTCGGGCGCAAGGCGATCCTGCTGGAGGTCGCGTACGATCACGCCGCGGTCGCCGGCATCAAGGTGAGCGACGCCGCCGTCACCGCCGCCCTCACGAACCTGAACGCCGAAGTGGCGCACACCGAGACGCGGCCCCTGCCGCGCACCGACCCGGAAACCGTGGTCGACGCGATCGTGCGCGCCTTCCGAGAGCTCCAGCAGCACGCCGACCAGGACCTCCGCGCCCTGGGCGTGAACCTGCCGGGGATCGTCGACCTCGACCAGAGCACGGTCCGGCACTCGCCGCTGCTCGGCTGGGATGGCGTTCCGTTGGGCGAGATCCTCGCGCGACGGCTCCACGTCCCGGTGCTTGTCGAGAACGACGTGAACGCGCTGGCCCTCGCGGAAGCGTGGTACGGCCACGGCCGCGAGCACGAGAGCTTCCTCGTCCTCACGCTGGGCCGCGGGGTGGGCCTCGGGATCGTCCTGAACGGCGAGCTGTACCGCGGCCCCAGCGGCGGCGCCGGCGAGTTCGGGCACGTCCTGCTGGACCCCGAAGGCCCGGCGTCCAGCCAGACCGCCCGCGGCACGGTCGAGTCGTTCCTGTCCGACGCCGCGCTGCTGCGGCGTGCGCGCGAGCGGATCCACGACTTCCCGGCAGGCGGCGGTGCCGCCGAGCTCCTGGCCCTCGCCGACGCGGGCGACGAGGGAGCCCGGGCCGTGTACGAGGAGGCCGGGGCGGTCCTGGGCCGCGCCCTCTCGATCCTCGCCAACGTTCTCGCGCCCCGCCTCGTCGTCCTCAGCGGCGAGGGCATGCGCGCCTCCGAGCACATCGTCCCGCCCGCGCGGAGGGAGCTGGAGCGGCTGAGCTTCGGCGACCTCGGCGCCAAGGTCCGCCTGGTCGTCGACCACTGGGGCGACGACGCCTGGGCGCGGGGCGCCGCCGGGCTCGCCGCCAGCCGCTACCTCACCGACGCCGTCTCGGCCCCTGGAGGTGACACGACCGTACCGACCGAAGACCCGACCGTTCGCACCGTTCCGCCCATGAGGAGGCACCGAAGATGACCATCGCCCGACACGCTATCGCCCTGCTCCTGCTGCTCGCGCTGAGTCTCGGCGCAGCGCAGACCACCGTCGACTACTACTCGTTCACGACCGACGAAGGGCACGTCGACGTGCTCGAGTCGCTCATCGAGACGTTCGAGTCCCAGCATCCGGACGTCCGCATCGAGTACACCACCGCCCCGTTCACGGACTACTTCACCAAGCTG
>CAZHCI010000371.1:0-1912 GCA_964530905.1 uncultured bacterium
GGTATCGCTCGCGCTGGAGGCCTGCAACCGCTACGAGACCTACATGGTCAACACGCTGGAGCAGGGACGCGACATCGTGCGCGCCGTCGATGCGGACAACCTGAAGCTCCACGGCGACACGTACCACATGAACATCGAGGAGCGAGGCTTCCGCGAGCCGATCGTGGCGACCGCGGACGTCCTCGAGTACCTCCACATGAGCGAGAGCCATCGGGGCCTGGTCGGCACCGGGACGGTGGACTGGGACCAGATCTGGGCCGCCCTGGCGGAGGTCGACTACCGCGGAACGCTGGTCCTGGAGTCGTTCGCCGCCATCAACCCCGACATCGCCGCCGCCACCTGCCTGTGGCGACCGCCGAGCGAGCCGCCCGAGGTGCTGGCGCGGGAGGGCCTGGCGTTCCTGCGGGAGGGCGCGCGAAGGCACGGGCTGACCGGCTGACGGGCTGAACGACGGAGCGGCGACGGAGCGACACGCGGCCTACCGGCCCACCGGCCCACCGGCCCACCGGATCAGTCGAGGTGGAACACCTCGTCGAGCACGATCATGCCGGTGTCCGGCGCCGCGCCCTCCGGCAGCTCGAAGAAGGGCGCCATCTCGGCCTGCCAGCGGGCGTTCACCTCGGTCCGCGCCATGGCGGCCTGGGCCGCCTCGAGCGAGTCCGGCGTCTCGAAATAGCCGAACAGCGTCCCGTCGGGCGCCAAGAAGAGCGAGTAGTTGTGCCACCCCGCCTCGCGCAGGGCGTCCAGCATCTCGGGCCAGACGTCGCGGTGCCGGCGGCGGTACTCGTCGAGGAGGTCGCGTTTCACCTTCAGGACGAAGCCGACGCGGGTGCCCGGTCGTGCCCGGCTTTCCTCGGAACCGTTCATGATCGTGACCTCCTCGCGGCATCCACGCTAGGCGCCGCTACTCGCCCAGGAACTTCCGCTCCAACGCCCGGATCTCGTCGTCGTCGATCGGAACGAGCGGGCCGATCGCCGCGGTGTCCAGCAACGCCGCCGCGCTGAACTCCGCGACCTCCAGACGGTCGAACGCCTCCAGCACGCTCCCGCCCACCGTGAGGACGCAGTCGTTCTCGATCAGGATCACCGGATGGCGGTTCGAGACGCGTTCGGCGACCTCGGACGGCTCGTCGTACTGCGCGCCGAACGGGACTTGCGGCACGTCCCGCAGGAGGATGTAGCTCTCGGGGATCGTCTTGGTGTCGAACGCCGTTCCGGTCACCGCGAACGCGAGCGCGGCGGGCGGCTGCGCCGTCATCACCGCGTTCACGTCGCGCCGACCTTCGTAGATCGCGGCGTGCAGGGCGACCGACCGACTCGGCACCTTTCCGGACTCGCGCATGCCGCCCGAGACGAGCACGAGGTCCTCGACGTCGACGCTCGGACGGTCGAAGCCGGTCGGCGTGATGACGAACGCGTCGGGGCCGACCCGTGCCGACATGACGCCCTCGGTGCTGATCATGAGCTGGCGTGCGCACGCTCGTCGCACGAAGCGCACCACCTCGCGTCTGGCCTCGAGCTCGTCGGCGGTGCGCTCGCCGCGGGTGAATTCGGGGATGCGGTGTCCACCGCGTTCCTGCGCGGCGACCTGTGCGGGGCTCAGCGTGCGGATCGTGCCGAGCCGATTCGCCCGGATGACCGTTCGGGCGCAGACGTCGAGCGTCTCCAGTCGTTGGAACGCCGTCAGCAGATCGGGGCCCCCCGTGGCGACGCCGTGGTTCTCGAGCAGGACCGCGTCGTGCTCCTCGAACGCGCCAGCGATGCTGGCCCCGAGCGCCTCGCTGCCCGGAAGCGCGTACGGCGCATAGCCGACGTTCCCGGCCACCATCTCCGCCTGCGGGAAGATCGCGGTCGGCGGCACCTCACGCGCGATGCTGAACGAGACCAGGGCGGGAGGGTGGGCGTGCACGAC
>CAZHCI010000372.1:0-1910 GCA_964530905.1 uncultured bacterium
GTGGCGCCACGCCGCGAGGACGTCCGGCCAGTCGCGGTCCGTCGCCGAGAGCGCGTCGTCCGGCGCGTCACCGAGGATGGCGCCGGTGCGCTCGGCCAAGCGGCGCAGGTAGGTGCGTGCGTGCCGCTCGTCGACGCGCTGGCGGCCAGGATCGTCCTGCAGCCGCTCGCGGCCGAACTCGCGCACCAGCGGGTGCAGGTCGTACTGCCCCGGCCCGGTGCGCTGCACGACGCCGGCGCCGACGAGGCGAGCGAGCATCGCCGCGCGCACCCTCGCGACGTCGAAGGCGGCGGCGGCGTCGAAGCCGCCGTGGATCGCGGCGAGCCGGGCGAGGTGGGTGGCCTCGTCGGGCGGCAGCAACGCCCAGGTGGACGCCATCACGCGGCGCAGCCCGGCGTGCCGCGGCTCGACCGCCAGGCCGGGGTTGTCGAGGTCGAGCACACCGCGCTCGACGGCCTCGGCGAGGGCACCCGGGCTGCGCAGCCGCAGCCAGCCGGCCGCGAGCCGCAGGCCGAGCGGGTGACCGCGGAGGGCGGCGCACACCCGCATCACGTCCGCATGGACGCCGTCGTCGAGTCGGAACGAGGGGCGCGCCCGCTGCGCGGCGGTGACGAACAGGCGCACGGCGTCGCGGTCGCGTCCGTTCGGGTCGTCGGCGTCGAGCGGGTGGTCGAGCCCATGGATCGGCACCGCGACCTCGTGGTGTCGATCCGAGGGGACGCGGGTGGTCGTCAGCACCCGCACCCCCGGCACGAGGTCGAGCATGCGTTCGATCACGTCGCCGAGTTCGGGCTGCAGGTGCTCGGCGTTGTCGAGCACGAGGATGGCGTCGCGACCGTGCAGCGCTCGGGCGAGTTGGGTCCATGGCAGGTCGACGCCGTCGAACGGGAGGCGCGCCGCGTTGGCGATGGCGGCGATGATGAAGTCGCCGCCGTGGACGGCCTCCAGGGGGACGAACACGACGGTGCTGGCGCCGGCGGCGGACAGGTCCTCCGCGACGGCGCGGGCGAGCCGCGTCTTGCCCACGCCGCCGGGGCCGACGAGCGTGACCCAGCGGTTCGTGGTGAGCAGCTGCGCGATCTCCGCGCGCTCGTGCCCGCGCCCGACGAACGGCACCTCGTCCACCTCGCGCGGCGCACCCAGGCGCACGCGGTCGACGGTCGCGGCCGCCTCGTCCGTGCGGATCGCCTCGAACAGCTCGCGCGTGGTCGCGATCGGCGTCAAGCCGAGCCCCTCGGCGAGCGCGCGGCGGCACGCCTCGTACTGCCGCAGGGCGCGCGCCGCGTCGCCGGCGCGCCAGGCGACGGCCATGATGCGCCGGTGAAGCTCCTCGTCCAGCGGGTCGGCGTCCGAGATCCGCTCCAGCAGGGCCAGGGCCTCGTCGAACCCCCCATGCTGGGCGAGTTCGGCGGCGTGCCGCAGCACGAACGAGCGCGTCAGGCCGAAGACGCGCTCGCGCTCGACCTCGAGCCAGTCGCCGAACGCGGGCGCCTCGTGCAGGTCGAAGCCGGTGAGAAGGGCGCTCCGGACGTCGCCTTCGCCGATGGCGCCCAGCACCAGCTCGAGCGCCCCGCCGGGGTCGTCGCCGGCGCCGAGGTGCTCGAAGGCCGCCAGGTCGCTGCTGCCCTCGAGCCTGAGCCGCCCGCTCTCGGGATCGTCGACGAGCCACGCCTCCGCGTGGCTGCTGCGCCGCAACCGGTACAGGGCCGTCCGCAGGCTGCCGCGGCGATCGACGTCCCACAGCATCTCGGTGAGTTCGTCCTTCGACATGCCGTCGCGACGGATCGCGAGGGCGTAGACCAACCCGGAGAGCTTGCGGCCCGGCAAGGGCAGCGGCTGACCGCGCCAGGTGAGGCCCGGCCGCCCGAGCACCCGGACCGCCAGTCCCTGCCGCGGTGCGTTCATGGTCG
>CAZHCI010000373.1:0-1862 GCA_964530905.1 uncultured bacterium
CCCTCGTCCTCGAGCACGCCGAGCCACTTCATGATGGTGGGCTGGCTGCGACCGGTGAGGCGTACCAGGTCGTCCACCGAGGCGCGTCCCAACCTCCGAACGGTGTTCAGCACGCGGTCACGGTTCGCTTTCGCGATGCGCTTCGTCGACGACACGGTCGGCGTTGCCCCTCTCTCCCGGCGTCCGACGGCGGACGGTCGGCTGCGAGTCGCCGCCGGCCGTGCGGACGACGAGGTCGACGGGGCGGCTCTCGATCTGCTCGATGTATCGCGACTTTAGATAAAGTAGTTGGGAAAGTCAACCCGCCGATCGATCCGGCCCGTCGCCCGTTCGACCCGACGCCCAGGAGGCCCGTCGAGGAAGCCCGCCGAGGAGGCCCGCCGATGACGACCGAGACCATCTACTGGGGCGACCTGCACAGTCATTGCGCGATCAGCTACGGACGCGGCACGCTGGACCGCGCCCTGCGGGCGGCCCGCAGTCACCTCGACTTCTGCTCGGTCACCGGCCACGCGTTCTGGCCCGACATGCCGACCGACCGCTCGCGCTACGCGGACGTGATCGACTACCACGTGCACGGCTTCGCGCAGCTGGCGCGCGATTGGCCCGCGGTGGTCGAGACGACCGAGGCGCACCACGATCCCGGCCGCTTCGTGCCCCTGCTCTCGTACGAGTGGCACTCGCTCCGCTACGGCGATCACAACGTCTACCTTCCAGACGGCCGTACGGAGCTCGTCGACGGCGCAGACCTCGAAACCCTCCGGGCGGCCGTCCCGCCGGACGCCCTGCTGATCCCGCACCACATCGGCTACGGGCCGGGAGCGCGCGGCATCGACTGGGACACGTTCGACGCCGCACGGTCCCCGGTCGTGGAGATGGTCTCGACGCACGGCGCGGCGGAGCGCGACGGCGGCCCCCTGCCGTACCACCACACGATGGGCCCCCGCATCGCCGCAGGCACGGTGGCCGCGGGGCTCGACGCCGGCCACCGCTTCGGACTGATCGGAAGCACCGACCACCACGGCGGCTATCCGGGCCACCACGGGGGCGGGCGCACCGCCGTGTTCGCAGGCGCGCTCACGCGCGACGCGATCCTCGACGCGCTCGGGAACCGTCGCTGCTACGCCGTCACCGGCGACAAGATCCGCCTCTCCTTCCACGTCGGCGACGCCCCCATGGGCGCGGAGACGACCGCCGACGAGCGCCGCGAGATCCGCATCGCGGGCCGCGGCGAGGACGCGATGGTTCGCGTCGAGCTGATCACGACCGGCCGGCCGGCCGCACGTCGCTTCGGCCCGCTCGCAGGCGGGGCGCACGATCCCGACGCCAGCCACAAGATCCGCCTCGAATGGGGCTGGGGCGAACGCGACCGCGTCGTGCCGTGGGAGGGCGAAGCGACCGTCGACGGGGGAGCCCTCCTGGCCGCCGAGCCGGTCTTCCGCGGCGAAGAGGTCCTCGATCCTCGCGATCCCGGCCCGGACCTGCCCGAGGACGCCCTTCTCCACGCCGTGACGTCCCGGGACGACGCGAGCGTCACCTGGCGCTCGACGACGTTCGGGAACCTCCACCCACGCGTCCCGAGCACCAGCGGCCTGGTCCTGGAGGTGCGCGGCGCGCCGTCCACCGTCCTGCGCTTCCGCGTCAACGGGCAGGCGTTCGCCTACACGCTAGAGGACCTGCTGGCCGGCTCGCGCCGCCACGCGATGCGCGGCTGGCTGTCCGAGGTCTTTTACGTGCACCGCGCCGTGCCCGAGGCGGCGTTCTCGCTGCAGTGGCACCTCGACGACGTCGCGGAGCGCGAGGTGGACGTGTACTACCTCCGCGTCGCGCAGGACAACGGCGAGATGGCGTGGTCGAGTCCG
>CAZHCI010000374.1:0-1844 GCA_964530905.1 uncultured bacterium
CCCGGGCTTCGCGACGTGGGGGCCGAGCTTCAGGCGTCCGTGCTGGGCGCGTTCGGCTGGCTCGTCCCCGGCCTGGGCGAGGCGGCGAGGAACCTGCGCGAGCACGGCGGCGTCTGGGTCCGCCTCACCGTCCGGGTCGGTCCGTTCCGCCGGCGTGTCGACAGGCGCGTCACGGTCTATCAGCTGGCCGGGGACGGAATCCACATCGGCTGACGAACGGGCGCGGGCCGAGCGCGCACCGCCTCAGATCGGCCCGTCCGGACGGAACGCGTACGCCGAGAGATCGACCGCGCCGTTCACGACCCGGACGCCCTCGCGCCTCAGCAGCGCTTCCTGCAGCTCGCCCGCGCCGACCTTGTAGGTGCTGATGCCTCCCTGGGCGTTGATGATCCGGTGCCACGGAAACGTCGGGTCCTCGGCCGCCAGCGAGCGGAGCGCGCCCCCGACCACGCGGGCGGCACCCGGTCGGCCCGCCCACGCCGCGACCGCGCCGTAGGTCGCGACCCGGCCGGGCGGGACCGAGCGGA
Organism: uncultured bacterium; assembly: GCA_964530905.1. Lineage (GTDB taxonomy): Bacteria > Deinococcota > Deinococci > Deinococcales > Trueperaceae > SLSQ01. Next base: position 528 of record CAZHCI010000374.1, read on the forward strand.
CGACGCGCGCGACCGCGTCGCGGAACGGCCTGAGCGTCGCGGCTTCGAGGTCGTCGGCTGGCATGCCGAAGCGTACCTCGCGGCCCGCGCGGGCTGGACGACGCGCTGCGCGACGCACCGCGGGGCGGACAGCGACCGGCTGCGCGGCCACCGTCGTCACGCGGTCGCGGCGGTATCGTCCCGGCATGCGCGCCGCCCCGTCGATGTCCGCCGCCGTTCTGACCACCGCCGCCGTCCTGGCGTTCGCCGCCGTCGCGCAGGACGGCGGCGAGGCGTCCGCCGCCGGCGTGCCCGCGCCAGCAGCGTCGATCGCGGAGCTTCACGCCGCGACCGACGCCGCCCGGGCCGCGCACGGCTTGGCGCCGTTGCGGCCCGATCCCGGCCTCGCCCGCGCCGCCGTCGCGCACGCGCTCGAGAACGCGCACCGTGGCGTCCTGGATCACGGCTCGCCCGATCCGTCGCGGGCCACGCCGGCCGACCGCGTCGCGCTCGCAGGCGTGGCGCTCGTGGAGATCGGCGAGAACCTGGCTCGTGTTCCAGGCGCGTCGGTCGCGCGCCGCGCGGTCGAGGGCTGGCTGGACTCGCCGTCGCACCGCAGGAACCTGCTCGATCCCGGCTTCACGCACGTCGGGTTCGGGGTCGCCGACGGTCCTGGCGGACGCTACGTCGTGCAGCTCCTCGGGGCTCGACCGATCGAGCGGATCGCCGTCGACGCGTCGTCGGCGCCCCGCACCACGGAGCGCTGGCGCTTGACGCTCGCGGGACCCTCGGGAACGGACGCGATGGCGTTCGTGGACGGCCGACCGGTGACGCGTGCCCGACTCGACGAGGGCGGCGCCACGGTGCACGTCGACGCGCTGCCGACGACCGCTCGGCTGGTGCTGGGCGTGGCCCGCGACGGCGGCAGCTACGTCCCGTCCGATGCGGCGACGTTGGACCGCGTCGCAGGCTGGAGTCGCGACGCCGGCGCGCCGTTCGGCCCTGCTCGCGTGTCCGACGCGACGTTCGAGGCGACGTCCGAGCCGGGCGTGGAGGTTCGGATCGGCTATCGCGACGGCCCCGCCGCGCTGCGCCTCCTCGTAGGCGGCAAGCACCGACCGGACGTACGCCCCGAGGTCCGAGCCGACGGCGTCTGGCTCCGCGCTTGGCTTCCCGTCGCCGACGAACGCCGCTCGGTATCGGTGGGCGTCCTGTCCGATGACGATACGATCCGTGTCGTGGAGCGGTTCACCCTCGTCTCGCGGCCAGCGCCGGCGCTCCTTCCTGGACGACCGTCCACGGTCGCGTCGGAGTCGCCGTGAATCCCACCTGGGACTG
>CAZHCI010000375.1:0-1834 GCA_964530905.1 uncultured bacterium
GACTCGACACGAACCTAGCCCCTGCCGATCCTCGCCGAAGGCCGCTATCATGAACCCAATCTCGGTGCCACGACCCGACCGCGCACACGATCACGCCACCCGCGGAGAAGGGCTTCTCGACCCCGTGAACGTTCACCGCTTCCGCCCGGAAGACCTGACCGGCACCTACCGCGTATGCCTGGGCACCGGCAACGCGGGCGAAGACGCCACACGACTCCACGAGGACCCGAACCTCCTGGGGCATCTGTACGTCGGCCCGTACGTCTGCCTGGAGCCGCAGCATGCCTTCGTCCTGCGGGACGGCGCGGAAGTCCTCGGCTACGCCCTGGGCGCGCTCGACACGGCGGCCTTCGAAGCACGGGCCGAGAAGCATTGGTGGCCGCCGCTGCGTGCGATGTACCTCCCGGACACGCCGCGGGGCGAAGCGGACGCCGCCCTCGTTCGCGCCGTCCATACGCCTGACCCCAGTCCCGCTGGGCTGCTGGCGAGCTATCCGTCGCACCTGCACATCGATCTCTTGCCACGGGCTCAGGGTCGCGGATACGGCCGGGCGATGATCGAGGAGGTCGTGGCGTCGCTCTTCCGTGCCGGCAGCAGCGGCATTCACTTGGACGTAGCGCATCGCAACGAGAGGGCGATCGGCTTCTACGAGCACCTAGGATTTCAGAGCCTGCAGACGCACGGGGACGGGCTCGTCATGGGACGGGTCGCGCCGTGAACGCGCTGGACGTGTATGGACGCGAGGCTCGACGGCTGCTCGAGGAAGCGATCGAGCGGGAGCGGGACGCGCTGGAGCGGATCGCAGGATGGGCGGCCGACGCTGTCGCGGGGGGCGGTCTGATCTACCTGACCGGGACCGGGCACGCCCACTTGATGGCCGAGGAGGTCTTCTACCGCGCGGGCGGGTTGGCGGCCGTGTACCCGATCCTCGTGCCGGCCCTGATGCTCCACGAGGGCGCCGTGCGCAGCACGCGACTGGAACGGCGGCCGGGCCTGGCCCGCGAGGTGATGGCCGAGCTCGAGATGGGGCCCGGCGACCTGCTGATCGTGGCATCGAACTCGGGCCGCAACGCTTTCCCCGTCGACGCCGCGCTGGTCGGACGCGAGCGCGGCACCCCCGTCGTCGCCCTCACCAGCGTCCCGCACGGGCAGAGGGTGACGTCCAGGCATCCGTCGGGCCGCCGCCTGATCGACGTCGCCGACGTGATCCTGAACACGGGCGCACCGTATGGCGATGCGGTCGTCCCGCTGGGCGAGGGGCGACCGACCGTCGCCCCCGTCAGCACGGTGCTGGGCGCGTTCCTTCTGAACGCCATGATGGCGCGGTGCACGCAGCTCCTCTTCGAACGCGGTGTCGAGCTGGACGTGTTCGCGAGCGCGAATCTCGAGGACGGCGAATCGCTGTCGGAGGAGCGAATGTCGTACTGGCGCGACCGGGTGAGGCTGCTGTGACCTCTCCCGACGCCGCGGCGGGCTCGAGCTCCTCGGCGGAACGCCCGATCGTGATCGGCATCGACGTCGGCGGGACGCACACCCGCGGCGTGGCCGTCGCTGCGGACGGCGCCGTCCTGGCCCGTGCGCGCAGGGCGGCCGGCAACCCGCGCACGGTGGGCGCCGCCGCCGCTCGCGCCGAAATCGCGGGCATCCTGACGGCCCTGCGGGCCGAGGCGCCCGGACCGGTCGCGCATCTGACGATCGGATCGGCGGGCCGCACGGATCCCGCCCCGCCGGACGAGTGCCGAACCTTGGCTGACGATTTCGACGTGCCCGCTGCCACGGTCGACAGCGATGCCCGAATCGCCCACGCCGCCGCGTTCGGCACCCGGCCGGGCGT
>CAZHCI010000376.1:0-1816 GCA_964530905.1 uncultured bacterium
GGCTTCGGCGGCTTCGAGGGTGAATCCGCCGACGAAGACGCTGAGGCGGGAGAGCGCGCGCCGCTCGCGCTCGTCGAGCAGGCTGTAGCTCCAGTCGATGGTCGCCGCCAACGTTCGCTGGCGCTCGGGCGCGTCGACCTCCCCGACGAAGGAGTGCATGCGGTCGCGGACCCTCTCGGCGAGCGCTGCCGGGGCGAACAGGCGGATCGCCGGTGCGGCCAGTTCGATCGCCAGGGGCAAGCCGTCGAGCCGGGTGCAGATCTCCGCGACCTCCGGGGCGTTCTCGTGCGTGATGGCGAACCCCGGTTTCGCCTGCTTGGCGCGCGCGTCGAACAGGCGCACGGCATGCGACGCCAGCACCTCGTCGAGCGACGGCTCCTGGCCTGGGAGCGCCAGCGGCTCGACCGGCGTCACGTGTTCCCCGCGCACGTGCAGCGGAACCCGGCTGGTGACGAGCGCCTTCACGCTGGGGCATGCGGCCAGGACGGAGGCCACGAACGGGGCGGCGCTCGTCACCTGCTCGAAGTTGTCGAGGAGCAGCAGGACCGATGCCGGCGCGAGGACCTCGAGGACCGCGTCCGCGAGATCGCGGGAGCGGTCGTACGTCATGCCGATCGCCGAAGCGACCGCGGCAGGCACGTCGCGGGCGTCGTGGATCGCCGCCAGATCGACGAAGAAGACCCCGTCCGCGAATGCGGGGGACGCGCGGCTGGCGGCGGCCAAGGCGAGTCGGGTCTTGCCGACCCCTCCCGGTCCCGTGAGCGTGATCAGGCGTACGTCCTGGCGGCGCACGGTCTCGGCGAGCGCGGCGAGCTCGGCGTCCCGCCCGACGATCGGGTTCACCGGCACCGGGAGCGGACGTGGCTTGACGGCGCCCAGCGGTGAGGAGCCCCTCCCGTGCCCGGCCTCGAACTGCTCGGTCAGCAGCAGCGCGAGGTCGTCGGCGAGGAGGTTCGCGAGCTCCTCGGCGGACTCGAACGTGCGGTAGGAGGCGCGGCCCTCCGCTTCGATGCGTCGGAGCAGCCCGTCCAGACGGGACTCGCGTTTCGGTGCCGGCGTCTTGAGGTAGAGGAGCGTGGGCTTGCCCTCGCTGGACAGGTATTCGTCCTCGATCCCCGAGACCTGCGTGTCCGGCGCGACCCAGCCGTAGCTCTGCCAGTAGATTCCGACGAAGACGTGGCTCTGGTCCAGGTAGGCCCGATAGAGCGAACGGGGTGGGTGCGGGCGTGCGCCGGCCTCGAACACCACCGGGACGAGGCGCAGGCGCTCGATGGCATCGCGGGCGGTCCGGCGCTCCGGCGCCAGCTCGGTCAGCGTCGAGCTGATGAACACGCGCAGACGCTGATCGGGCGTGAGGATCGCGCGTTGCTCGATGCGGGGCTCGGTGTGCATGGCCGCCACCTGTGGTCGCCGGATCGGCGCGAATCGGACCCGTTCCCAGCCCGCCCTCGCGGCTGTACGTCCAGCATAGACGTGATGCGACGCTCTTCGACGTACATGCACGGGAGAAGCTGCCTGGATGGTCACGCCGGTACGCCCGGTTCGCGGGCGAGCACGCTAGCGAGCCGCGAACGTGTCGCGGGCGTTCGGGTCGGCCGTGTCGGAGCCGGTTCGGAACCACCGCGTCCGTTGGGCGGATGAGCCGTGGCTCAACGTCTCCTGGTTGGGGATGCGAGCGGTGCGCCCGACCAGGCGGTCGTCGACGCCGCTCCGTTCGGCGGTCACGTACGGCCCGACGTAAGCAGTGGGCCTACTCCGGGTTCGCCCCGCCACCAGTGTCCGCAGTGCTGCCAGCGTCGTGCCTCGAGCCACCGTT
>CAZHCI010000377.1:0-1793 GCA_964530905.1 uncultured bacterium
AGGCCGACACGAGCCTGGCTCCGACAGCCGTGGGTGCCATAATCGATCGATGAATGCGCGCCTGATCGTTCGGCTCGCTCCCTTGCTCGCGTGCGCCGCGATTCTCGGATCGCCGTGGGCCGTGGCGGCGGAGCCGATCGACACGCCACCGGAGAGCGCCGGCGTCGAACGCGCCTCCGACCTGGGCCCGTGGACGGGCGGCGACAGCCTCTCGGCCGAGCTCCGAACGCCCCGTTCGGCGCTCGAGACGTTCCTCAAGGCAGGCCAGGACGGGCGTTTCGACAAGGCTGCCGCGGCCCTCAACCTCACCGACCTGCCGATGTCCGAGCGGCGGGACCGGGGCCCCGATCTGGCGGAGAAGCTCTACTTCGTGCTCGACCGCCGCCTCGGCATCGAATGGGGCGAGCTTCCCGACCGAGCCGACGGCGCGAGGGACATCTCCGCCGCGTTCAGGGAGGACGCGGACCTGTCGGTGCCGGTGTCACGCCACAACCTGCGGGTCGGAGAGATCTCGGGCGGCACGGCGCCGGTGGAGATCCGCCTCGAGCGCGTCCAGCCCGCGGACATGCCGCCCGTGTGGCTGATCGCGCGGAGCACGGTGCGATCGATCGACGTCCTGTACGAGCGACACGGTCCCGGTTGGTTCGACCGGAACGCGCCAGCGTGGACGTTGACCCGGTTCGCCGCCGCGCCGCTGTGGCAGTGGCTGGGGTTCGTCCTGCTCGTCCTGCTCTCCGTCGCCATCGGGATGGGCCTCCAGCGCTTGGCGCTACGGTGGCTCGGCAGCTCGAAGCGTGGACACGTCCGCGCCCTCGTCAGCGACGTGGCGCGGCCACTGGCTCTACTGGCCAGCGTCTCGGTCCTGTGGCTGACGAGCAGCACGCTGCTGTCGCTCTCGGGAGCGCCCGGGCGTTGGGTCTCGACGATGCTGACGGTCCTGTTCGTCGGCACGATCACCTGGCTCGCGATGAACGTCACCAACTCGCTCTCGGAGTTCGTCGTCCAACAGTGGCTCGGGGGTTGGGCGGAGTCGGACGCGAAGGACACGCAGCGGCGCCGCACCAACCTGTCGGTCGCCCGCCGAGCCACCGTGTTCCTGGTGTTGTTGATCGGCCTCGCCGTGGGGTTCGCCCAGTTCGAGGCGTTCCGGACGCTCGGCGCGTCGCTGCTCGCGTCCGCCGGTGTGGCGGGGATCATCCTCGGCGTGGCCGCACAGGACTCGTTGAGCAACGTCATGGCCGGCATCCAGATCGCCTTGACGCAGCTGATCCGGATCGGTGACACGGTCTACTTCCAGGACGACTGGGGCACGGTGGAGGACGTCACGTACACCTACGTCATCATCCGCACCTGGGACGAGCGCAGGATCGCCGTGCCGAACCGGCACATCATCGCCCACCCGCTGGAGAACTGGGACATGATCCACACCAACATGATCATGCCGGTGGTGCTGTACGTGGACTACCGAACGCCCATCGAGGCGCTGAGACGCCACTACGTCGAGCTGCTCGAGGCCAGCGACGATTGGGATCGGGTGTACGCACCGCGGCTGCAGGTCATCGACACGACGGAGGACACGCTCCGGGTCCGCGTGCTGTGCAGCGCCAAGGACGCCGGTACCGCCTGGAACCTCCACTGCTACCTCCGCGAGGAGCTCGTCGCCTACTTGCGCGACTGGGACGACGGACGCTACCTCCCTCGGAGCCGCGTGCGCATCGAGGGCCAGGGTGCGCTCCCGAACGGTGGCTCGAGGCACGACGCTGGCAGCACTGCGGACACTGGTGGCGGGGCGA
>CAZHCI010000378.1:0-1510 GCA_964530905.1 uncultured bacterium
GGATGACGCAATCGACCGGGTACGCGATCACGGCGTTGGGCCACGTGGCGGCCATGGGCGACCAGCCGCTGCTGATCAAGGACATCGCGGAGGCCACCGGCCTGCCGCACCCCTACCTCGCGAAGATCATCCACACGCTGGCGCGGCGCGGCCTGGTGGTCACCCGGCGCGGCGTCGGCGGAGGCGTGACGCTCGCCAAGCCGGCGGCGCTGATCACCCTCTTCGACATCGCCGAGGCGCTCGACGACCCTCTGTTGGACGAGCGCTGCATGCTCGGCGCCGCCGAGTGCAGCGACGAGCGCGCGTGCCCCGCCCACGAGTTCTGGACGGAGCACCGGCGGGCACAGATCGACTTCCTGCGCGACCGTTCGCTCGCCGACGTCGCCGCCTTCGAGCGGCGGCAGCTCGAGCGGAGCGCGGCGTGACGCCGCGGCACGGCGTGACGCCGCGGCGCCGCAGGACGCCACGGCGCGGAGCCATGCGCCGGCACGGCGCGAGCGGAGACGCTTCGATGCCCATCGATACGCCGGAGGGGGGTCGTCGCCGCGTCTCGCTACATCTTTCACGAGCACAGGACCGATGCCCCGACGCCGCGGCCGGCGAGGCTGCTACCTTGACGCCATCACGTCCGCGCGGGCGCCGGGGGCTCCCCCTCGCTATCGGGCCACCTCGATTGAGGATTAGACCATCCGCAGGTCGTGAGCCACCCCCCAGGATCGGGATCCCGCCGATCCGCCCGCGCGCTGATTCGCGCGCGATCCGCACGAGGAGGACCGCATGAGCCGAGCCCGCACGCAAGCCGATCCCGAGGCGATCGATCGGACGCTGGACGAAGCGTCGATCGAGCACTACGAGCGCCTCGCGGCGGAGGCCGACCAGCACCTGGACAAGCTGGCGGCGCAGGCCCCGCTGAAGGACACGACGCTCGAGTACCAACTGCGCAAGCGCGGCGTCACGCGGCGCGAGTTCCTCAAGATGACGGCGGTCATGACCGCCACGATGGCGCTGCCGTCGATGTTCGACCTGCGCGTCGCGCGCGCGGCCGAGCTGGCGACCCGCCTGCCCGTCATCTGGCAGGAGCTGCAGTCGTGCACGGGCAACAGCATGGCGCTCATCCGCAACAGCAACCCAGGCGTCGACGAGCTGATCCTCGACCTCATCAGCCTCGAGTACGCCGAGGTGCTGATGGCGCCCTCCGGCCAGGCCGCCGAGGACGTTCTCGAGGCCTCCATCGAGCGGTACCGCGGCGAGTACATCGCCGTCTTCGAGGGTTCGGTCCCCATGGCCGACGACGGCAACTTCCTGACGATCGGCCCCGCCGGCCACACCGGCATCGAGGTCGTCAAGCACGTCGCCGAGAACTCCGCCGCCATCATCGCGGCCGGCACCTGCGCGGCCTACGGCGGCATCCCCGCCGCCCGCCCGAACCCGACGGCCGCCCTCGGCATCGCCGACTTCCTCAACACCCAGCGGATCAACAAGCCGGTCGTCAACATGCCGGCCTGCCCCG
>CAZHCI010000378.1:1520-1783 GCA_964530905.1 uncultured bacterium
TGCGAGCGGCGCGGCCACTTCGACGCCGGCCAGTTCGTCGAGGGCTGGAGCGACACCGAGGGCATGAAGGCGGGCCTGTGCCTCTACAAGGTCGGCTGCAAGGGCCCGATGGCCTACAACAACTGCGGCGTCGTGCGCTACAACGACGGCACCTCCTGGCCGATCATGGCCGGCCACGGCTGCATCGGCTGCAGCGAGCCGGGCTTCTGGGACACCCTCACCCCGTTCGAAGTGCCCCTCGCCGGCCGTCGCTACCCCGTCTT
>CAZHCI010000379.1:0-1777 GCA_964530905.1 uncultured bacterium
CCCTCCGCCTTGGCGCGGTACATGGCGCCGTCGGCGCGCCTGAGCAGCTCGGAGGCGTCCGCCGCGTCGTCGGGGAAGAACGCGACGCCGATGCTGGCCGACGTGCTGACGACACGATCGTCCACGTCGAAGGGAGCGTCGAACACCTCCAACAGCTTGCTTGCGACGATGCTCGCCTCGTTCGCGTCCTTCACCTGCGTCAGCGTGACCAGGAACTCGTCGCCGGCGAAGCGCGCGACGCTGTCTCCCGCACGAAGCGCGTGCTGCAGCCGCTGGCCGATCAGACGGAGGAGTCGGTCGCCGACGTCGTGCCCGAACGTGTCGTTGACGCGTTTGAAGTCGTCGAAGTCGACGAAGAGCAGCCCCACCCGGTGGTCGTGGCGGCGCGCCTCGCGGATCGCCTGCTCGATGTGCTCGAAGAAGAGCATCCGGTTCGGTAGGCCGGTGACCGGGTCGTAGTTGGCCAGTCGATGCAGGCGTCGCAGCAGGTCCGTCTGTTCGGTGATGTCGCGCAAGATCAGGAGCCGCGCCGGCTGCCCATGCCAATCGAGGAGCGAGACGCGCATCTCCGCGGTCCGTACCTCGCCCTCGGAGGAAAAGAGCTCGATCACGACCGCGTTCCGGTCGGCGATGGGGAAGCCGAACATCGCGCCTTCCAGCCCGGCGTGACCTCCCGGGAGCATCCTCCGAGCCGCCGGGTTGGCCTCCAGGATGAACCCGTCGTCGTCGACGACGAGGATGCCGTCCGTCATCCGCTCGTAGATGGCCCGCAGCTGCGCCGGGCCGGGGGCACGGATCGGACGGCTCATCGCCAAGGGTCGTCGTCCGCGTCCGTTTCTTCTTCCGTGTCGAGCGCGTCGAGCGTACTCGGCTTGAGGACCCCGATGGCGTCGGTGATGCCGAACGTTTTCTCGTACGGCTCCCCGAGGTGCATCCCGGTCTCGTTCACCGTGAACTCGCGCACGTCGTGGTCGTGGCGGGAGCCGCGCATCTTGAGCACCGTCAGGCCTCGCCGCAGCTGACCGCCGATCTCGGTGTGCCGCAGCAGGATGATGAGGTCGGTCACGGTCGACAGGCTCGCCTCGTTGTGCGAGGAGCCGCCGAGGAAGGTGGGCGTCGTCGACGTCAACAGGCTGGTGATCCGGTGGTGCTTCAGGTAGGCGCTGAGGCTCACCGCGAACTTGCGGAACGCGTCCGGCGTCGCCACCCGCTCGAGGGCCGACAGGCTGTCCACGGCGACGCGTTGCGGCGCGAACGCCTCGATCGCCGTGGTGATCCTCAAGAGATGGTCCTCGAGGGTCGCGACTTCGGGGTACGCGCTGACGATCTTCAAGAGCCCGTCCTGCTCCAGCCCTTGGAAGTCGTAGCCCCAGCCCCGTGCGTTGCGGAACCACTGTTCGCGCCGCTCCTCGAAGGCGAACACCAGGCAGCGTTCCCCCGCCCTCGCGCCAGCCGCCACGAACGACGCCGTCAGGAGCGTCTTGCCGCTGCCCGAGGCCCCCGAGACCAGCATCACCGAATCGCGGAACACCCCGCCATCGCACATGGCGTCGAGGTCGGCGTTCCCGATCGACAGGCGCTCGTCCGACATCTCACCGTCCGACTCGATGTCGAGGTGAGGGATCACCGAGATCCCCTTCGGCGTGATGGAGAAGCCGAACTCGCCCTTGCCGTGCGTGGCGCCACGGAACTTCACGATCTCGAGCGTTCGGCGGCGGCGTTCGGAGCTGAGAACGTTGCGAAGCAGGATCAGGTTGTCGGCGACGAACTCCTCGAC
>CAZHCI010000380.1:0-1772 GCA_964530905.1 uncultured bacterium
TCCATGGGCCCGACGGCGGCGAGGCCCGGACCGATGTTGCCGAGGCAGGCGATCGCGGCGGAGAACGCCGTGGTGAAGTCCTCGCCCAGCAGCACGAGCGCCACCGTCGAGAGCGCGAACAGCGACAGGTAGAGCGTGATGAAGGCGGCCACCGAGCGCTGCACGTCCTCGGGCACCACGCGGCCGCCCATGCGCACGGGCAGCACCGCCCGCGGGTGCATCGTGCGGCGCACCTCGCGGCTGGTGTGCTGGACCAGGATCACCCAGCGCGCGACCTTGACGCCGCCGGCCGCCGAGCCGGCCGAGCCGCCGACGAAGGCCACCAGCAGCAGCAGTGCCTGGCTGCGCTCCGACCAGCCGCCGAAGTCGGCCGAGGCGTAGCCGGTGGAGGTGAGGATCGACAGCGTCTGGAAGGCGCCGTGGCGCCAGGCGTCGGCCAGCGGGTAGCCGTCGAAGCTCAGCACGAGGGCCACAGCGACCGTCACGATGGCGGCGACGGCGAGGTAGGAGCGCAGCTCGATGTCGCGCAGGATCGCCCAGGTGCGGCCCGCCAGCCCGCGGTAGAGCAGCGCGAAGTTCGAGCCGGCGAAGAGCATGAAGACGACGGCGACCCACATGATCGCGGGCGCGAACACCTCGAAGCTGCGATCGTGGGGCGAGAAGCCGCCGGCCGACATCGTCGTCAACGCGTGCGCCACCGCGTCGTAGGTGCTCATGCCGGCGAGGTCGTAGGCGACGGTGCAGGCCGCCGTCAGCGCGCCGTACACGCCCAGCAGCGCGAAGGCCGTGTGCCGCAGGCGCGGCGTCAACCGCTCTTCGGTGGGGCCCGGCGCCTCCGCGAAGAAGAGTTGGCGCCCCGCGATCGCGAGCTGCGGGAAGAGGCCGACGAAGAGCACGATGATGCCGATCCCGCCGACCCACTGGGTGAAGGCCCGCCACATGAACAGCACCGGCCCCACGATCGTGAAGTCGGTGATCATCGTCGCGCCCGTGGTGGTGAAGCCCGACATCGCCTCGAAGTACGCGTCGAGCGGCCCGAGCACGCCGGCGCCGATGTAGGGGAGGGCGCCGACGGCAGGCACCAGCGCCCAGGCCGCGAGGAGCGCCACGAGGGCCTCGCGCCGGGTCGGCTCGCCGCGCCGGTTCTCGGGCGACCCCGGGCGCCCCCACGCGCGCAGCGCCAGTCCGCTGCCGACGCCGACCAACGCGCCGAGCGCGTAGCCCGCGGCGGGCTCACCGAGGAGCGCGGCGAAGACGCCGAAGACGGCCAACAACAGGCCGATGGCGGCCAGCACCGAGCCGATGACGAAGGGGGCCGTCCGCCCGCGGCCGCTCGGGCCCGGTGGGCGGGGCGAGAGCACCTCGCCGACGGTCCCGGTCGCGTCAGCCACGGCGACGACCCACGGGCGGCGGGGCGCGCCGGTCCCCCCGCCGCAGTCCACGCGGCAGGCGCCACCAACCGGGCGTCGCGAGCACGAAGACGGTGACGACCTCGAGCCGGCCGGCGTACATGTTGAAGATCAGCAGGCCCCGGCTGAACGGGTGGAGGTCGGCGTACGACGCCATGGGGCCCACCAGCCCCAGCCCCGGCCCCACGTTCCCGATCGTCGCGGCGGCGGCGGTGAAGGCCGTCGTCAGGTCCTCGCCCAGCCACGCGACCGTCATCGCGCTCACGCCGAGCAGCACGGTGTAGAGCGCGATGAAGGCGGCGACCGCGCGCACGACCTCCTCGCCGACGCGCCGGTCGCCGACGCGCAGCGGCAGCACGGCAC
>CAZHCI010000381.1:0-1762 GCA_964530905.1 uncultured bacterium
ATCCGGGCGTCCAGCGTAGCGGTGCACGCGCGCGGCTGTCGCTGGGCCGTACACTGGCCGGACGATGGATTCGAAGGACGCCCCGACGGGATGACCGGCACGACGCATCAGGACGCGCTGCGCGAGAGGCTCGAGATCCTCTCGTCGCTGCTTCCCGGCGTGGCGTACCTGTGGCGGCAGGAGCCGGACGGCCGCTTCAGCGTTCCCTACGCCAGCGACGGGATCGCGGCGATGTTCGAGCTCACGCCCGAAGCGGTCGTCGCCGACGCGTCGGCGGTGATCGCGAAGATCCACCCCGCCGATCTGGGCGCGTACCTCGCCTCGATCGCCGCGTCGGAGCGCACGCTGACGCTCTGGTCGCACGAGTTCCGCATCGTTCGAGGCGACGGCAGCGAGCGCACCCTGAGCGGCCAGGCGATGCCCGAGCGAGATCCGGACGGGGCCACGATCTGGACCGGGTTCGTGACCGACGTGACCGAGCGACGGTTCGCGCACGATCGCCTGCGGCAGATCACCGACGCGCTGCAGGACGTCGTCGTCCTGACCGACGCCGACGCGCAGGTGAGCTTCGTGACGCCCAGCGTCCGCGCCGTGTTGGGCCGCGACCCCGCGAAGGTCGTCGGTCGGCCGGTGCTCGAGCTGTTCGAGCCCCGCGACCACGACGCCGTCCACGACGCGATGCGAGCGCCGTCCGACCAGGTGGTCGAGGCGCGCGGCGCCCACACGCGTGGGCACGAGGTGTGGCTCGAGGCCACGCTGCGCCGCATCGACGGCGAGGGCACGGTGCTGGCCTGCCGGGACGTGACCCAGCGCGTGCGCGACCGGCGCGACCTGCAACGAGAGGTGGCGTACCGCCGCACGCTGGTGGAGCTGACGCGCGACATGCTGTCCGCCGAGCTCGACGAGCGCTTCTACCAGCTGCTCATGGAGCGCGCCATCGAGCTGGTGCCCGACGCCCAGGGCGGCAGCATGGTGCTCTGGGACGAGGACGACGAACGTTACGCCTTCGTCGCCGCGAAAGGGTTCGATCTGGGCGTCCTCCGCACGATCCGCCTGACGCCCGAGGAGCTGGACCGCAGCGACCCTCCCCGCGTCGAGCGGATCGAGGTGCGTAGGACCAGCGGCCGCCTGGACTCGGCGACCCTGGCTCGGTTCCGGGCCGCGGGCCGTCTGGACCAGCTCGAGATGACGCTCTCCGTTCCGATCTCCTCGCGCGGGCGAGCCGCCGGGTTCCTGAACCTGGACAACTTCCGGCGCGCCGACGCGTTCGGAAGCGATGCGATCGAGGCGGCCGAGGCGCTGGCCGTGCAGGTCGGCCTGGCGTTCCAGCGCCTGGAGCTCGAGGCGTCGCTGCGCGCGGAGCGTGCGCGCTACGAGCACCTCGCCGGGCACGACCCGCTCACCGGACTACCCAACCGCCGGCTGTTCCAGGACCGCCTCACGCGGGCCCTGGCGCGCGCGAACCGCCGCGACGGGCACGTCGGGCTGATCTACGTGGACATGGACGAGTTCAAGGAGGTGAACGACCGCCACGGGCACGCCGTGGGCGACGCGGTGTTGCGGGCCGTGGCGAAGCGCCTGCACGACACGGTGCGGGAGGAGGACACCGTCGCGAGGCTCGGCGGCGACGAGTTCGCCGTGGTGCTGTCGGACCTCGCGATCGCCGGCGACGCCGTGGAGGTCGCCGGCAAGCTCCATGCCGCGCTGAGCGACCCGTTCGACCATGACGGGGCCCAGCTTCGCGTGAGCGCCAGCGTCGGCT
>CAZHCI010000382.1:0-1761 GCA_964530905.1 uncultured bacterium
GCGCTCCGGTTCGGGAGGCCCGTCAGCGGGTCGAGGTGGGTGTGATGCTCGATCAGGCGGCGTTGCCGACGAAGCTCGGTCACGTCCCGGTAGATCGCGACCGCTCCGTGCGGCGCGCTGGCGTCGGGATGGTGCAGCGGGTGGGCGTCCACCCGCAGCCAGCGCGTGCCGTCCGCCCGGCCGACGCCCAGCACGACGTCCAGCACCGGCCGACCGCTGGCCAGTGCGCGCGCCGCCGGCAGGCCGTGATCGGCCAGCGGGCGGCCTTCCTCGTCCACCAGGCGTCCGTCCGGGCGTGCGCTCAGCTCGGCGTCGTCCAGCAGCGCGTCCGCGGCCCGGTTGCGATAGTCGATCGCCAGGTCGGGTCCGTGCACGACGACCCCGACGTCCAGCGCGCCCAGCAGGACGTCGCGGTCGTTCTCGAGGTCGCGCAGCGGGCTCAGGTCGCGCCCTTCGAGGATCAGCAGGCTGGTCGTGCCGCCCGCCTCGCCGAACGCGCGAAGGGTCAGATCGACGCGGCGCAGCCCACGCTCGGAGTAGAGGTTCGAGACGGTGCGCATGTCGTGGCCCGCCTCGACCAGGTCCACGGCCTGCCGCAGCTGTTCGCGCAGCGCGGGGTCGCCGGCGAACCAGGGCGTCTCCCACACGGGGCGCCACACGACCTCGTCGCGCTGGGCGCCTGCAGTGTCGAGCGCCAGGTCGTTCGCCTCGACCAGGATCCCGTCGGGCGTGAGCAGCCACAGCCACACGTAGCGGCTTTGGAACACGGCCTGGAAATGGTTGCCGAACGCGGCTTGCCGGGCGCGGCGGGCGCTACGCGGGTCGGTGTCGATCGCGCACCTCCTCTCCGGCTGGTCAGCGTAGACCTTCGGGTCGCGAAGCGGCCACCGATTGCCTCACACACGGACGTGTGAGCGATCGCGCATCGGCGCGCGCGGCGCTACAGCTGGCCGGCGCGGAACGCCTCGCGGTCCAGCTCGGCGCGGCCCAGGATCCGCGCCCGGTCGTCCGCGTCGCGTTTTCTCCAGGCGGCCACGATCATCCGCATGCGCGGGTTCGACGCGAAGCGCTCCTGATGGCGGTCGATGAAGCTCCAGTACCAGGAGGTCAGGGGGCAGGCGTCGGGTCCGCTCTTGGCCTTGGGATCGAAGCGGCACGAGGCGCAGTGGTCGCTCATCCGGTTCAGGTACGCGGCGCCGGAGACGTACGGCTTCGACGTCATCCCCCCGCCGTCCGCGTACTGGCTCATCCCCATCACGTTGGGCACCATCACCCAGTCGAAGGCGTCGACGTGCGTGGCGGTGAACCAGTCCAGCACCTGCGCCGGGTCGGTGCCGGCCAGCTGCGCGACGTTGCCCAGCACCATCAGGCGCTGGATGTGATGGGTGTAGCCGTGGCGCCTGAGCTGCTCGACCGTCGTGGCCAGGCAGCGCAGCTCGGTCGGCGCGCCCCAGTAGGCGGGGGGCAGCGGCCCGTCCGCGTCCAGGGCGTTGGCGCGACGCAGCTCCTCGCCGCGCGTTCGGTAGGCGTGCCGGACGAACTCGCGCCAGCCCGCGATCTGCCGGACGAAGCCCTCCAGCGCGTTCAGGGGAACCCCTGCGGCGTGCTCGCTCGCGTGCGTCAGCGCGGCGTCCACGACCTCTCGCGGATGCAGCAGGCCCAGGTTCAGCGGCACCGACAGCCCGCTGTGCCACAGCGTCGGCTCGCCTTCGACCATGGCGTCCTGGTAGTCGCCGAAGTGGGCCAGTCGCTCCCGCACGA
>CAZHCI010000383.1:0-1754 GCA_964530905.1 uncultured bacterium
GGACGAGCGTGACGCCGCCTGCGATGTCGCCTGGAAGATGCTGGCGTGGGGGCGCTGGCGACAGCGTTCCTGGAGGGCGATCCGCGGCGCGCGCCGCACGCGATCTGGGACAGCCGCGTGAGCACGTCGCTGGTCTTCCGCTTGGACGAGATCCTCGCCGAACGCGTCACCCGTCGCGTCTTCGGCTGCGCTGGTCGCACGCCTACGGGCGCTGGACCGCCCAAGACGCGGGCAGCGAGCAGGTCTGCGAGCTACGCGACCTCCTGAACGCGGGTGGCTACGGGGCGATGCCGGGGCGTCGGCCTGGACGATCCGGGGCGTCGAGAGCGTGTTGTTCATGGACGGCTACTGAGCGGCAGGTCGCGCCCTCGACGACGCCGTGGCCGCCGCGGATCGCACCGACGCTGTCCATCACGCTGAACTCGGGCGCCGATGGTGGACGTCCTTATGGGGTCGTTCTCGTGATCGTCGTCGGCGGACGAGGTGGCTCACGCATGGCCCTTGACGATGTCCTCCGCGAACTCGAGGAGTCGCTGCGCCTGCCTCATGGCGCCTTGAACGTCCTGGCGGCTCGCGAACATCAAGCCGTACTGAGCCTTGTCCTTGACGCCGATGAGGCGGCGCAAGGCCGTTGCCGCGTCGCGACCGCCGGGTTCGATGCGCTCGAGCAAGCTGGCGGCATCGTGGTGATCGTCCCCTCGCGATCGCCGACCCAGACGCGCGCAGCACGCGGCGTCGGATGCAGCGATGCCGGCCAGGACCGCGAGCGCTGCAGCCGTGCTGCGATAGGCGCCGTCCTCCTCGGCTTCGACGAGGCTGGCGACCTCTAGGAATCGCGTTGCCGACGTCACCCTCGTGTGCGCCTCCTGGATGCCGCACAGCTGCGTGCGTGGCTCCTTGCGCGCGCTCATGCGCCGGACTCGGCGAGGACCTCCCGCGCCCGCGGTCCGACCAGGGTGACCGCGTCTCGCCGGATCTCCGTCGCGACGTCGGGTCGCTCCCGCACCAGGCGTGGCAGGTCGCCCTCGGGCACCTCCGCGATGCTCGCACGGTTGCCGGTCCAGTCGAAGATGCGGGTGGGTAGGGCGTCGAGCTGCTCCCGCCACGTCGGATGCTCCTCGTCGATGCCGCCGGGGCGCACGACGAAGACGTCGATGTCGCTGCGAGTGTCACCGTCGCCCCGGGCGGCGGATCCGAACAAGGAGGCGTGGCGCGCAGGCAGCTCCCAACCTTCGAGCTCGCCGACGAGCCGCTCCAGGAGGCGACCCCGGAGGCGGATCAATGCGAGAAGCGGTTCGGCGATCAGGTGCTCACGGTTCAGGGAGTAGAGCCGAGACGCGCCCGCCTCCTCGGCCCGTACGACGCCGTGCTCGACGAGCCTTCCAAGGATGCGCGCCACCGTGCTGTGCGCACCGGTCGCGAGCCTGGCCACCTCGCGCCCGGTCAGAGGCTCGTTCGTGCCGGCCAGGACCGACAGGACGCCGCCCTCGCCCTTCGAGAGGACGGCCCGATACGGGGCTGACAGGTCCATGAATCGACCCTATCACATGCGTCCCACAAATGAGACACATGTCCCATGTTCGGGTCACGCCTGCGTGTGGTGATCGCACGTGAGCGTGACCGGGGAGTCTCGGAGGAGCGGTGAGGACGATGGAAGCGACGCGGACCCGGCACGACAGCCGACAGGTGTACTTCGACCCTTGGCGCGCGTTCCCAAGTCGCTTCACGCTCGGCTGACGAGCGAAGCGAAGAAG
>CAZHCI010000384.1:0-1742 GCA_964530905.1 uncultured bacterium
CGGTTGCGCATCGTGACGCCTCTGAGCGTGAACGGGTCGAACAGCGACGTCGCGGCCTGATCGGAGGAGGAGTCCATGACCGAAGCCTCGTCGCCCGGCCCGTCGTGCACGGTAGGCCGGGCGACCGAGGGGCGATCGTCGGAGGCGCGCGGCGACGCCCGGCCGCGGCGCAGCAGCGGCGCGGTCCGACGCGACGAAGCCTCGCGTGCGCGTCCCGTGAGCCGCCGCTCGCTACCGTTCGACCTACGTGCGGGGCACCGCTCACGAATCCAGGTTCCACCGGTCCACGCGGAGGCCGAGCAGCGCGCGACGAAAGGTCCGTCGATGATTCACGCCACCTCCGAAAGCCACCCCATCCGCGTCGACGTCGTGGCGGACGACAGCCTTCCCGGTCGCTTGGGCCTCACCCTCGCACCGGGCAAGCGCGTGGTCGGAACGATCACCCCGTGGAGCTGGGAGCGGGACCTCGAGACGGACCTCGGCGACCTGCGGAAGCGGTTCGGAACGGACGTGCTGGTCTCGCTCCTGCGGCCGTACGAATACGAGCTGCTGGGCATCCGCGAGCTGGGCGATCGCGCCCAACGGCACGGTATGGAGTTCCGATCGTTCGGCATCGACGACATGTGCGTTCCCCGTCCCAGCGAGCAGCCGGCCTTCCAGCGGCTGATCGCCGACCTGCACGACACGCTCGCGGCAGGCCGCAACGTGACGGTGCACTGTCGAGGCGGCCTGGGCAGGTCCGGCCTGGTCGCGGCATGCGTGCTCGTCCACGGGGGCGACTCGCCCGACTCGGCGGTCGCTCGCGTGCGCAGACACCGACCGGGCGCGATCCAGACGCGCGAGCAGCTGCGGTACGTGCGCGATTTCTGCGACGTTCGGACGCTGGGCGTGCCGTCCGGCCCGAGCCGCTCGTGCGGGCGAACCTCCTCGGGGGGAGGCTAGAAGAACAACCGCTCGCCTTCGACGTGCGCATCCACGATCACCCCGGCGGCCGCGCTCCAGCCCATCGGATGCGCGCCCCCCGGCTCGTGCGTCCGACCGTTCAGGTACTCCGAGAAGCCCCACGGCCGGCCGTCGCGCTCACCCCGGTTCGCGGCGTGGATCCCGTCGCGGTAGCGCCGCGCCAGCGTCGTCTTGCCGCGCGTCGCCAGGCTGGCGGCGTAGAACGCGGTCACGAGCGGCCACAGGCCGCCGTTGTGGTACTCGTACGGCTCGTTCTTGAAGGTGTGCGAGAACGACATCTGCAGCTCGTCCCAGTACTCGTCGCGGGGCGTGATCACGGGATGGAACGCGGGGAGCAGCATCACGTTCTCGTCCACGATCTCGTCGGCGACGAAGGCGTCCACCGCCTCGTCGTGCTCCTCGTCGGACACGCCCATCAACGACACCAGGCCGTTGGCCATGCCGTCGAAGCGCGTGCCGTAGCCCAGGGGCGAGAAGAACGGCAGCCAGTGCTTCCCGATGCAGTGCTTCGCCGCCGCGCGCCCCTTCTCGTACAGCACCGGGTGGTACACGTCGTCCGGAACGTCATCCTCGTCGTCGTCGAACCAGTAGTTCGCTCGCAGCAGGTGCCGGTGGCGCGCGATCCGGTCGGCGAGGCCGTGGTCCTCCGTGGCGTGCAGGTCCGCGTGCAGCTGGCCGATGCCGCGCTGGGCCTGCAGGTAGAGCAGCTGGTCGTACAGCACGTACCCGCTCTGGATGTACTCGTCCGCCCAGTCGCCCGTCGGCGGGACGAACAGCAG
>CAZHCI010000385.1:0-1728 GCA_964530905.1 uncultured bacterium
TGGCGCTCATGGTCGTCGCGACGGCCGTCATGGCGCTGCTGTTCATGCGCACGATGGACGACCTGCGGCACGGCCGCGACGACACGGCCATCGTCCAGACGCTCCTCGTCGCGCACGGGGGCGCCAACCTGGGCGTCACCCTGCTGCACAACGACGTTCGGGTCGCGCTGGACCGCATCGCCAGCGCCCACTCGAGCACCACGTCGGCCTGGTCGTTCGGGACGTCCGACATCGACGCCGACCGGCCCACGGTGCAGAGCGTCGCCGACGACCTGCGCGTCGTGGCGGCCGCCCTGCAAGCGGAGGTCGACGCCGTGCTGTGCGGCGCGCCGCTGGACCTGGGCCAGGGCGTCGAGGCGATCGTTCGGATCCATATCGCCGGCGACGCCTGCGGCGAGGCGATCCCGGGCCGGGCCCGGCTGGGCGACCCGTACTTCATGAGCGGGGCGAGGCGTGAGCTGGGCGGCAACCAGCGCTACGCGCTGCCGTTCGTCCTGGTCGCGGACGGCGTGCAGGGAGAGTATCGCCGCCGCGTCGTGACGCAGGGCGAGTACCAGTTCGTGGTGGGTCGCCGCAGCTTCGCGCGGTACGCCCTGTTCACGGACGAGCACGTCAGCGACGCGACCTCGGAACGGATCTGGTTCACGAACGACACCCTGTTCGACGGTCCGGTCCACACGAACGGAGCCTTCAATTTCTTCGGCACCGCGTGGTTCGGGGGCGCGGTGAGCAGCGCCGGTGCGACCGGCACGCCCGGTCCTGGCGCGTACGGGTACGGCGGCTCGCCTCGCTTCTTCGACGCCGGCGACCTCGCGACCGGCGGCAACTACCCCACCTTGGACAACCGCGGGTACCGGAACCGACCCGCGTTCGCCGACGGCGTCGATTGGCGGGCGGCCCAGATCGATCTGCCCGACAACGCGCACGACCAACGGGCGCTGGCCACGGAGAACGGTCTGAGGCTCACGGACGACCTGGAGCGGCTGGAGCTGTTCGCAGGCAATGACGACGGCGACCCGGTCGCGGCGGACGAGGAGGCGACGTACCAGTACGTCCGCGCCACGCCCCTCGTCGGTGACATCCAGACGTACCGGATCTCGCCCGCAGGGTGGCTGGAGCGCCTCGTCGACGACGCCTGGACGCTGGTCACCAGCGAGTTCAACGGCGTGATCTACGCCGACGCGTACATCGAGCGCCTCGAAGGCCCGGACCGCGCCGTGGCCGGCGATCCAGACACCGCTCCTCCAGCCTTGGCGTCGTTCGCCCAGCTCACGCTCGTTCCCGAGAGGGGCGCCCGCATCACCGGCGACCTCACGTACGCGTCGCCACCGTGCGACGGCAGTCTGCGCCGCGACGGCGACGACATCGTCCAGGCCGACTGCTCGAACCTGGACGTGCGGAACGTGCTGGGAATCTTCGCGCCGGGCGGCGACGTGACGATCGGCAACCACGCGTCGTCCGCCGATCGCCGCGCCCCCGACGACGTCCGGATCCACGCCTCGATCCTCACCGCGAACGGCGTGGTCGAGGTCGAGAACCACGATTTCGGCTCGCCCCGCGGCGCGGTTCAGCTGCTGGGCGGCATCATCCAACAGCGCTACGGCGCGTTCGGGACGTTCGGGGGAAGCACGGGCGAGATCCAGACCGGCTACGCCCGCCAGTTCACGTTCGACCCGCGCATGGCGCGCGGCGTCGCGCCCCCCTACTTCCCGACCGTCGGCTCGGACG
>CAZHCI010000386.1:0-1725 GCA_964530905.1 uncultured bacterium
GAGAAGGGCATCGACGTGGCGATCGCCGTCGAGGCGCTGTCGCTCGCCCACCAGAACGCCTACGACGCCTGCCTGCTGGTGTCGGGCGACGGCGACTACGTCGAGCTGGTCGAGGCGATCAAGCGGCTCGGCAAGCACGTCGAGGTGGCGATGTTCAAGAACCAGTCGGCGGGCGTGCTGATGGAGCACGCCGACGTGTTCCGGCCGCTCGACGAGTGCGACTGGACGAAGATCCTCTTCTAGTTCTTGGCACGGCGGCTCTCCCCAGGGAACGCCGGCTCTCGTCTGAGAGCGCCGGCTCTCGTCTGAGAGCGCCGGCTCTCGTCTGAGAACCGACCGCGTCGGTCTTCATCGACCCCCCACGCAGGACCGAAGCCGCGTCCGCCGGGGCGCGCCGCGGTGGTATCCTGGGCGCCGAGGTCCCCTGGACGAGAGGTCCGACGGATCGTCAACCCACGAGGAGGCACCATGCGCATTTTTCTGACCCTGATCGCGGCCGCGGCCCTGACGTTCGCGTCCGCCCAGGACTTCGTCTTCGGCCTGAACTTCGATGCGGGCGGCAAGTTCGACGGCTCGTTCAACGAGGGCACCTTCCGCGGCATGGAACGCGCGATCGCCGACCTCGAGGCAGAACGGGGCCTCGAAATCGACCTGCTCGAGTTCGAGGGCACGCCCGAGACGTCGGCCGCCGGTCTCCGCGCCATGGCCGAGGCGGGCGCGGACCTCATCGTCGCGCCCGGCTTCAATCAGACGGACTCCATCGCCGCCGTCTCGTCGGAGTTCACCGACACCTTCTTCGTCCTGATCGACTCGGTCGTCGAGAACCCGAACGTCCGCTCCGTGCTGTTCAAGGAGCACGAAGGCTCGTTCATGGTCGGCTACATCGCCGGCACGCTCTCGCAGACCGGCGTCGTCGGCTTCGTGGGCGGCATGGACATCCCGCTCATCCGCAACTTCGACGCCGGCTACCAGGAGGGCGTGGCGTACGCCTGCCCCGACTGCACGATCATCAGCAACTACGTCGGCGTGACGCCCACCGCCTGGAACGACCCGGCGCGCGCCAAGGAGCTCGCCGTCGCGCAGCAGGCCCAGGGCGCCGACATCATCTACGCCGCCGCGGGCGCCTCCGGCAACGGGGTCATCGACTTCGTCAAGGAGAACATGTGCTTCGAGGGCGCGACGCGCACCACGGCGCTCACCGACGCCCTGCAGAACGTCCCCACCTACCCCGCGTACGACGCCGCCTGCCCGGCCGGCTCGCAGCCGCTCTTCTTCATCGGCGTCGACTCGAACCAGAACCCCCTCGGCGACACCGACGGTGACCCCGCCACGCTCAACCACGGCCTCACCTCGATGCTCAAGCGCGTCGACGTGGCCGCCTACGACGCCGCGTTCGACGTCGCCGACGGCGCCTTCGAGCCGGGCACGCTCGTCCTCGGCCTGGCCGAGGCCGGCGTCGGCTACGCGATGGACGCCTACAACGAGGCGCTGGTCCCGGCCTCCGTGCTCACCGAGCTGAACGTGATCGCCGACATGATCGTCTCCGGCCAGCTGGTGGTCGAGGGCTTCACGGACTGACCCAGCCGCCGGTCTCGGCGCCGGCGCACGACAGGATCGCGGCGGCGCGAGGGGGTTCCCCCACGCGCCGCTTCTCATCGACCCGCGTGCTAGCATCTCCGTCGCAGTGTGGGCCATCTGGCCGCGGTCTCAGGTCGGCACCGCCGA
>CAZHCI010000387.1:0-1724 GCA_964530905.1 uncultured bacterium
CGATCAGATCGGCGGCGTCGCGAGCCCAGGTCGCCACGTCGCACGAGACGTAGAGCAGGCTGGTGGCGCTCGAGGCGTCGATCGCGGCCCGCAGCGGCTTGGCCAGCCCGGCGCGCGGCGGATCGACGATCAGCGTCTCCGCGTCCGGAAGCTCGAAGCGCCGCGCGTCGGCACGCTCGAACCGCAGGTTGTCGATGCCGTGCCGCTCGGCGTCCCGCCGGCCGCGGGCGACGCTCTCGCTGGAGACCTCCACCGCCACGACCTCGTGGTAGCGGTCCGCGACGTGCATCGCGATCGCGCCGCTGCCGGCGAACAGCTCGCACGCCAGCGCTCCGCCCGGCACCATCGCGGCCACCGTCTCGTACAGCTCGCTGGCGGCGGACGGGTTCGGCTGCGCGAACGCGGTCGCGCTGACCGACAGCTCCACCCGGCCGTAGCGCTGACGGATCTCGCGCGCGCCGGCCAGACGCTCCTTGCCGGCCCGGAAGCGGCCGCGCGGGTCGTACGCGGCCAGCGACACCCCCGTCACGCCGCTCTGGACCAGCCGGTGCGCCAGCGGCAGCAGCTGCTTGGCCGGCGCCGTGGCGATCAGGCCGACGAGCGCCTGGCCGGCGTCGTTGGCACGGATCGCGACCTCCACCACGCTTCCCGGCAGCTCCGCGGCCGCGAGCCGCGCCCACGCCTCGTTCGCCGCCGGCATCGCCGTCGGATCGGCGTCCATCTCGACGATCTCGTCGCTCCCCTCGCGGCGGTAGCCCAGCCGGCCCTCCCGCACAGCGGGCTGGATCACGCTGCGGTAGTGCCAGATGGCGGGCGAGGGGCGAACGTCGGTCGCCTGCGCGGGAAGCGGAACGCCGCTCCGATGCGCCGCGTCGGCCAGCACCTCCGCCTTGATCCGCAGCTGGGCCGGGTAGCTGGCGAAGCCCAGGTCGAGTCCCGGGTGGCGTGGCGCGGGCACCCGGTCGGGGCTCGGCTCGACGACCTCGACGACGGTCCCGAGCAGCACGCCGGAGCGGCGCTCGGCCTCGACGGCGACGGTCTCGTCCGGAAGCGCTCCGGCGACGAGCACGATCCGGCCGTCGGGGTCGCGCGCCAACGCGCGCCCGCCGTGGACCATCCGTTCGGTGCGCAGCAGCATCGGCACGGTCGGAGTCTACCCGTTGGCTTGCGGGGCACGGGCCGCTGCACGCCGCGGAGGCGTGCGCACGACTGCTATACTCCGGGCATGAAACGATCCATGCAGGAGGTCGTCGAGCTCGTCATCTTCGCGCTGATCGCCCTGCTGGTGGGGACCGGCGTGGTGTGGCTGGCGGGCTGGATGCTCGGCCTGGTCGGCACCGTGCTGACCTGGCTGGCCGGTCTGGTGTGGTCGCTGCTTCGCTTCCTGGTGCCGATCGCCGTCGTGGCCGGCGCGGTCTACCTGCTCGTCAAGCTGATGAACCGCAGCGCCGAGCGGGTCGCGGGCGAGCCGCAGAAGCAGCCCGCCACGCCGCCCTCGCCGTGGACGATGTCGAAGGAGCCGAAGGAAGCGTCGGGGGGCGAGGCGGCGGCCGCCGGCTCCGACCCGTCGCGACCGGACGAGCCCAAGCCGCCCGCGACCGAGCGGTGGGAGGGCGAAGGGGGCTCGGTGACGACCGGCGACGACGCCGACGAATCGGCCGCTGCGTCAGACACGCACGAGCCTCGTAGCGAAGGTTCCGCGCCCGCCACGGACGAAGCGCCGA
>CAZHCI010000388.1:0-1723 GCA_964530905.1 uncultured bacterium
TCACGCAGCGCGATGGATGGCCCGTCGATCATCGCTTGACCTTACCGCCACGGCCCAAAGACCGGGCGACCTGGACGTTCCTTGGCCAAGGCGTCCCAGACTGTCGTCGGCGCCGTCCGTGTCAGACCAGTATGTCGATCACCGCCTCCACGCACGCCTCGATGCTCTCGCTCCCGGCGTCCAACCGCACCTCCGGATCCTGCGGCCGCTCGTACGGACTGTCGATCCCCGTGAAGTTCGCGATCTGGCCCGTCCGGGCCTTGGCGTAGAGGCCCTTGGGGTCGCGCTGCTCGGCGATCTCGAGGGGCGTGTCGACGAACACCTCGACGAACTCGCCCTCCTCGAACATCTCGCGGACCAGCTGCCGGTCGCTGCGGAACGGGCTGATGAAGGCCGTGATCACGATCAGGCCGGCGTCGACGAAGAGCCTTGCGACCTCGCCGATGCGGCGGATGTTCTCGACCCGGCCGACGTCGTCGAAGCCGAGGTCCTTGTTCAGGCCGTGGCGGACGTTGTCGCCGTCCAGCAGGTAGGTGTGGTGCCCCATCGCGACCAGCTTCTGTTCCAGCGCGTTCGCGATCGTGCTCTTGCCGGCGCCGGACAGGCCGGTGAACCAGAGGACGCGGGGCGTCTGGCCCTTCTGCTCCGCGCGCATCGCCTTGGTGACCTGCGTGTCGTGCCAGGTGACGTTCGTGGCGCGGTCGGGCATGCCGGGCCGGGCGAAGCTCCGGATCATGCCCGCGCCGACGGTGACGTCGGTGACGCGGTCGATCAGGATGAAGCTTCCGGTCGCGGGCAGCGTGGCGTACGGGTCGAACGGCACGGCGGAGGCCAGCCGGAACGAGCACAGCCCGATCTCGTTCAAGCCCAGCTGGTCCGCGTCCTCGGTCTCCAGGCTGTTCACGTTCTGGCGGTGGAGGATCGCCTGGACGGTGCCTTGCACCATCTTCGTGCCGATCTTGAGGTCGTACAGCCGGCCGGGCCGCAGCGGCTGGTCGGTCATCCACACGACCGTCGCGTCGAACGCGTCGCCGACGGTGGGGGCGTTGCCGGGGCTGGCCAGCATGTCGCCGCGCGACACGTCCAGCTCGTCCTGCAGCGTGAGCGTCACGGCGTGCGGCGCGGCGGCCTCGCGCAGGTCGCCGTCCCAGGTGACGATGCGCTTGACGCGGCTGCGGAGGCGGGAGGGCAGCACCATCACCTCGTCGCCGACGCGCACCGTGCCGGAGGCGATCGTGCCGGCGTAGCCGCGGAAGGCGTGGTCGGGCCGGCTCACGTACTGCACCGGGAAGCGCAGGTCGGCGAAGTTGCGGTCCTCGCGCAGGTCGACGGACTCGAGCACCTCCATCAGCGGCGGCCCGCCGTACCACGGCATCGCGTCGCTGCGGTTCACGACGTTGTCGCCCGTCAGCGCCGACAGCGGGACGGGGTGGACGTTCACGTCCTCCGCGTCCAACTTGGCGAGGACCTTGCCGAAGTCGTCCATGATCGCGTCGAAGCGGTCCTGTGACCAGTCGACCAGGTCCATCTTGTTCACCGCGACGACCAGGTGCTGGATCCCCAGCAGCGTGACGATCGAGGCGTGCCGGCGGGTCTGGGCCAGCACGCCCTTGCGGGCGTCGATCAGCAGGATCGCCAGGCTGGAGGTGCTGGCGCCGGTCGCCATGTTCCGGGTGTACTGCTCGTGCCCGGGCGTGTCCGCGATGATGAACTTGCGCTTGTC
>CAZHCI010000389.1:0-1720 GCA_964530905.1 uncultured bacterium
CGACGTCGGCGCCGCGGTCCACGGCGGCGTCGCCGAGCACGGACACGTCCGCGCCGCCGGTGTCGCCGCGGACCTCCAGCACGGTGGGCGCATCGAAGGTCGGCAGGCGGTAGACGTCGGCGTCGCGCATCGTGCCCGACGTGCCGACCAGCCGCAGGTCGGCGGGGAGCGCCGCGGCACGCCGAACGTCGTGGTTCGGCTCGACGTCGACGGGAACCGCGAGCGGGTCCAGCATCGTGGCGCGAAGCTGGTACCAGCCGTCGCTGGCCGCATCGGCGCGAAGCATCACGTCGTAGTCGCCTGCCAGGAGCCAGCCCTCGAACACCGCCGGCCGGCCCGGACCTTCTGCGACGGCGCGATCCGCGTCGCTGACGTCGAAGAAGAGCTGCCCGTCCTCGGGCGGCATCGCCTCGATTCGGACGTAGGCGTCGTGCTCGAGGGTGAAACGGTAGACGTCGCGATCGCCGCCGGTCAGCGTGCCCACGCGCGGCGTGCCGAACGGCAGCAGCAGCGAGCGCTCGCTGTCGTCGTTGGGCTCGGTCTCGATCCAGCCGGGAGGGGCGGGAGGACCGGGGTCGGCCAGCGCTTCGACGTCGGCCTCGTCGTTCGGATCGCCCGCCTCGGAGGCGGCGGCCTCGGCCGGCTCGAGCGGTTCCTCGACGCTCTCGGCCGCGTCGCTGTCGGTCGCGGCGCTCGCGCGCGCGGTCGGCTCGGGCGGTGCGGGCGCGTCGCCGGTTCGCAGGCCGCGCACGGCCCAGTCGCTTTCTCCCTCGCCCCCTCCCTCGACCTCGACGTAGACCGTGCCGGGCTCCAGCACCAGGTTGTCGAGGCGCAAACGGCCGCTGCCGCCGACGGCGCCGAGCCGCCGGCCGCCCCCGTCGTACACGACGAGGTCGGTCAGGCCGTCGCCGATCGCCTGCACGCGCCACAGGCCGGCGTCCTCGCCGACGTCGAACCGCATCACGTCGGTGTCCTGCGTGGAGAGGGCCCCGCGCAGCGTGGCGCCCTCTCCCATCGGCGTCGCCGCGGCGCGGACGTCGTTGGGCTCGACCTCGAACCCGTCGCGCGGCGGGGTGCCGGGCTCGAAGGCGAGACGGTAATCGCCGGCGTCTCGGCCTTCGACGGTCAGGTAGCGGATTCCCGCCCCGAGCACCAGGCCGGGGACCCGGCCGCTGCTGCCTCGCCGCGAGAGCAGCTCCTCGCCGTTCTCGTCGCGAAGCTTCAGGGTGACGACCTCGTCCGCCTCGAGGACCAGGTCGAAAGCGTCGTCGGCACGCTCGTCGGGGACGTCGACGACGATCCAGTCGGTCCGCTCGGCCACGCCGTCGAACGGCTCGCCCAGCCGCATCGGGTTGGCGTTGGCGCGGTCGTCGTTCGGCTCGACCTCGGCGCCGTCGGCGGGTCGGCCCTGCACGACGGTGCGGACGGCGCTCATGCCGACCTCGCCGTCGATGCGCAGCGTGTACGTGCCCTGGCCGAGTCCCAGGAATCCCATCGCGGTGCCCTCGTCAGGACCGAGCGTGCCGCGGGCGACCTCCTCGCCGTCCGGTCCGATCAGCTCGACGGCGACGCTGCCGTCGACGGAGGTCTGCCCCTCGACGCTCCAGAGCAGGCCGGCGTCCTCCTCGTCCAGCTGCCAGCTCAGCTCGCGCGGGGCGTCCGCGTCGACCGGGCCGTAGGCGCCGAACGCGCCCTCGGCGACGTCGATGCGGTCGTAGGC
>CAZHCI010000390.1:0-1720 GCA_964530905.1 uncultured bacterium
GGAGGAGCGGTTCGAAGCAGGGTCGGAAGGGCTCATGCCGCGACCCTAGCGCCGATGCTGAGGGCCTCGTGTGCGGTGGGCGGCCAAGGCCACGGGTCGCGCAGGCGACGGAAGCGGGCCGCCGGATCGTTCCGGCGGCCCGTACGAACGACCTGCTCGGCCTTCGCTCACGATGGCCCGAGCGGTCAGTAGTCCAGCACGTAGAGGGTCAGGTTCTCCCAGAACGTCTGGTCGTCGGCGCCTGGGATCGTGTCCATCAGGAAGCCGAGCATCGCCGTCCGACCTTCGTTGCCGGACACGAGGCAGCTGTCGTCGTTCTCGAACGTGCACGCCGACGAACCCCCGACACCGGCGGTCAGGCCGGTGCTGTACGTGAACCACGCCGAGCTTGTGAGCGCGATCGGGTCTGTGATGCCCTCGGCGAGGGCCGGCGCGTCGAGGTCCGCCGTCGTGAGGTTCGTCGCACCGGAGAAGCTCGCATCGAACACGTCCGCGAAGCCGGCGGTCTGGCTCCAATCGGCCCCGATCGCGCGTCCCCCATCGTCCACGAACGTGGCGAGCGTCGGGAGATCGATGGCGATTCCGTTGCTCTGTGCGATGGCGATCACGAGATCGTACCCACCGCCTGCGACCTCGGTATCGAACGTCGCAGCCGTGGTCGTGAACGTCACGGCGAACCCGTTCGCGTCGAGGGCCGGCGTCACGTTGTCGTCGGCGCTGGAGATGGAGTCGTAGTAGAGGAGCACACTGGGCTGTTCGTAGGCGACGGTGACGGTCGCGGTGGCGCTCGCGACGACGTTGACGAGCTGCGGGCGGGCGCGGTAGACGTCCGACGCGTCGCTCACGGGCGCTGGCGCGATCGTGTAGGAGCCGGGCGGCAGGCCTACCGTCGCGTCGGTCGTGAAGGTCTCATCGTACGAGGAGGGTCCCGTGATCTGGACCGACGCCGGCGCGCCCCCTGGAAGACCCGTGATGCTCAGGTCGAGGGACCCGAGAACGAGGTCGAACGTCGCTGAAACGCTCTTGGCAGCGTCCATCGTGACGTCGCAGGTCGTGCCGACCGCGCTTGCGCACGCCCCGCCCCAGCCGGCGAAGCTCGAGCCGGCGTCGGCCGCGGCCGTCAGGGTGACGATCGTCCCATCCTCGAAGTCGGCCTCGTCCGTCGCCGACGTGTCGATGCCGGTGGGCGAGCTCGTGACCGTTCCGGCTCCGTTCACGCTCACGGACAGCGTGAGCTGGCTTGGCGCTGTCGCGCCACCGCAGGCGGCAAGAATCAGTGTGGCGACCATGACCAGCGCCGCAAGACGTACACTTCGCATCGAGCGTGAGTTCATATCTCTCCTTCATCGAGTCGTGACTTCACCGCACAACCTACGCGCCATGCCGGCAGCCCAGGGAGAACAATCCCACGCTCGCCGTTCAGTACGACGTGTCGCCGGTGTTTCAGGTCAGCACCACCCCTCCGTCGATCACGATCGTCCGACCCGTCACGTCGTCCGACTCGGGCGAGGCGAGGTAGGTGGTGACGCCCACGATGTCGGCGGGCGTGGCGGGACGGCCGCGGAGGATGCCGGCCGAGACGTCCTTCATCGCCTGGCCCTTCCCCTCGCCCACGCCGAGCTCCATGAGCTGCTCGTCCAGCGTTTCCCACAGGCGCGTGTCGACATCGGGCGGCAGAAGCCATCGCGACGGACGCGACTCGACGTGGCGACCGTTCGGT
>CAZHCI010000391.1:0-1714 GCA_964530905.1 uncultured bacterium
GCGTCCGGCAGAACCTGTTCTACGTGATCCGCAACAGCCGCATCCCCGCCATCCTCGTCGAGCTCGGCTTCATCACCCACCCCGAGGAGGGGCGGCGGCTGACCGAGGAGGAGTACCAGGCCAAGCTCGCCGACGCCGTCGCCGAAGGCATCCTGACCTTCCTGCGCAACGGCGGGACGCTGGCGGCGCGGTAGGGGGCGGCGCCCGAGCGTCGGCCCCGCGGCACGCGATCGACCGCACGGCCGGCATCATGAACGGCATGAGCCAAGCCCCGTACACCCTCCCGCTCGGCAGCACCGCCCCCGACTTCGACCTCCCGGCCACCGACGGGCGTCGCTACCGCCTCGACGACTTCGCCGACGACCCGCTGCTGGTCGTCTTCTTCACCTGCAACCACTGCCCCTACGTCATCGGCAGCGACGAGGTCACCCGCGCGACGGCCGACGCCTACGCCCCGCAGGGCGTGCGCTTCGTGGGCATCAACGCGAACGCGGCGAGCACCTATGCCGAGGACTCCTTCGACCACATGGTCGCGCGCATGGCCGAACACGACTTCCCCTGGCTCTACCTGCACGACGAGAGCCAGCAGACCGCGCTCGAGTACGGCGCCCTGAAGACGCCGCACTTCTTCGTCTTCGACGGCGAGCGGAACCTGGTGTACACCGGCCGTGGCGTCGACCAGCCCCGCGACACGAGCAAGATGACCGTCAACGACCTCGGAAATGCCCTCGACGATCTCCTCGCCGGCCGCCCCGTGGCCAAGCCGCTCACCAACCCGATCGGCTGCAACATCAAGTGGGAGGGCATGCCGGCGCACTGGATGCCGGCCGAGGCCTGCGACCGGGTGTGAGCGCCTCGCGGTCCCGGCGCCGCTCGGCGCATCGCCGGGACACCCGTCCCCCGACGTCGCGCCTACCCTGGCCTCGAAGACGATGTGACCGGTCGGTCATACTCGAGACGGCGCGCTCCGCCGATCTGTGCGAGCGCGCGAACGGAGGCCTACCATGACGTCCCCTACCCTCCGCATCGGCCTGGCCCTGCTCGTCGCCATCTCGCTCGCCGCCGCGTGGGCGCAGAGCGGCGCCCCGGAACAGGGCGCCGCCGGCGTCACCCTCGGCTGGAGCGCGCAGATCGACGCGGTCGTCCTCGACGTGCCGCCGGAGGCCAGCGAGGTGAACCAGGTGGCCGCGCGCGACGCGGACGGCGTCGACATCGCGCTCCTGGCGCTGGAACCAGGCGCCGTCGGCGGCCCCCAGCTGCGCGGCACGCTGCCCGACCTCCGCGGCAGCCCCCTGCTGCAGCCGATCACCTCCGAGGAGCTGTGGCCCTGCGCCATGCAGGCCAGCGCCGACGCCCGCTTCGCGCCCGTCGGCCTGTGGGCCATCGGCGCCCCGGCCGCGATCGAGCTCGCCAACGCGCCGCTGCCCAGCGAGCCCGCACCGGGCTACCGCCAACTGCTCCTGCTCTTCGCCGACACCGACGTGCACGTCGAGGGCGCCTGCCTCGAGGACACCACCGCGCTGCGGGTCGACCTCTACCTCCGCCCCGGCTGGAACCTCGTCACGAGCGAACTGACGGCCGTCGGCGGGCGCGACGGGGTGCTGCTGCGTTCGTCGGCCGCGGCCGACCTGCGCGGCGTGGCCTGGCGCTGGCGCGACACCCGCGCCCAGGGGCCGGTCCAGGTGGTGCCGAAGCGGGAGTGACCGCGCCCGGC
>CAZHCI010000392.1:0-1713 GCA_964530905.1 uncultured bacterium
GCGCTCGGAGCGACCTGAGGTACGCGCGTGCACGCAGGCGCGCAGCGTTGTCGTACGATCCTTCATCTTGAACAGCAGATCGCCTCGACCCGACAGGTCCGAGCCGCGGCCGCGCCAGCGCTTCGACGCTCCCTGGCTTCGGACCTTCGTGGGCCGCACCTTCGGGTTCCTCTCCCCCACCAGCTGGACGACCCTGTCGTTGCTGATCGCCCTCGCGGCGTTCGCCGTAGCGGCGGCGGGCCGCCTGCACCTGGCGGTCCTGCTGTTCGTGGTCAGCGGGGTGTGCGACTTCATCGACGGCAAGGTCGCGCGGCACAGCGGCCGCGCGACCCCGCTCGGAGCGTTCTGGGACGGCACCGTCGACCGTTTCGTCGACGCCCTGGTGATCGCCGCCTTCTTCTTCGTGCCGTTCGACCAGCCCCGCCGGCAGATCGACGTCCTGCTGTTCGTGCTGCTGTTCGCCACGCTGCTGCCGCCGTTCGTCGTGGCGTACGCGAACCACCGCGGCGCCGTGCGCGACTCCACCGAGACGGTCATCCGCCGCTGGGCGTTCCGCGCCGAGCCGCTCGTGATCCTCGGCGCCGCCGCGCTGATCAACCCCGTCTCGAGGACCGCGAGCTACGTGCTGTTGCTTCTCGCCCTCGCGCTGATGGTGGCCACGGTGGTGCAGACGATCGTGCAGGTGTTCGTGCATGCCGACGACGCGCCGTAGCGGCGCGGAGGAAGCGCGGTCGTGTCGACGTTCTACAGCCCTAGCTGGTGCACCAGGAACCGTGCCAGCCGATCGATGTCGGCCCGGGTCTCCAGCGTCGTCCCCAGACGGGACGCCAGCCCGCCGAACGCCGCCCGCATCGTGCGCAGGTCGGTCGGCGTGGTGTCGTACCCCTCCCACGGTCCGTCCAGCTCGCGTCTCGACACGTCCCGCGTCAGTGCCTCCACGACGTCCGCGATGGCCGCCATCTTGCCGTAGTCCAGCCGCTGCGGCGTGTCGCTGGGCCGGTGGTAGTGCTCCCAGTGCCCGCAGCTGAGGAACAGGTAGGGCACCCGGTTCAGGCGGAACACGTGATGGTCCGACATGTCGCCGACGTAGCGGTTGAGGGCGGTCACGATCCGAGCGCCGTCGCCCTCCGGCGGGTCCAGAAGGGCACGCTCCAGGATGGCGCGCTCCACGATGGCGCGCTCCAGGCCCGGATCGCTCTCCATGCCGGTCACGAACACCACGTCCTCCAGGCCGGGCGCCGGCAGCGCGTGACCCACCAGGTCCATCACCAGCGCCGCGTGCACCGGTCCGGTCGCCTGTCGCTCGTAGAAGCGGGTCGAGCCCATGGCGGGCGTGTGGAAGAACGGCGGCTCCTCCGCGTCGAACAGCGCGATCACGATGTCGCGCGCGGCCGGCGCGGCCACCAGCCTCGTCGCCACCTCGAGCGCGATCGCCACCGCCGCGGCGTTGTCGTCCGCGCCGGGCCAGTCGCCCGCCGTGTCGTAGTGCGCCGCGATCAGGACCGGAGCCAGGTCGCGGCGGACACCCGGAGCGACCGCGATCAGGTTGGCGAACGCGATCCCGTCGGCCTCGTAGCGCAGGGCCGGCCCGTCGCCGTACGGCTCGAGACCGACCTCGTTCAGTCGCGAAGCGAGGTGCGTCTGGGCCGCGGCGTGCCCAGGCGTTCCGACCCGCCTGCCGGCGGGCAGGGCGAGCGCTTCGACCTCGTTGCG
>CAZHCI010000393.1:0-1713 GCA_964530905.1 uncultured bacterium
GACGAGACGCTGCACCAGGGCAAGTTCGTCATCCTGCTCGAGCCGCTCGCTGCAGGTGCGATCGGTCGGGCGTACCTGGCTGGCGTCACCGTGGCGCGTCTGCGCC
This sequence comes from uncultured bacterium, assembly GCA_964530905.1. Classification (GTDB taxonomy): domain Bacteria; phylum Deinococcota; class Deinococci; order Deinococcales; family Trueperaceae; genus SLSQ01. The sequence continues at coordinate 107 of CAZHCI010000393.1, forward strand.
TCGAAGACGCGGCCCAGCAGGTAACCCGCGCCGAGATCATCGACGCTGATGCCACGGCGCTGCAACCGGCTGCCGGCGGATCGGCGGCGGTGCTGTGGCATCAAGAGCAAACAGGTGACGTCTGGGCCATCGTTCGCCTCGCCAACCACCACCACATCCCCATCACCCCCCGCGGCGCCGGCAGCGGCCTCTCCGGCGGCGCCATCCCCGTCTTCGGCGGCATCCTCATCAGCCTCGAACGCATGGACAAACTCATCGACCTCGACCTCGACAACATGACCATCACCGCAGAGGCCGGCATGGTCACCAACGACCTCGCCCACACCGTCGCCGAACACGGCCTCTTCTTCGCCGGCTACCCCATGAGCGTCGAGACCTGCCAGATCGGCGGCAACATCGCCGAGAACGCCGGCGGCGGCAAGGCCATCAAGTACGGCGTCACCGGCCGCTACGTCATGGGACTGGAGCTGGTGACCCCCACGGGCGACGTCGTCACCCTCGGCGGCAAACTCGCCAAGGACGTCAGCGGCTACGACCTCAAACAACTCGTCATCGGCAGCGAAGGCACCCTCGGCATCGTCACCCAAGCCACCATCAAGCTGATCGCGCAACCCAAGGCGACGGCGGACCTGCTCGTCCTCTTCGCCACCCCCAGGGAAGCCATCGACCTCGTCCCGGCCATCCTGACCGCCGGCGTCGTGCCCACCAGCATCGAGTTCATGGACCGCCTCAGCTTCCAGACGAGTTGCGCGTACTTGGGCGAGACCCTCCCCTACCAAGACGCCGGCGCCATGCTGCTCATCGAGGTCGACGGCCACGACCCCGACGTCGTCGAACGCGACCTCTACGCCATCGGCGACCTCTGCGAGAAGCACGGCGCCACCGAGGTCTACGTCGCCGAAGACCGCAACGCCGTCGAACGCGTGTGGACGGTGCGACGCAACATCCCCGAGGCCTTCAAGGTCGCCAGCCCCATCAACAGCACCGAGGACATCGTGGTCCCCATCGCGCGCATCCCGGACGTGCTGCCCGAGCTCGAGCGGCTCAGCGCGGCGTACGGCATCCGCATCCCCTGCTTCGGACACGCGGGCGACGGCAACCTCCACGCCAAGCTGGTCAAGGACCCGGCGATGGCCGATGACACCTGGATGACGAACAAGGACGCCTGCCTGCGCGAGCTCTACCGCTTCGTCCGCGACCTCGGCGGCAAGATCAGCGGCGAACACGGCATCGGCCTCAAGCGCAAGAAGTACCTCCCAGCCGTCACCAACCCCGTCGAGATCGACCTCATGCGCGCCATCAAACGCGCCTGGGACCCGAACCACATCATGAACCCGGGCAAGATCTTCGACCTGGCGTCTTCGCCGGGTGCGTGATGCGGTGAGGGGCCTGCGGCCGTGAGCGTCGAGAGCCTCCTTCGGGACGTGCCGCTCCCGCGGCTGATGCCGGTGGAGCAGCGACTCCCGCGGCCGCGGCTCGACGGCGTCGAGGGCCAGCTCCGGCGCCGCATCCGCGCGACGATGGCCGGGCGGCCGCTCGCGGGGCGGTCGGTGGCCGTCGGCGTCGGCAGCCGTGGCATCCGCGACCTGCCCCTGCTCGTGCGGACG
>CAZHCI010000394.1:0-1709 GCA_964530905.1 uncultured bacterium
GGCGGCTGCACCTCCGCGAGGGCCTGCGCGCCCTGTTCGCGCGCGGCTACCTGCTGGTGGGCGCGGACGAGGACGGGGACGGTCCCGACCTGCGCTTCGCGCTGGCGGACACCGTCCCCGTGCAGGTTCCTGCGGCCGCTTCGTCGCTCGGCCCCGGAACCGGGACCGAAGACGGACCCGGTCCCACGACCGATCCGTCGTTCGAGCCCAATGACACGTGACGGACGTGAACCGGCCCATTGGCGTTGCGTGACGGGCCTCATGAAACGGCCTCGGTGCGCCGACGACGAGCTCACGACGTGTCACGAGCGAATCGAGGTCCCACCCCGCGCTCAGGAAGCGTGGCTGCGCGACCTAACGACCGCATGACGCTGCGCGTGCGAGCCCTCGAGCGTCTCGCATCGAGCGAGGACCGCCCCATCGGGGATGACGTGAGAAGGACGCGGCGTAGCGATGTCACGGCAGCAAACAAGGTCATCCGTCTTGGGTCAGGTAACGAGCGTTGGACGCAGAAGGGGTCAGGTGCTGATCTTCGGCGGACAGAAAGACGACTTCGAGCCGTACGCACCGCTCGGGGAGACGTGGTGGTACGACCCGGCCGGCGACGAATGGACGCAGGTCACCAGCGAGCCCCAGCCGTCCCCGCGCAGCGCGGCGCATCTGGCGGTCCACGGGCCGACGAGCACGGTCGTGATGTTCGGAGGCGGCGCGCCGATCGGCGACGGATTCGGATCGTTCACGGAAACGTGGCTGTTCGACGAGGGCGAATCCCCTGAGGCTGCGATCGGCGAGATGTGCGCGTACCACGAGGCGGCAGCTTCCGCTGGCTCGACACCACCTCCAGGTCGTCGGAATGATGATCGTGTCGATCGCCGTTCACGTGATGCACCACCTAGACGAAACGTGGTCTATAGATTAGGTGAACGATCGCGACGGGTGGCAGCGACTGGCCGTGCCCTCGGTCGGAGCGCGGTCGGGCCCGGCGCGGAAGTTGCGGCTTGGCCGACGAGCGGCACGTGCCGCTCCCGACCCATGAGTAGGAGGAGCCATGCACCTCCGGTTCGTTCGTTTGCTCGTGTCCGCGCTCTTCGTAGCCACGATCGTCCTGGCCGAGGGCCATAACGGTGACGCCCTTCGCGAACTGGGCAACCGCTGGGCGGAGCTCTACAACGCGGGCGACTTCCAGGCGGTCGCCGACCTCTACACCGAGGACGCGATCGTCGTCAACTTCGATGGGCGCTACGACGTCGGTCGTCAGGCGATCTACGAGGGCCTCGCCGAGCCGCTTCCGGAGCCGATGGACCAGGGCACCATCGTGGTGACCACCGAGGAAGTGGAGATCTTCGGCGATACGGCCTACGGCATGGGTACCTACGTGCTGTCGGCGCCCGATGGCACGACGATGATGCAGGGCAGCTTCGTGACGATCGACAAGCTCGTCGACGGCGAGTGGAAGATGCATCGGCACGTCGTCAACATGCTGATGCCCGAGCCCGAGGAAGCCGCGCAATAACGACGCACCGGACGCGCGCCTCGCTGCCGCGCGCCCGGTGCCGCACCTCCAGCCTGATCCCGACGGGTTAGGCCGTCACGGACACGGTGTTGCAGCGGTCGCTAGAATCCACCGACCACCGGCACCTCATTGCTTTCCTACCCGCACTTGCTGAACCCGCAGCTCTCGCACTTCATGCAGCCCTCCTCGAACCTCA
>CAZHCI010000395.1:0-1687 GCA_964530905.1 uncultured bacterium
GCGTCGCGCAGGTCGAAGCCCTCGACGCGCTCGAGCACCATGCGGTCGTCCTTGACCCAGTCACGGAACGCGTACGGTCCACTGCCGACGGGCGTTTCGGACGCCTCGTCGAGGGTCATGTTCTCGTACGAGTCCTTGCAGTGAATGTAGACCTCGCCGACGAGGCCGGGGACGATCGGGTTGTACTGCGTCGTGTTGATGCGCACCGTCAGCTCGTCGACCGCTGCGGCGTCGATGAAGCCCATGGACGAGAAGATGAAGCCGGGCGTGTTGCCGGTGAATCCGTTGTCGGGATCGGCTGCACGGTTGAAGCTGTACGCGACGTCCTCGGCCGTGAGCGCCTCGCCGTCGTGGCAGGTGAGCCCCGGGCGAAGCGTGAAGTCGAGCGCCGTGCCGTCGTCGCTGTACTCGTAGCTCTCGGCCAGGTACGGAACGATGTCGCCATCGGACGTGGTCTCGAGCAAGCTACCCCAGATGTGGGCAGCGATGTTGGCCGCCGGCCGCGAGCTGATCTGCGCCGGATCCATGCTGTCGGCGTCGACGCTCTGGGCGATCACCAAGGTGTCCGGGCCAGGCGCCTGGGCCTGGGCGAACGCGAGGGTCGCCGCGAGCAGAACGACGAGCGTACGTGCGATCAAATGCATGTAGTGGTCCTTTCGAGAGAGACGGGACGGGTCGTGCGCGGATCGATCGCGGGGGCATCAACTCATGGGCACCCCCAGGGACGTGACGAGACTCGGAACGTCGATGACGCTGCCATCGGTCGACGAGCGGATGCACGCCTCGACCATGGCGAGCGAGCGGACATGATCGGCTCCGGAGCACTCGAGCGGAGCCCCGTCGCGGAGGTGTCGAAGGAACGCGCCTAAGAGCCCCACGGCATCTGTGATCCAGATCTCGTGGGGCGGACGCGGCACGGTCGTGACGTCGGGCTGATCGCGGAGCGCCCAGGAAAGCTCGCCGAACTGGTCTCGCTGGAACGCGACGCCGCGTGCAGCCTCGGTGCGCCATTCGAACGACGGGACCGCGTGGTTCGATTGCCAGGTGCCGTGATAGTCCACCACGAGGCCGCCTTCGAGCTCGATCCAGGCGGTGACGTTCGCATCGCTCAGGTACATGCTCCACGATGGGTTGAAGGTTTTCGCCGAAATAGCGACCGGCTCACGGTCGTACACGAAGCGAAGCAGGTCGAAGTGGTGGATGCTCTGCTCCCACAGCATCGGCTGCTCCATCGTGAGGGGGTACTTGTTCAACCGCGGTAGACGACCATCCCGCCAACGCTCGTACGTGAAGCGCGCGAACTCGGGCACGCCCAGCGGACCGTCCCCCAGCAAACGCTTCGCCTCGCGCGTGACGGGCAGGTAGCGAAAGTTGAGGCCGACCATGAGCGAGACGCCTGCCGCTGCCGCGTCGCGAACATGGCCCGCGGCCTCGGCTAGATCGAGCGCTAAGGGCTTCTCCACCAGGACCGGGAGCTTACGGCTCCACGCCACGTCCAAGTCCTCGTCACGCCCATCCGGCGGCGTCGCGAGAATGAGCGCATCGGGCGCCTCGCCCTCGACCCCCTCCTCGAGCGTCGCGAACGTGGGCACGCCGGGGTGCTCGCGACGGACACGATCCCGGGCGTCGGGGCTCGGGTCGACGAAGGCGACGGCCTCCGCCCGCGGCTCGCGATCGATGACCTCTC
>CAZHCI010000396.1:0-1686 GCA_964530905.1 uncultured bacterium
GACGCAGTGCCTGCGCGGCGGCGTGCAGATGGGCGCCTACGCCGCCGGCCGGGCGCTCGCCGAGGCCGGCGTGGTCTCCGGCGGCGACCTGACCGCCGAGGCGGCGCTCGCCAAGCTGCTGGTGCTCCTGTCGCGCGGCGACGACCCCCGAACCGTCGCCGCAGCCATGGCGCGCGACCTCGCGGGCGAGCTCACGCCCGCGGGCTCGGCATGACGCACGACCGCGCGGGCGTGACGATCCCCGGCCTCGAGGGGCTCGCCCTCGACCACGTCGCCATCGCCGTGCCCTCGTTCGAGGAGGCGGGGCCCTACCTCGCCCTCGGGCTGCGCCCCGAAGGTCCCGACGAGGTCGTCGCCGGACAGGGCGTGAGGGTGCGCCTGCTGCGCGCGGGCGCCACGGCGATCGAACTCCTGGCCCCGCTCGCCGCCGACACGCCGGTCGCGCGCTTCCTGGAGCGTCGCGGGCCCGGCCTGCACCACCTCGCGTTCCGGGTCGCCGACCTCGACGCCGAGGTCGCCCGCCTGCGGTCGCTCGGCGCCAGCTTCGTCGATCCCGAGCCGCGTGCGGGCCGCGGCGGCAGCCGGGTCACGTTCCTCCATCCGCGCTGGACCGGCGGGGTGCTGGTGGAGCTGGTGGCCCACCCGTGACCCGGCGCGGTCCCGAACCCCGCCGACGCTGGGCGCTGCTCGCCGCGGGGCTGTGGGTGGTCGCCCTCTTCGCGCTGTCGTCGATGCCGCTCGGCGACGGGGCCCTCGACTTCGGGTGGCGCTTCGCGCACGACGACAAGGTCGTCCACGCCGGGCTCTACGCCGTGCTCGGCGCGCTCCTGCGCTTGGGGAGCGGGCGCGCGACGGTGGCGGTGGCCGGCGCCGGCCTCGTCGGCCTGCTCAACGAGTGGCTCGTGCAGGCGCGCGTGCCCGGCCGCCAGCCCGACCCCCTCGACCTCCTCGCCGACCTCGCCGGCGCGGCGCTGGGCGCGCTCGCCGTGGGCGCCGTCGCACGGCGTCGCCGGGGACGCGCGTTAGAGTGACCGCGTGAAACTCGCGTTGGTCGGAGCCGGCAAGATGGGTGGCGCGGTGCTCGCGGGCGCCGTGCGCGCCGGCCTGCTCGACGCCGCCGACGTCGGCGTCTACCACCCCGACCCCGGTCGCCGCGCGGCCCTCGCCGCCCGCTTCGGCGCCACGCCGCTCGACGATGACGGCGTGCACCACGCCGACCGGGTGCTGGTCGCGGTCAAGCCGCAGTCCTTCGAGTCCGTCGCGCCGCTCATCGCGCAGCGGCACGCCTCCTACGTCTCCCTCATGGCCGGCGTGACCACCGCCACGCTCTCGAAGCGGCTCGGTTCGCGCAAGGTCGTCCGCGCCATGCCCAACCTCGGCGCCGCGGTCGGCGCCTCGGCGACGGCGCTGGCGTGGCATCCTGAGACGCCCGCCGACGACCGCGACTTCGCCCGCCGCCTGTTCCAAGCGGTCGGCACCGTCCACGACGTCCCCGAATCGCTCTTCGACGCCTACACCGGCCTCGCCGGCAGCGGCCCGGCGTTCGCCGCCGTCGTCGCCGAGGCGCTGGCGGACGGCGGCGTGCGCGTCGGCTTCGGCCGCGACGTCGCGCGCGACCTGGCGCGCCAGGTGCTGCTGGCGACCGCCCGACTGCTGGAGACCAAGCACCCGGCGGAGCTCAAGGAC
>CAZHCI010000397.1:0-872 GCA_964530905.1 uncultured bacterium
CAAGTCGCAGTCGTCCAACGACACCTTCCCCGGCGCGATGCACATCGCCGCCTACGGCGAGATCGTCGGCCACCTGCTGCCGCGTCTGCGCAAGCTGCAGGACGCGCTCGACGCCAAGGCCAAGGCGTTCGACGACGTCGTGAAGATCGGCCGCACCCACCTGATGGACGCCACGCCCGTCACGCTCGGGCAGGAGTTCTCCGGCTACGCGGCGCAGGTGCGCAAGAGCATCGAGGCCGTCGAGCACGCGCTGCCGCACCTCACCGAGCTGGCGCTCGGGGGCACCGCCGTCGGCACCGGCCTGAACGCGCCCCAGGGCTTCGCCGAGCGCGTGGCCGAGGTGATCGCCGAGCTGACGGGCCACCCGTTCGTGACCGCCGAGAACAAGTTCGAGGCGCTCTCCGCGCACGACGCCGTGGTCGAGGCCTCCGGCGCGCTCAAGCGCACGGCGGTCGCGCTGATGCACGTCGCCAACAACATCCGCCTGCTTGGCTCCGGTCCGCGCTGCGGCATCGGCGAGATCCGCCTGCCGGAGAACGAGCCCGGCTCGTCGATCATGCCCGGCAAGGTCAACCCGACCCAGGCGGAGGCGATGACGATGGTCTGCGCCCAGGTGATCGGCAACGACGCCGCCATCGCCGTCGCCGGCACCCACGGCCACTTCCAGCTCAACGTCTTCAAGCCGGTGATGATCCACAACCTGCTGCAGTCGATCCGGCTGCTGGCCGACGCCTCGGACAGCTTCGTCGACCACTGCGTCGCCGGCATCGAGGCCGATCCCGTGCGCGCCCGCAAGCACCTCGACGAGTCGCTGATGCTGGTGACCGCGCTCAACGCCTCGATCGGCTACTACAAGGCCGCCGAGATCGCCC
>CAZHCI010000397.1:882-1669 GCA_964530905.1 uncultured bacterium
ACGCGGCCGTCGTGCCGGAGCGCATGCTGGGCCGCTAGTCGCGCCGCCGGTCCAACACCTCGGCGTCCTCCGGCAGGTAGGTGACGTCGTCGAGCGACAGCCCCTGGTCCCGGGCCCAGTCGACGAAGCGCAGGTCGGCGAACAGTTCGTCGCCCGCGCGGAAGAACACCAGCTGCAGCGGATCCCACGTGTCGCTGGTCACGGTGGCGAGCACCGTCTGCAGCGCGGCCTCCGGGTCCCGGTTGGTGAAGCGGACGGTGACGGTGCCGTCGACCTCGCCCTCGATCGCGGCGTCCCAGCCGGCGAACACGGCCGCGAGGTCGAGCGAGAGCGGCAGCGAGCCGTCGGCGCTGGGTGCGATCAGCCCGCCGAAGGCGTCGGGATCGGACGCGTCGAAGAGGCTCACCTGGTTGGTGAGGAAGGTGTAGTTGCGCACCTCGTCGCCCACCAGGACGATCTGGTTGTCGGCGATGGCGTCGGGCTGGAGGATGTAGAGGCCGATCGCGGGCTCGGTGGGGAGCGCGAGCACCTCGACCTCCAGGCGGAACGTCTGGCCGGCCTCGTCGATCAGTTCGCCCTCGAGGACGAAGGCGACGTCGACGATCGCGTCGGCGCTCGCTTCGAGGGCCGCCAGCACCTCGTCGACGGTACGTTCTTGCGCGTGGGCGGGGGCGGCGAACGCCGCGAGGGCGAGGAGGAGGGCGATCGTCCAGGGGGCGCGGAGGGGCGGGAGCACTCGGGTCATGCCGCAGTATCGCGCGTCGACCGGGGGGGCGCGGGTCGCCGA
>CAZHCI010000398.1:0-1664 GCA_964530905.1 uncultured bacterium
CGTACGCGCACCCCGGCGTCGTCGCTCTCCGCCGCCGCCTGGGCGACGACGACCTGCTGGTGGTGGTGAACCAGCGCGACGCGGACGCGCACGCGCGCGTGCCGATCACGGGCCTGGCGGCGGGCGTCCGCCTGCCGCTGCTGGGCACCGCCGCGGTCGATGTCGAGGACGGGCTCGCCCACGTGCGGTTGCCGGCGCGGGGCGGGGTGGTCGTCGCGCTGTAGGTCTGTGCGCGGTGGCCAGGGAACGTCCACGAGGGGACGCCCTGCTCAACTTAGCGTCGTCCTCGGATCAGCGTGCTGAGCGGCGCCGCCGTCATCAGGTGGTCGTCATCATCGGAACGCGGACGGGATGACGATCGTGCCCGGTTCGATGCCGTCGGGGTCTTGGGCGTGCGAGGGTCGACGGAGTACGCCCACTCGTGGTCGAACACCACCTGCGAAGAAGCGCTGGATCCGGCCTTGGGGGCGTAGGAAGAGCCCGGCGAGTTCCGGGTGCGTGCTCGTCTTGCTCTGGCGCAAGTACAGGACGCGCGCGCCAGCTTACCGAATCGCGGCGACCTCGATCGGCACCAGCCGCATCCCCGTGTTGGCACTCAGCACGATCAACTCCTGCGTCGTTACGCGAGGAATCCAGACGATGTCCGCGACACCCTTGTGGAACAGGTTGCGATGCCTAACGAGATCGATGCCGGCGTGCAACACGGGGCCTACGAAGGCATCTCCATCCAGATCCTCGTCGACGAAGAAGCGCATGGGTCACGCGGCAGCGACATGGAACGAGATCGCGTCTTCGATCACGTCGATGGCGAGACCATAATCGGCGGCGATGGCGTCAAGTTCCTCCCCAGCATCGTAGCGGCGAGCCACGGTGCGCACCTTGATGCCGGTATCCGTGATCGTTGGAATACCGAAGGAAACGAAAGGACTGATCTGCACCGGCGCAGGCGTGTGGCTGTATGCGATTCGCGGGAAGATCCGAGTCGGTACGCCTGCGGCATCGATCTCGACACGCTGCAGGACATCGTCGAGGAAGCCCGCGAATGCCATCTGGCCCGATCTCGACGCCGCTACGGGAGCGGGTTCGATGTGTTCGATGAAGATCTCTCGACCGTAGACGGCAAGGTGGTAGAGGTACCAACGCTCCTTCAGCGTCGTTCGGACGTACTCCTGTGCACGGCGGATGGCTCGTGGAGTGACGTTGAACTTCTCGCGCAGTTCACGGACGATCAGAAGTTCGGTGAGGTCCGAGAACGCCAATCGCTGACGTGGCGGGCCATCGAGGACTTGCTCGAAGCGGATGTTGGGCCGGTCCGGTCGCGTCACGACTCCGCCCTTCGCCCAGTACCGCACCGTGGACGCGGGCATCCGCAAGTAACGTGCAGCCTCCGCGAACGTGTAGTTCGGGACGTTGGCCAACATCACATCGGGTTCAGGGGCCCAGCCTTCAGCCATGTCTCCATCGTAACGGCGATGGAGACGGGCGCGTCTCGTGGTCAGGACATGGTGAACGACCACACGTCTGCAGCCGAACACACAGCGATATCTGTCCACCATCAGCGGTATTCGGGGTTCGGGTGGTCGAACCGACACCCCGCCGCCCAGGCGCTGCGCTGGTTGCCGTACGCCGGGATGCCGCCGGCGTCCTTGAGCATCCGGGCCATG
>CAZHCI010000399.1:0-1649 GCA_964530905.1 uncultured bacterium
GTGACGATCGACCGGGCGCGGCTGCTGGTGGACCGAGGACCGGCGTGGAGCCGAGGGAGCCAGGCGCCGCCGCGTGCCGACGTGCCGTTCTGACGCACGGTCGACGCGAGGCGACCGCCGCGCTCGCAGCGCGGCCGCGACGACGGCTCCAGAAGCGCCGAGAGGAGGGTGGCGAGGGTGTGGGCCGAATCGCTCGACACGCTGCTGAGCCCGTTGGAGCGCCGCTCGGCGTCGCCCCGCACGGTCCGCTGGGTCGCTGACAGGCTCCGGAACGCCTTCCGGCTCGAAGGCGCGGGACGCCTGATCCGCGATCTTCAGCGGGCGCGACTGGCCGAGGCGCTCGCGTACGCCGCGACGGCGTCGCCGTTCTATCGCGACCGGCTCCGCGGACGGCTACCAGGCCGGATCGGCGCGGACGACGTCGACGCGCTCGTCCGCGAGCTGCCGATCACCGAAGCCGAGCCACTGCACGACTGGCGACGGTTCCTGGCCGTCCCCGAGAGCGAGGTGGCCGCCCTCCGCACCACCGCCGGGACGACCGGCGAGCCGAAGATCGTGGCGTTCACCTGGACCGAGCTGCAGCGGCTCTACAACGTCTGGGCGCTGGGGCTCCGGATCGAGCACCGAGGCACGCTCCGGGCGCTGATCGCGCTTCCGTCCGAGCACGGCCTGTGGGTCGGCGGACCCAGCGCCACGCGCGCGATCGAGCGTGCCGGCGGCCTCCCCCTGCCGCTGGGCACGCCCCGCCCGCACGAGGCGCTGGCCTGGATGCGCAGGCTGGAACCGAACGTCGTGGTGTCCTCGCCCTCCTACCTCGCCGCCCTCACCCGGCAGGCCGAGAACGAGGGGTTCCGGATCGCCCTCGACCGCATCACGACCGGCGCGGAGCCCCTGGACGTCGACCGCCGGGCGTACCTCTCCGACTACTGGGGCGCCCCCGTGTCGGAGAGCTACGGCACGACCGAGATCGGCGGCCCGCAGTCGATCGCCCTGCCCGGCTGCCGCGGCGTCCACCTCAACGACCTGCAGCTGTACACCGAGATCGTCGAGCCGGGCGGCGACGCGCCGGCCGAGGAGGGCGACCTGCTGTTCACGCCGCTGAAGCGCGCGGCGATGCCGCTGCTGCGGTACCGGGTCGGCGATCGGGCGCGCTGGGTCCGGTGTTCGTGCGGGCTGCCGCTACGGTCGATCGAGCTCGCCCGGCGCAGCGACGACGTCGTCACCGTGGGCGGCACGCACCTACGCGCGCAGGCGATCGCGGACAGGATCGGCACGGTGCCCGGCGCGACGGGGCGAGTCGCGTTCGTCGTCGATCGCGACGGCCCGATCGACCGTCTACGCTTGCGCGTCGAAGGCGCTGCGGACGAGGCGACGGTGCGGGCCGCGCTGCTGGAGCGCCACCCGAGGCTCGAGCAGGCGCTGGACACCGCGAGCCTGCGCTTGCGTCTCGAGATCGGCGCCCATCTGGGCGATCAGGTCAAGGCGTTCCGGATCGTCGACCGGCGCCCCTGACGACCGGCGCCCGTGACGACCGGCGGCTCAGAACTGGGTGGCGCGCGGATCGCGTCCCGCTTCGACGTCCGTCTGCGTGGTCGCCATCTTGAACGCCTGCTGGCTGGTCGCCGACGCGAGACCGGTCTCGAACGCGA
>CAZHCI010000400.1:0-1646 GCA_964530905.1 uncultured bacterium
ACGATTCTACCCGCTGCCCATGAGAATCACGTCGGTCACGATGCTCGCACCGACGGCGCGACCTCCCGACGCACCGGTCGTATGATGATGGGACGACATACACGTCCCGCCCCGGCCGAGCCGGGAGAGAGGAGCACAGCCGGCCATCTCGTCCGCGACGCCGGTGGTCCCCCGGGCCAGCGCCGTCGGGTTCACTCTCGCTCGACACTGTAGAGGTGCTTCATGCTTCGACGTCTACTCACCCTCCTCGCCGTGGCCTTCCTAGGCCTCGCCGTCGCCCAGAGCCAGATCGAGATCTTCTCCTGGTGGGCGGGCGACGAAGGCCCCGCCCTCGAGGCGCTCATCGAGCGCTACGAGGAGATGTACCCCGGCGTCGAGGTCATCAACGCCACCGTCACCGGCGGCTCCGGCGTCAACGCCCGCGCCGTACTCAAGACCCGCATGCTCGGCGGCGATCCGCCCGACGCCTTCCAGGTCCACGCCGGCCAGGAACTCATCGGCACCTGGGTCGTGGCCGACCGCATGGAGGACCTGACCTTCCTGTACGAGGAGATGGGCTGGTACGAGAAGTACCCGCAGGGCCTCATCGAGGCGATGAGCACCGAGGACGGCATCTGGAGCGTCCCGGTCAACATCCACCGCTCCAACGTCATGTGGTACGTGCCCGCCAACCTCGAGGGGTGGGGCATCACCGCGCCCGATAGCTGGGCCGAGTTCCTGACGATCTGCCCCGCGATCCAGGCGGAGGGCGTCACCCCGTTGGCGGTCGGCGAGAACTGGACCCAGATCCACCTGTGGGAGTCCGTCGCGCTGGGCGTCCTCGGCGCCGACGACTACGACAGGCTGTGGACCGCCGAGCTCCCGTTCACCGATCCCAAGGCGATGGAGGTCTGGGACGTGTTCGGCGAGGTGCTGGCGTGCACCAACGACGACGCGTCCGGCCTGAGCTGGCAGCAGGCGACCGACATGGTCATCGGCGGCAGCGCCGCGTTCAACATCATGGGCGACTGGGCGGCCGGCTACATGACGACCACCCTGGGCCTCGAGCCCGGCGTCGGCTACGGCTGGGCGGCCTCGCCCGGCACCGACGGCGTGTTCATGTGGCTCTCCGACGCCTTCGGGCTGCCGCAGGGCATCCAGAACCGCGAGAACACCCTGAACTGGCTGCGCCTGGTCGGCTCCGCCGAGGGGCAAGACATCTTCAACCCGCTCAAGGGCTCGATCGCCCCGCACCTCGAGTCCGACCTGTCGCTGTACAACGCCTACCTGCAGAGCGCGGCCGCAGACTGGCAGTCGAACCGCGTCGTCGGCAGCCTGGCGCACGGCGCCGCGGCCAAGGAAGCGTTCATGAGCGACTTCGCCACCGTCTTGGAGATCTACCTCGCGACCGGCAGCGCCGCGAACGCCGCCAACGCCGCGCAGGCGATCGCCACCCAGGTGAACCTGGGCCAGTAGGCGTCCCGGCTCGTACCCAACGCGCGGAGGGCCCGCTCTTCGGGCCCTCCGCGCATCGACCCCCCGTTCGAACCGGCCACGCCGACGAGGTCCGTCCGTGAAGATGACGCGCGACCGCTGGACCGCGATCCTGATGCTGCTGCCGAGCGTCGTGCTGCTCGGCGTCTTCGTGTACGGCTTCATCGGGCAGA
>CAZHCI010000401.1:0-1635 GCA_964530905.1 uncultured bacterium
CGTCGCCCTCGTGCCGCGCCCGACCGGTGCGGCCGATGCGGTGGACGTACGCCTCCTCGGTGTCGGGAACGTCGTAGTTGACGACGTGGCTGACCTCGGCGACGTCGATGCCGCGCGCGGCGATGTCGGTGGCGACCAGCACGTGCACGTCGCCACGGCGAAAGCCGTCGAGCGCCTCCTGGCGGCGCCGCTGCGACAGGTTGCCCTGGATCGACGACACGAACAGGCCGCCGCCGTCGAGCTTCTCGGCGAGGCGCTTGGCGCGATGCTTGGTGCGGGTGAACACCAGCACGCGGCGGGCGTCCCAACGCCGCAGCAGCTCGCGCAGCAGCTCGGTCTTCAGGTGCGCCTCGACCGGGTAGAGGGCGTGCGCGACGGTCTCCGCGGGCGCGCTGCGGTCCACCGCCACCGTGACGGGGTCGGTCAGCGTCTCGTCGACGAGGTGGCGGATCGCCTCGGGCATGGTGGCCGAGAACAGCAGCGACTGCCGACCGCGCGGGAGCTGTCGCAGGATGCGGCGCACGTCCGGCAGGAAGCCCATGTCGAACATGTGGTCCGCCTCGTCGAGCACCAGCACCTCGACGCGCGAGAGGTCACCGTGGCCCTGGCTCAGCAGGTCGAGCAGGCGCCCCGGGCAGGCGACGATCACGTCCGTGCCGCGGCGCAGCGCCTGGATCTGGGGGTTCATGCCGACGCCGCCGTAGACGGTGGCGCTCTTGATGCCGGTCGCCTGGCCCAACTCACCGAAGGCCTGGTGGATCTGCTCGGCGAGCTCGCGGGTGGGGGCCACCACCAGCGCGCGGGTGACGCCGCGCTTGGGGTCGCGCACCAGCCGGTCGAGGATCGGCAGCGCGAACGCCGCGGTCTTCCCCGTACCGGTCTGGGCCAGGCCCAGGACGTCGCGGCCGGCCATCACGTGCGGGATGCCCTGCGTCTGGATGGGGGTGGGGTCCGTGTAGCCGACGGCGCGCACGCCGCTCAGCACTCGCGCATGCAGCGCGAAGGGTTCGAAACTCATATCGATGACACCTCTCGGCGGATCGCCGGCCGAGGCGTGCCCTCGTACCCGTCCGCATGGTCGCGTCCTTGGACCCGACCTCCGCGCCCGTAGGGGCAACCACGGCGCCCTGAGCACGGCCCGCCTCGCGGCGGGAACGCTCGGCACTGGGTCCGAGCGCGTTCGAGCGCTGTGCGCCCGACCGGACAGTGTACACGGGCGGCGCTCAGGACGCGTCGCGCGGTTCCACAGCGCGTGACCCACGCATCGCACTCAGCCGGCGAGCCAGCGTCGGCGGCCACCGACGCGACGGGCTCAGGCCGGCGGAACCTCGGGCGCCCGCTGCGACCAGCGGACCCAGGCGTCGAGCCGGACGCGCGGCAGTTCACTCATGCGCTTGCCGCGGTAGGCCTCGGCCCGCAGCCAGGCGATCTCGTCGTCGACGGCCTCCTCGGCGACGTCGGTCCACCACGATCGCGCCTCGCCGCTCCAGCGGTAACCGCGCGCCTTGAGCAGGTCCTTCGACTCGAACGGCGAGCCGACCGCCCACAGCCGCACGGTGGCGCGGCGCGCGCTCGCCCGCAGCAGGTTGAGCGCGGTCTCGCCGCTGGTCGGCAGCGTGCGGCCCAGCAGCTCGA
>CAZHCI010000402.1:0-1633 GCA_964530905.1 uncultured bacterium
ACGAGGCGGTCGATCTCGATCCGTACCGACTCGCCCGCGACGGGGGCGCGCGAGGCCTGGAACACCAACGTGCGGTCGTCGGCCCAGTGCGACCGTACGCGCAACGGCGCGGCGAGGACGGTCGTGACCGACGTCCGCGTACGGCCCGTCCGCGCCATCGAGAGGTCGAACCGGACCTCGACCCGGCCGGCCGTGTCGGTCAGCGCGTCGATGCCTCCCGACGCCGGCGAGATCGCCACCGTCGCGGGCGAGCGCACCGGCAGGACGCCGGACGCGGCGGCGGCGAGGACGGCGCCGACCACGATCGGAACGGCCAACGCGCCGACGCGGGCGCGAACGTCCCACCGTCCCTGCGGTCGTGGGGCGAGGGCGACGAGGCGCCGCCACCAGACCGCGACGAACACCGCCCCGACCACGGTCGCGACGAGATGCCAGACGTTCGTGGCGTGCGCCTGCATCTGCACGCTCACGACGGTGACCACGACCCAGATCCACGACAGCAGCGTCACCGCGACCCAGCCGCGCACGCTACGAAGCACCGCCGTGCCGCGCCGGCGACCCCGTACGATCAGAGCGGCCAGCGCTGGGGGCACGAGCGCCCACGCGACGCCCGACGCTCCATCGCCGTAGATCCCCATCGCCCACGATGCGGCCAGCTGAGCTGCGACCGCGCTCGCGACCAGCACGACCGTCCGAGCGGAGCCCAGCCGACGCTCAGCCTCGCGACCGAAGAAGGCGAGCACCGCCACGTTCGTCACCAGGTGCAGGTACAGCGGGACGACCGTGCGGTCGGCGTGAACGAAGAGCGCCGTGACGAACCACCACGGATGCCGATGCGGCGGCGACGCCGTGAGGACCGGGCGTAGCCAAGGCCAGACGTACACGGCCAGCGACACGAGCACGGCGCACACGGCGAGAACCGACCAGACGGGCGGCAGTCGGCGCAGCCGCCTCGAACCGAGCGCCCGGAAGAGGGACCCACCGCTCACGGACTCACCGTACTGCGCGCACCGCCCCCACGGCGCCGGGTGCGCGCCACGGCCCTCGAACCGCGACCGAGTCCGAGCCGTACGGCCTAGAATCCGAGGCGAGAGTGCCGCTGTCGCCCAGCGCCAAGGCTTTCGGCTCGCGGCGATCGATGGAGCGCACCGCGCGAATCGGACCCCGGACGCACACCCAGCGTCGGGCACCCAGCGTCACGCGCGAGAGGAGCCGAGTTCATGGCATTCGAGTGCGACATCGTCGACCGACAGGCGGAACCGGCGTTGGTGGTCCGGACCCGTGCCCCCGTCGACCGGCTGGCCGAGACCCTCGGGCCCGCATGGGGCAAGGTGCTGGCCCGTGCCGGAAGCGTCGGCGCGCAGCCGTCCAGCCGACCGTTCGTCGCGTACCACAACATGGACATGTAGGACCTGGACCTCGAGATCGGGTTCGCGTTCGACCGGCCCGTGGAGGGCGACGGCGACGTGAAGGCCAGCGAGATCCCCGCGGGCAAGGCGGTCGAGGCCGTCCACGTCGGCCCCTACGACCGGGTGTCCGAGACGTACGAGGAGCTGGGGCGCTGGCTGGAGGAGAACGGCTACGTCCCGGCAGGTCCGGCGTACGAGTACTACCTGAACGACCCGGCGGAGGT
>CAZHCI010000403.1:0-1631 GCA_964530905.1 uncultured bacterium
GCCCGAGCGACGCCTCGAGCAGGCCCGGCCGGACCGCGGCCAGGCGGCCGGCGCAGCCGACGCCGTCGGCTCCGGTCCCGACGCGCGCCCGCTGGGCTGGCCGACGGACCTCGCCGTCCCGGACGCCGTGCGGGCGGCCGACGAACGCCTCGCTGCCGCCCGCGACGCCCTTCGGCGCGCACGGCTGGGGCTCGACGCCGAGGTCGCCATCGCGCCCACGGCGAGGCTCACCAAGAGGGACGACCCGCCGCGACCGCTGGAAACCGAGCTGACGTGGGGGCCGAAGGCGTCGCTCAGCTGGTCCCCGCTCCGCAGCGAGGCCCTGCTGGCCGAGGCGCGCGTGCTCGAGGCCGAGGCCGACCGGATCGCCGCGTGGCGCGACGCGACGCTGGCCGCGCTGCGGACCCCGGTCGCGCTCGCCCGACTGGAGGACGCCGTGGCGGCCGCCGAGCACGACCTCGACGCTGCGCGTCGCCGTCGTGCGGACGCCGAGGCCGCGATCGCAGCGGACGTCGCGACGGACGAGCTGGCCGCGCTCGAGCGACGACGGGCGGCCGCCGGGCTGGACGTGCGCGAAGCCCGCATCGACGTCGACGAGGCACGCCGCGAGCTGCTCGAGCTGCGCGCCGGTACGGAGGACACGCCGCTGCGCTCGGCGGCCGAGCGACGGCTCGACCTTCCCCTCCCGCCGCTTCCCGAGCCGACCGCCACGCGCGCCTACCGGGCTCGCGCGCTGCGACTGGCCGCCGACGTGGCCCGGAGCGAGCGCCGCTGGCGGAAGGCCGTGCTGCCGCGCCTGGGACTCGAGGTCGGGTACGCGGGCTCGGACGGATCGCTGGCGGCCAAGCTGGAGCTGCGCGACGGCCGACCGCGCGGACGGCTCTCCGGCGCGATCAGGGGAACGCGGCAGGAGCGCGGCTGGGCGACGGTGTCCGCGCTGTTCCGGCTGGGCTCCGATCTACCGTCGGCCGTTGCCGGGCAGGCCGACGCTCGGCAGGACGAGCGCCGGACGCTCGAGCAGCTCGAGGCGGCGTGGACGCGCGAGGCCGTCGCACGCTGGGAGGACGCCCGCACCGCGCGGGCGCGCTGGCAGGTCGCCGAGGCGCGCCGGGCGACCGTCGCCCCGGACGACGAGCGGGGCCGCGTCCGGGCGCTCGAAGCCGCTCGCAGATCGTGGCTCCGCTACCTGGTCGCGCTGGACAAGGTGACGACCCTGGCCGAGACGTGGCCGGACCCGGACTTCTGAGCGCCGCTCACGCCGGGCACCACGAGCGACCGCCCGCAGAGGCGGGCGGTCGCTCGTTCCGGAGGGGTCGTCGGCGGGATGTCGCGGTCCCGCCCGACCGAGTGCGGGAAGATCGAGCCGGAGCGTCCCTGCGGGGGTGGGACGATTCCTATGCGATCGATGCCCGGAGGCATGACCGGCTCGGCGGACCTTCACCGGCACACCACGATGGTGGACCATTCGCGGGTACCGGTATGCCACGAGGTAGGCACGTGCCTAGATCGCTTGGGTTCGCGAGGGCGTCGCCGGTCGCATCCGTCCATGACGCGGCATCCGAATCGGACGCGCTCCGAATCGCCCGCGTGCGGCGTGCACGCTCCTCAGCCGGCGTCGGGGGCGTCGTCAC
>CAZHCI010000404.1:0-1622 GCA_964530905.1 uncultured bacterium
GCTCGCCGAGCTGGCCACCATCTCCGAGCGCCGCGTCGCGCAGATGCTCAACCGGGCGCTGTCGGGGCTGCCGGCGTGCCGGGCCGCCGACGGCGGCCTCGACTCGGGGCTGATGGTCAGCCAGTACACGGCCGCCGCCCTGGTCAGCGAGAACAAGGTCCTGGCGCACCCGGCGTCGGTCGACTCGATCCCCACCAGCGCCAACCAGGAGGACCACGTCTCGATGGGCACGATCGCCTGCCGGCAGGCGCGCGAGGTGCTGGAGAACGCCACCTGGGTGATCGCCATCGAGGTGATGTCGGCGGCGCAGGCGCTCGACTTCCACGCCGGCCTCGCGCCCGGCGTGGGCGTCGCCGCCGCCCACGCCCGCGTGCGGGCCGCGCTGCCGCACCTCGAGCACGACGTCTACCTGCGGCCGGGGCTCGATCGGGTGCGCGAGCTGGTGCGCGGCGGGGGGCTGGTGCGGGCCGTGGAGGGGGCGGTGGGGGCGCTGCGCTGAGGTTCTGACCGGGTTGCGGCTCCGCGGTTAGCTGGACGCGTTCACGTCGTCCGCCAGGTCGACGGTCTCGTGCAGTAGGCCCGTGATGCGCTCGACGGCATCCAAGAGCTGCGCCGGCGTGTCGCCGAGATGGGCCAGCGTCGCCTGCACGCGCGCGCCGAAGTCGCTCGGGGCACACGCCATCTCCGCCACCTCCGCGAGGGCGGTCTTGTCGTTGACGAAGTACCGGCGGTTCAGGGCGAAGAGGACCATCACGAGCTGGTTCACGGCGCGGGTCAGGCAGGCGGCCGTCCCGTAGGCGTCCGAGCGGGCCGCGAACTTCCTCGCGAAGGCGTCGAGCCCGAACTCCGCCGCGCCCAGGTAGCCGCGCACGAGCGCTGTTCTCAGGGCCTCGGGGTAGATGGCCACGCGTCGCTGAAGCGCCGCGAACCGCGACGTCGGATCGTGCAGCGGAACCGCCACCGCGACCTCACCGAGGTACGTGCCGCTGAAGAACCCGAACGGCGGATGCTGCGCGTAGTCCACCTCGTACCGGCCGGCCTCGCAGTCGGCGATGACACGCTCCACCTGGTCGAGGCTGCGGTACAGCAGGTCCACCCGCTGGCCGCGGATCGTGAGCCACGCACCGCCGTTGACCCAGCGGCCCCAGCCGAAGTAGTCGGTGACCACCGGCGCCCCCGTGTCGTCGAAGGCCGCCGCCAGTTCGCGGATCTCGGTGATCGAGAAGGGGTCGGCTTCGACGTAGAGGAGGCCGAGGTCGACGTCGGATCCCGGCAGCGCGCGCCCGCGCGCGTGTGAACCACCGAGCACGACCGCCACCACGCCGCGGATGGAGGCGAGACGCTCGACCAGGGACGAGACGATCGCGTGCTGGGCCTCCGACAGTTGCTTCAACGTCGAATCCTCCCTCTGCGCCGCGCTGCCTACCCCACCTGCCAGCGCAGCAGGACCTCGCGGACGCGCGGGGCGACGCGGTCGCGGGCCTCGTGCCTTCCCAGACCCGACGCCAGCAGCGCGTCGTAGTCCGTCTCGTGGTGGCGGACGTGGGCGGCGACGGCCAGGCGGACGCCCTCGGCGGCGAGCGCCTTCGCCGTGGAGGAGCGGCCTACCCGGCCGCTGTACT
>CAZHCI010000405.1:0-1598 GCA_964530905.1 uncultured bacterium
TGCTTGCCCTGGTAGAACGAGCCGTCGGCCTCCTCCGCTGCCGTCGGGGCGATCTCGGCCAGCGGCTGCATCCCGGCCGAGCCGGTGAAGACGTAGGCGGCGTTCTCCGGCTCCTCGGGGCGCAGGCCGCGCGGGCCGTACCAGCGGTCCATCGCGTTGGCGATGCCGTCGTCGAAGGCGCGGCTCCATGCGCTCCAGGCGATGCAGACGCCGTCGCTGCCTGAGTGCGCGGCGCGCACGGCGCGCGCGGCCCGGAAGGCCTCGACGAGCTTCGTCACGTTGGGGAGGATGTCGCCCGCGTACGGCCGGTACTCCTCCTGACAGTCGTCGACGAGCAGGGCGATCCTGCGGGGGCGGTCGGCGAGGTTCCACGACGCCCAGAACGCCAGCGGCTGCCCGTGCGGGCCGCCCGGGGTCGAGCTGAAGTTGGGCATCGGCTCCAGGGCGAGCGTCATGTCGCGGTGCTTGCAGGGCTTGCGCAGGGCCTCCTCGAGCGTCGGGACGGGGCGTTCCTTGGGCTTCATCGAGGGGCTCCTCTCGGCGGCAACCGGCCTCGCGACGGACGCGAAGGGAGTGACCGCGCGGACGAGGACCGCGGTTGCCGACCATTCCGCGACCGATCTGCAGGTCGCGTTCGAAGCGGAGTCACACGCGCCGCGCGTCACTGCGGGGCGTTCGTCGCGTCCGCCGGGTGCTCGTTCACGCTATGTGCCGCAGGGTAGCCCGTCAAGGGACGCGGGAGAGGTTGCGCCGCGCAACGACACGTGTCAGCCTCGCGGGGAGCGTGAGACGATCCGTGCCCCTACTCCTCGTGGCGACCGGCCTGGCGCTGGTCTTCGCCGGCTTGGTCTACGACGTGGCGTTCGCCGGCATCCCGTACCAGGATCCGACGCCGGAGATGACGGCCGACTACGCGCGCCACGCGCGCGTCGCCTCGCTGATCCGCTGGGTGGGGCTGGGCGTGGCACTGGCGGGGGGCGCCGCCGGCCTCGGCGGTCGTCTCGCGCGACGGCTGCGGTGAGTCGCGGCGCCGTGACGAGCGGCGCCGCATCGTGGCGGCTCGACCCCCCGTCTCCTGCACGGGCCAGCGATACAAGCGCATACGGGAGCGTCCCTTACCCTGGGAGGTACGGAACGAAGAAAGGGAGGAGACTTCATGGCACCCATGGTGAAGGTCATCGAGGTTCTGGCGCAGTCCGAGAAGAGTTGGGACGACGCGGCCAAGGTCGCGCTCGAGGAGGCCTCCAAGACCGTCAGGAACATCCAGAGCATCTACGTCAAGGAGATGCAGGCCGTCGTCGAGGACAATCGGATCGTGAAGTACCGGCTCAACGCGAAGATCTCGTTCCTTCTCGAGCGGGACGACTGATCTAGCGCACGCCACGCGCGGGTTGAGGCCGCACACCGCTACGACCACGCGGTGGATCCGTTCGCGTGACCGTCGTCGCTGAGCGTCGACGCGCCGGCGCTGCTGCCCGCACAGGTCGGATGCCACTGGCGGCGGCAAGGGCGCCGATCGATGCTGGCGCGTGTTCGGTCTGTCCCGCAGGGCGGCCACGGTGCTTCTGTCCGTGGTCCTCGTCGCCGTACTCGGGGTG
>CAZHCI010000406.1:0-1590 GCA_964530905.1 uncultured bacterium
ACGAAGCGCTACGGCGGGTTCGAGGCCGTCGCGAAGATCGATTTCGAGGTGCGCCGCGGCGAGGTGCTCGGCCTGCTCGGACCGAACGGGGCGGGCAAGTCGACCGCGATGCGGATGATCTACCAGGTCACGCCGCCCACCTCGGGCACGCTTCGCATCTTCGGCATGGAGACAGGAACGGACGCCCGCGCGATCAAGGCGCGACTGGGCGTCGTACCGCAGATCGACAACCTCGACGAGGACCTCAGCGTTCAGGACAACCTCCGCATCCACGGTCGCTACCACGGGCTGTCCGCCGCCGAATCGCGCGAACGCGCCGCCGAGCTGCTCGCGTTCGCGGAGCTGGGCGCCAAGGCCGACGCCGAGGTACGCGCCCTGTCGGGCGGCATGAAGCGCCGGCTGACGCTGGCGCGCGGGCTGGTGTCCGGTCCCGACCTGGTGGTGCTGGACGAGCCCACCACCGGTCTGGATCCGCAGGTACGGCTCACGCTGTGGGACAAGATGGACGAGCTCAAGGCGCGCGGCGCGACGCTGATGATGAGCACGCACTACATGGACGAGGCCGAGCGGCTGTGCGACCGGCTCCTGATCATGGACCTGGGCCGGATCGTCGCCGAAGGCACGCCGCAGGGCCTGATCCGCCGAACGTTGGCGCCGTACGTCGTCGAGGCTCGGCTCGAAGGCGGCGACGACCGTCCGTTCCGGAGGCTCGCCGATCGGGCCGACGCCGAGCTGGTCCGCTCCGGCGACCGCGTCAGCGTCTTCGTCGACGACGGACGCGAGGCGCTGACGCGCCTGATGGACGACGGCGTCGATCCCGATCGCGCGTTCGTGCGGCCCAGCGATCTCGAGGACCTGTTCCTGCGGCTGACCGGCCGGGAGCTACGCGAGTGAGGACGCCGAGGCGATGATCCACCTTCCGAGCGTCGGCCGGGTCTGGCTCCGGAACCTGTGGGTGTACCGCGATCGCTGGGCGTACGGCCTGCTGCCCAACTTCTTCGAGCCCGTCTTCTACCTGCTGGGGATGGGCGTCGGTCTGGGCTTCTACGTCAGCGCCGAGGGGGCGTTCGACGGGAACTACCTCGGCTTCATCGCGCCGGGACTCGTGGCGGCCGCCGCGATGAACGGCGCCTCGTTCGAGACGACGTACAACGTGTTCGTGAAGCTCCACTTCGGCAAGATCTACGACGCGACGATCGCCACGCCGGTCGGCATCGAGGACGTCACCGTGGGCGAGGCGGCGTGGGCCGTCACCCGCGCGCTGATCTACGGAGGGGTGTTCCTGTTCGTGACGCTGTTCTTCGGGACCGAGGTCAGCTGGCGGCTGGTTCCCGCGTTGGCGGGCATCGCGCTGGTGGGCTTCGCGTTCTCGGCGCTGGGCTTGGCGTTCACGTCGGTCGTGCCGACGATCGACCTGTTCTCGTACTACTTCACGCTGTTCCTGACGCCGTCGTTCCTGTTCAGCGACATCTTCTTCCCGGTCGCCGAGCGGTTTCCGCCGGTCCTGGCGTCCGTCGCCCAGGTGACGCCGCTCTACCGCAGCGTGCAGCTGATCCGCGGCGTGGTGCGCGGCGAATGGGCGACCGTGCC
>CAZHCI010000407.1:0-1588 GCA_964530905.1 uncultured bacterium
GACCTGGTGGGCTTGGGGCCGGTGGCCCGCCCGGCCCGTCGCGCCGCGTTGGGGTTCGACCTCGACGGGGTGCCGCGCAACGCGGTGGTGTGGTACCCGAGCGAGGGGGAGGGTCCCTACCCGCTGCTGCTCATCGCCCACGGCAACGCCAACCTCTTCGTCGCCTCCGAGGAGGGCTACGGCTGGTTGGGCGAGCACCTGGCGTCGCACGGCATCGTGGTGGTGTCGATCGACGCCGCCGCGTTCAACGCGCTGCCGATCGTCGGCGGCCTGCGTGGCGAGAACGACGCCCGGGCGCTCCTGATGCTGGCGCATCTGGACCTGTGGCGCGGCTGGGAGGCCGCCGAGGAGCCGGCCGTCCCGCGCGTCGACCTCACCCGCGTGGCGCTCGCGGGCCACTCGCGCGGCGGCGAGGCGGCCGCGCTGGCGGCCGAGCTGGACCGCCTCGGCCGCCTGCCGGAGGACGCGCTGGCGCCCCTCCACGAGCGGGTCGGCGGTCTGCACGGCGTCCGGGCGGTGATCGCGCTGGCGCCCAGCGACGGCCAGTACCGGCTGGGCGACCGGCCCACCGCGCTCCACGGCGTCGACTACCTGGTGCTGCACGGCGGCTTCGATGGCGACGTGAGCAGCTTCGTGGGCGAGCGGCAGTACGAGCGGGCGGAGCCGGGCGAGGGGGGATTCAAGGCGGCCGTGTACCTGCACCACGCCAACCACGGGCAGTTCAACGAGCGCTGGGGGCGTCACGACCAGATGCCGCCGATGGCGCCCTTGCTGCGCACCGCGGCGATCATGGGCGAGGCCGAGCAGCAGCGCGCCGGCGCGGCCCTGATCGGCGCCTTCGTGCGTGCCAGCCTGCTGGGCGAGGAGGGTTACCGCGAGCTGTTCCGCGATCCGCGCCGTGGCCTCGACTGGCTGCCGGCGACCGCGTACGTGACGCGCTACGACGATGGCCGCGGCCTCACGCTGCTGGGGGCCGACGCCGCGGTCGATCCCGGCGCAGGCAGCCTGCCGGGGAGCGGCGTGACCGCCGACGGCCTCGCCCTATGGCGGGTCGGCGACCCCGGTTACCGGGACGGGGTGGCGCGCGACGCCACGGTCGTCACGTTGGGTTGGGACCGGGACGCGGACGACGGGCCACCCACGTACCGACTCCGGCTCCCGGTGCCGCTCGCCGACCTGATCGACGAGGTGGTCGAGGCGCCGGACGGCGCGATCCTCACGCTGGAGCTCGGCCGCGGCCTCGGCCCGCTGCCCGGCGACGCCGCCGTTCCGACCGGTCCGCTCGACCTGAGCGTGGCGCTGGTCGACGAGGCCGGTGAGGTGGCCAGCCGGTCGCTCGCCGGCACGCAGGGCGTGCCGCCGCACCTGCCGACCGTAGTCACGCGTCTGGCGGCGTTCGAGGCGACCCGCTACCGGCCGGATGCGTACCCGTTGTTCCAGCGCGTCGACCTGCCGCTCGCCGACCTGTCGGCGGCGAACCCCGCGCTCGACCTCGCACGCACGTTCGAGATCGCGCTGGTGTTCGACCGCTCTCCCGCGGGCGTGGTGGCCCTGCGGTCGCTTCGGCTCGGCCCGGAGGGTTCGCCGC
>CAZHCI010000408.1:0-1569 GCA_964530905.1 uncultured bacterium
GTGACGGTCTCGGCGGTCTCGCCGTAGAACGCGTTCGGGGTGGCCTCGCCCACGCCCTCGTGCTCGCCGTCGGACAGGCGCACGACCACCCGCGGGTAGGCCGAGTGCGTCCAGCGCGCGATCCCGAAGGGGCGTGCGGTCGTGAGCTCGTAGCGGGTCCAGTCGACGTGCATGGGGCCTCCCGTGGGATGATGCTCGCGCGCGTCAGCGTACCCCGGGGCCGGGTCGGCCTCGCCGCTCGCGCCGGAAGGAGCCGCCATGACGGACGGTTTCATCGATCGCGCCTCCGCCGCGCCGGTCGTGCGCGTCGATCCCGCACCGATCGTGCCCGAGTACGACGCGCGGCACGACCAGCTGGAGCTTCGCGCCGCCGGCCGCGTCCTGGCCGGATCGGTCGACGCCGAGCACCTCGAGACGGTCCGCGCCTGGGCGCACGCCGAAGGCCTGGACGCGGCCGCGGTGAGGGCGGTCGTGCCCGAGCTGGCGACGGTCACGCGGGCGCGCCTGCTGCGGGGCGCTCCTGCGCCCAGCGCGGAGGCGGTGACCGAGGTCCGCCTGGGCGCGCCGGTCGAGGTCGTCGCGCGCGAGGGCGCGTGGCGCAAGGTGCGCACGGGGTCCGACCGCTACCTGGGGTGGATCCACGAAGACGCGCTGGCGCCGCAGGGGCCCGAGGCGACCCACCTGGTCACCCAGCTGCGCAGCCACGCCTACGCGGCGCCCCGGGTGCAGGGCGAGGTGCTGGCGGAGCTCGCCTGGGGCGACCGCCTGCGCGTCCGGAGCGACGAGGGCGCCTTCGCCGAGGTCGCGCTTCCGGACGGGCGGACGGCGTTCGTGCCGGCGCCGGTGCTGACCCCGTGGCACGACGTCCGCCCGGTCGGTCCGCTGGAGTCGTGGCGCGGCTTCCTGGGCGCGCCCTACCTGTGGGGCGGAGGGAGCGCCTGGGGGCTGGACTGCTCGGGCCTGGTCCAGCTTCTCTTCCGGATGGCGGGCGTCGAGGTGCCCCGCGACGGCGACGAGCAGTGGGAGGCGGGCCGGACGGTCGAGCGGCCCGAGCCGGGCGACGTGGTGTGCATGCGCGGTCACGTCGGCCTCTACCTCGGGGACGGCCGGATGGCGCACGCCAGCGGCCGGGCGATGCGGGTGGTGGAGACGCCCGTGATCGACAGGCCCGAGGACGAGGAGCGCTTCCTGGGGTACGTCCGCTTCGGGTGAGCGACGATCCCGCGCGGACGCTGTTCGAGACGCTCCGCGCCGAAGCGGGCCGCGCGGTCCGCGGTCCCGCGCACCTGGCGCGACTGACGCGCTCCGCCCGCGCCCTCGGGGTGCCGCTGGACGAGGCCGAGGCCCGCGAGGCGCTGGCGGGCCTGCCGGACGCCACGCTGCGACTGCGCTTGACCGTCCGTCCGAGCGGCGGCGTGAGCCTCGAGACGTGGCCGTTCGAGCCGGAGCCCGCCGGGACGGTCGTGAGGCTGGGCTGGGCCGACGAGAGGGTGCGGTCCTCCGATCCCGCGCGCCGGCACAAGAGCCGCGACCGGGCGGCGTACGACCGTGCCTCCCGCCGCGCCGCCG
>CAZHCI010000409.1:0-288 GCA_964530905.1 uncultured bacterium
GGCGTGGCTTCCCGCCCTGTGGCGCTCCGCCGCCACCGGCATCCCCTTGCCGACGATCGACCAGGGCCTGGGGGCGTGGGGCGCGCTCGCCGGCGTCGACCTCGCGCTCGCCGTCCTCTTTCAGCTGGCGGTCTATGGCCCCGTGGTCGCCGCGCTCGTGGTGCTACTGCGCTCGGGCGACCGCGCGGCGCTCGCCGCCTGGGCCCGCTCGCTCGTTCGCTTGCGCGTGCCGGGGCGCTGGTACGCGTTCGTGGCGCTGGGGCCGGTGGTGCTGGCGGTCGTCGTGGT
>CAZHCI010000409.1:298-1568 GCA_964530905.1 uncultured bacterium
GGGGGCCGTGACCGGCGGCGGGATGCCGGTCTGGGCCGCGGCGCCCGCGGCGTCGACCGTCCTCCTGCTGTTCCTGACGCAGACGCTGACGAGCGGCCTCGAAGAGCCCGGCTGGCGCGGCTTCGCGCTGCCGCTCATGCAGCGTCACATGACCGCCGAGCGCGCCAACTGGTTGCTGGGGTTCGTGTGGGCGGCGTGGCACCTGCCGTTCCTGCTCTACCTCTACCGCGACATGCCCGTGTGGGCGCTGCCGCTCACCCTGGCCGGCTTCGCGATGAGCATCGTCGCGATGGGTTTCGTTCACGCGTGGGTCTACAACTCGACCGGCAGCGTGGCGCTCAACGTCCTGCTGCACGGCTGGGCGAACGTGACCAACGCCGTCGCGGTATCGGTGATGGCGAGCCCGCTGGTGCCGCTCGCGACCGCCGGCGTCACCTGGGCGTTCGTCGCCTGGTTGCTGCGCCGCTACGGCGGCGCCACGCTGCGAGCGCCGGACTGAGGGGGGCAGAGCGGTGCAGCGGCGGACCGACGACGACGTCCTCGAGGCGATCCTGGCGACCGCGCGCGCCGACGAGCGGGTGCGTGCCGTCGTGCTCTCGGGCTCCCGGGCCGACCCGGCCGCGCCGTCCGACGACCTGCGGGACTTCGACGTCGTCTACGTCGTCACCGACGTGGCGGCCCTGCGCGACGAGCGCGATTGGCTCGCCGCCTTCGGGGAGCCTGCCATCGTGCAGCTGCCGGACGCCATGGACGGCGCCGCACCGTGCGACGACGGCGGCTTCGCGTTCCTCATGCAGTTCACCGACGGCCACCGCATCGACCTGACGCTGCTGCCGGTGGACGCCATGTCGGGCTTCCGGCACGACGGCCCGGCGACCGTGCTGTACGACCCGGACGGCATCGTGCCCACGCCTCCACCGCCGGATGCATCCCACCACGTGCCCGAGCCGCCCACCCCCGGAGCCTTCGCGGACGCCTGCAACGAGTTCTGGTGGGTGGCGCCGTACGTGGCCAAGGGGCTGCTGCGAGGCGAGCTCACCTACGCCCGCCATCACCTCGACACGGTGATGCGCGCGCAGTTGATGACCGTGCTGGACTGGCAGGTGGCCGGCGTCCAAGGCTTCGCGCGGGGGGCCGGCAAGTGCGGTCGCTTACTGCGGCGCGAGCTGGACGCGGAGCGCTGGACGCGGCTGGAGGCGACCTACGCGTCCGCCGACGCGGCCGCCACCTGGGACGCGCTCGAGGCGATGACGCGTCTGTTCCGGTCCGT
>CAZHCI010000410.1:0-1554 GCA_964530905.1 uncultured bacterium
CAGCATGACGTGGACGACGGCGCGGAACTCAGGCATCGTGCGGCTCCTCCCCCGTGAGGTCGAGATGCAGGGCGCGCTGCTCGTGATCGTGGTGATGGTCGTGCTCGTCGTCCGGCTCGGGGAGGTCCAGCGGCTGGCCGACGGTCGCCTCGAGCCTGCGCCGAACCTCGTGGTACGCCTCCTCGACCCCGCCCAGGTCGCGGCGGAAGCGGTCCTTGTCGAGCTTCTCGCCGGTCTCGGCGTCCCACAGGCGGCAGGTGTCGGGGCTGATCTCGTCCGCCAACACCAGCTCGCCGTCGCCGGTGACACCGAACTCGAGCTTGAAGTCCACCAGCTCGAGGCCCGCGACGCCGAAGCGGGCGAGCAGGTAGTCGTTGACCCCGGCGGCCAGGTCGAAGAGCATCTCCAGCTCGTCCTCGCTGGCGTGCCCCAGCGCGACGGCGGTCGCCGCGTTCATCGGCGGGTCGCCCAACGCGTCGGACTTCAGGCAGAACTCGATCACCGTCGGGTCGAGCGCCAGCCCCTCCTCGACGCCGTAGCGGCTGGCGAAGGTGCCGGCGGCCCGGTTGCGCACGATCACCTCGACCGGCACGATGCGCACCCGCCGCACCAACTGCTCGCGCTCGGAGAGCCGCGCGAGGAAGTGCGTGGGCACGCCGTAGTCCTCCAACTCGGGGTACAGCAGCGCCGTGATGGCGTTGTTGACCTCACCCTTGCCGGCGACGGTGCCGCGCTTCTGGGCGTTGAAGGCGGTGGCGTCGTCCTTGTAGCGGACGATCACCCGCTCGGGGTCGTCGGTGGCGAAGACCTGCTTGGCCTTCCCCTCGTAGAGCATCTCGCGCGCGTCGGGGCGTTCCACGCGATGAGGATACGCCACCTTCGCGGCCGGCAGCCGGCCGCATGGCGGGGCGACGGCGCCCACGCGGCAGGCGGCGACGGGCAGAACGCGGCGACGGCCCTCGGACCCGCCTCGGCGTCGCGCCGTCAGCCGATCGTCTGCCCCATGACGTTGAGGGCCACGTGCGCGATCGACGGCGCCACGAGGTTGCCGGTACGCCAGAACAGGTACCCGAGAGCGAGGCCCGAGACGGTCTGGGAGGCGATGCAGAAGGCGACGGCCGCGAACGGGTCGCCACCCATGGCGTCGGTCGCCGCCCGCAGATGCCAGAGGCCGAAGACGAGCGCCTGCAGCGCGATCGCCCAGGGGACCGGGAGGAGCAGACGGAGCCGCGTCTGTAACGCGCCACGGAAGAGGAACTCCTCGAATGGCCCGTTCTGGAGCGTGTTCCCGAGGATCCGCGCGACGAGCCGCTGGAGCGTCAGGGCTCCAGTGGCGAGCGCGACGCCCGCCACCGCGGCCGGCACCGCGGCCCACAGTAGGGTGGTGATCCCTACCCCTCGCCCGCGTCCGAAGCCGAGTCCGGAGGGCCGCGCGCCGAGCACCAGCAGGACCGCGAGCGGGATGATCAGGTACTGGAGCGGGTTGGCGACGGCGTTTCCGGGGCCGCCCACCCAGCGCACGTCGAGGAACGCCTCGCCGAGTGCATGAGCCCA
>CAZHCI010000411.1:0-1552 GCA_964530905.1 uncultured bacterium
CGGTCCACGGTTTCGAGATCACCGGCGAGCCGCTTCCCAGCCCCCTCACGGACCGGGAGCAGGAGCGTGTCCAGGAGGTCATGAGCGGTCTGTTCCAGGGCAGGCTCGCCCCCGCCTTGGCGGTGCTGCCCGAGCTGATCGAGATCCACCCGGACGAGCCGTCGCTGACGTTCAACCTGGCGGTCGCCGAGAGGCTGGCCGGCCGGACCGAACAGGCCCGGGCGCGTGTGGATCGCCTGCTCGAGACGCACCCCGACTACCTGTTCGCCCGCGCGCAGCTTGCGGTGGAGGCGGTCGACGCCGGCGACCTCGACCGCGCCGAGGAGCTGCTGGCCGTCCCCGTCGGCCGCACGCGGCTGCACGTGCACGAGTGGGCCACCTACGCCGCCGCGCTCGGCCGCGTGGCGCTGGCGCACGGCGACGTGGCCGGAGCGGAGAGCTACCTGGACGGGATCGAGCGCGCCGCCGGACAAGAGAACGGCCCGTATCGAATGCTCGAGGATGCGATCGACACGCACGTCTTGGCGGGGCCTACGGACCGTTCGGCGGTCGGTGGCGAGGGCGTGGGCGGATCGGACGACGACGTGCACCCCGGCCCGCTCGAAGCCGATCCGCTCGACGACGTGCCGGAGGCCGCCGAGCTGGCCGCCCTCGCGCGCCGCGACGAGGCGTGGCACCTCGCGACCGCTCCGGTCGCCTTCGCGATCGGCGAGGACGGGACGATGCGCCGCATGGGTCTGCTGGCGATCGCGCAGGAGGACGGCTTCGTGCGCACCATCACCCTCTTCGACGAACCGCTCGACGCCCGAACCGCCTACGCCCATCTGGCCCACGCCTGCACCGGTGGCATGAGCGACGGGGAGCCGGGCCGGCCCATCAGCGTCGTCAGCGAGGATCCCGCGCTGGCGGCCGAGCTCCGGGAGGCTCTGAGCGGAAGCGGCGTCGACGCCCGCGAGGGCGAGGCGGAGGCGGCGACCGTCGCGATCGAAGGCGTGGCCGAGGCGATGGGTAGCGGCTCGCCGGCCTGGCTGGCGTACGCCTCGCCGATCGAGGCACGATCGTTCCTGCACGCCTGCGAGGCGTTCTACGGCGCAGAGCCGTGGGACGCCTTCCCGCCCGACCGGCCGCTCGCCTTCCGGGTCGGCGCGGACACCTGGCGCTACGCCACGCTGATGGGGCATGCCGGCGAGGAGTTCGGCATCGCCATCTATGCCAGCTGGAGCGCCTACCAGGCGTTCGTCGATCCCGACGAGGAGGCCCGTGAGCGCCTCGGCGCCGCCGGCTCGCTCGAGAGCGTCAGCCTCTCGCCGCTGGGCGCCGTCTCGCCGCTGGACGCGCCCATCTATCTCGAGGCGACCGACGCACGGCGCGCCGAAGACGTGGTGCCGCTCCTCGCCCGCTTCGAGCCGGACGGCCTGATGGCGCCTGACTACCGCCCGTCGGTATACGCGGCGCTGCTCGAGCTGCTCGCGCTCCGCGCGGGACGCGTCACGACCCGCGTGCGGCGCATCGACACGACGGTCCAGGCGTTGGACGTGCCTGTGCGCGTCCG
>CAZHCI010000412.1:0-1551 GCA_964530905.1 uncultured bacterium
CGACGGAGGTCGTGGGCTGCACGTTCACCGACTGCGTCTGGCATCTCGAGGGAGGAGCCGCGAATACCGTGACGCTGCTCGGCGGTCTCGGCGCGAGCGACGGTCCGACCGGAGCGCGTCTCGTCGCCGGCCTGTTCTCGCAGCTGCGCCGGATGCGTGGGGAGATCGCGTCGACCCCGGAGCCGGCGTCGACGCCGGAGCGCCTGGGCGTCGGTACGGCGGACGAGGTGCGGATCGGCGACGTCACGATCCGAACGAGCACGCACGAGACGCGCGAAGGCGCCTCGTCGCCGACCGGCACGGCTCCCGAGGGCGTGGCGCGCCGCCGGGTCGGGGCCGGCCGGTGGATCTTCGCGTCCGGCGACGTGGCGTGGATCGTGATCGCGGCCGGCGTGGTCCTGGCGACCGTCGTCCTGGGTCGCCCCGGCGGCTGAGGCGACGCGCCGCCGGGGGTCCGGTCAGGCCGGCCCTGCGTCAGTCTCGTCGCGTCGCGCCGACGACCACGAGCACGGTCCCGGCCGCCACGGCCGCGCCCGCCGCGATGTCGGGAATCCGGATCGAGCGCTCCTGCTGGACCTCGATCTGGAGCGGTCCGATGTCCACGACCGTCTGTTCGTCGGTGAACGCGATGCGTGGGACGACGAAGGCGGCGAGCCCCAGAGCGATCAGGACCAGGCCGATCCAGGTCAAGCGCTGCACGCGAGCCTCCTGGGGTCTTCTGCGAGGGAGATCGGGGGGTCGTGTCGTTGGCCGCAGGCGAGCGCGGGCGAAGAGCGGTTCATGAGGGCCTTCCTTCCGACATGCACGAACGAGACCTGATTCGACCGTATCAGTCGACGTCGGACGCCCGAGGTACGCGCGTCGTCTCCGTACCTGGTCTCCGGTCCGTCGCTACGGCGTCGTCGGTCGCCCGCTCGACCTGGGTCGGCGCCCGAAGGTCTCATCATGGGCGGGACGTCCCAGCGCTCGCACGAGCGCACCGGATCCCCCGGATCCACCCCGTCGAGAGGAGCCGACGATGAGCGACCAGCCAGGCGACCGGTCCGACCGCGACAAGCGCGGGCTGTACGAGCAGAAGCGCAAGGCCCAGCTGGACGAGTGGAAGGCCGAGCTCGAGCGACTGCGTGCCCGTGCGGCCCAGGCCGACGCCGACGCCCGGATCCGCCTTCAGGAGGAGGCCGAGAACCTGGAGCGCCGGCTCGAGGAGGGCCGCGCTCGGCTCGAGGCGCTGGCCGAAGCCGGCGACGACGCCTGGGACTCCGTCAAGGAGGGCGTCGAGTCCGCCTGGGAACGGCTCCGAGCGGCGGCGGAGACGGCGAGGTCGGAGCGGGACCGCTGAGGACGAGCCTCGTCGCCGAGCGTGGCATCATCGCGTGATGGACCGTTCGACGTTCGCCGTGCCCGGAATGGACTGCGCCGCCGAGGAAAGCCTGGTGCGGATGACGCTCGACGGCCGGTCGGCGGTCCGATCGGTCGACGTCGACCTCGTGGAGCGCACGGTGACCGTGGTGCACCGGGAGGAGGGCGAGGCGATCGCGGCGGCGCTGCACG
>CAZHCI010000413.1:0-1551 GCA_964530905.1 uncultured bacterium
GACCACATCGCCACCGGGGGCGGCACCGTCGCCGATCTGCGCCTTTGCGACGACGCCGGCCGACCCGTCCCGCCCGAGCACACCGTCTTCGCGGACGTGCTGCGCCGGGGCGAACCCGTCGTCGACCGGCCCGGCATCGTGCCCGCCGGCGCGGGGCGCGCCCGCAGGTTGACGAGGGCCTGCTTCGCCGCCCGTTCGCCGATGGCGGCCGGCGCGAAGCGGTCGAACAGTTCGAGGCCCACCGACAGGCCAGGGCCGAAGTGACCCGTCTGGGTCTGGTCACCGTCGCTGGCGATGACGACGGCCACGCAGCGCGTTCGGACCCGCCGATCGTCGACCCAGGTGCCCTCGCTGTTGACGACGGTCACGTCCTGCTCCCACTCGAGGAGGCGACCCTCGACCTGCCGGATGCTCGCGTCGACGCGTGCGCCCGCGTCCAACTCACGGAGGCGGTCCAGCCGCCAGGCCTTCGGCAACGACTCGAACGCCACGGACGGCGCGTGCACGCCCGCGGCGGCCCGCCTGCGGAGGTCGAGACCGCCGGCGCCGCCGGCGTCGACGGCACCCCTCGCCCCGCGCAGGCGCACGAGGGTCTGCGTCAGTT
The DNA here is from genome assembly GCA_964530905.1 of uncultured bacterium. Classification (GTDB taxonomy): domain Bacteria; phylum Deinococcota; class Deinococci; order Deinococcales; family Trueperaceae; genus SLSQ01. The sequence goes on from CAZHCI010000413.1 coordinate 605, forward strand.
CGTTCAGCGCCTCGTCGCCGAGGTCGTTGGTGTAGGCGTAGACGACGTCGGTGCCGAAGAAGAGCCGGAGGCCGGCGCCCTGCTCGATGGCGCTGACGGCCTCCTCGACCTCGCCGTCGATCGTGCGCAGGGTGCGACGGCGCCAGCGCTCGACGTAGAGCTCGGCGAAGTCGGCGCCACCGCGACGAGCGGCAGCGAGAACGGACTCAGCGGTCGCTGTGGTGAGCATGCCGGACGCTAGCACGTGGTCCCCGCCGCAGGAGACGCCGGCGTAGGGTGCGGCCCGAGCGGGGGAGGGCAGGCCGCCCCCGGCTCAGGCCTCTTCGAGCAGCTCGAGGAGTTCGTCGAGCAGCGACCCGACCCGCCTCAGCCGCTCCTCGGGAAGCCGGACCAGCGAGCGCCGCTGCAGCAGCCGCCGGGCCGCGTGCAGGCGATCGAGCACCTCGTCGTCGAGGCGGCGGTCGACCTTGCGGTCCGCGCGCGCCTCGGTGATGCGGCGCCGGATCTGGCTGAGGCTGAGGCGCTCGCGGGCCGCCTCCTCGAGGAGGCGGCGTCGGTCGGCGGGGTCGTCGACCCGGGCCAGGGCCTGGGCCTTGGTGAAGTCGAGCCGGCCCTGGCGCACGGCCTCGAGCAGCTCGTCCGGGAAGCCGAGGATGGGGACGCGGTTGGCCAGGAACGACGCCGGCGTGAAGCGGCCGAGGCGTTCGAAGAGGCCCATCGCGACCCCCTTCTGGTCGGCCGAGAAGCGGGTCTGCGGCGCCCGCCCACGGCCCTCCTGCACGCACTCGTTGAGCAGCGCGAGCGCACCCCCGCGGTCGAGCTCGAGGCTCAACTCGAGCAGCTGCAGGACGGCCTCGGTCTCCTCGACGGCGTTGAGATCCTCGCGCTGGAGGTTCTCCATGATGGAGATCTCCAAGGCCTCGCGATCGTCGAGCTCGAGGACGATC
>CAZHCI010000414.1:0-1548 GCA_964530905.1 uncultured bacterium
GCACCCGGGTCCGCGCGTCCGACGAACCCCAGGCCGCGTCCGCCCGAGGCGGCACGCATCAGCGCGAAGCCCCGGTCTGGGGCCGCGACGCCCTCGCCCTTGCCCCGCGGGGCTGGTCCCCGAAGGGGCTGGTCCCCGAAGGGGCTGGTCCCCGAAGGGGCTGGTCCCCGAAGGGGACACAGGCGCCATGGGCGATCGAGGGGAGCCGTCGGTCGAAAGCGACCGCGAAGCGGTCGCCACGCGCAAGGGACGTCACCTTCCCCAGCGTAGGCTCACGGGACCGCGCCCGAGGCGCGGGTCCGAACGAAGATGCTAACACACGGCGCGCTCAGAGGGACGGCGGTGGATCGCTCTCGGCCGCTCGTTCCGGCCGCTCGCTGCGCGCTGGCCGGCGAGACCAGCGGGCGCCGGCGATGAGGATCGCCATGAACAGCAGACCGAAGAGGGGTTCGTTCGTCACGAGCGGCGAGAGGCCGTAGTCGGTCGCCGCGTGGGCGACCACGACCAGCCACAGGTTGCCGCTCAGCGCGTAGATGCTGCCGAAGACGAGCCACGAGGCGAGGTTCAGCGCCAGCCGCCCCGCCGTCGGCCCGGCGCCGTAGCCGACCGCCAGGTAACCCGGCAGGTGCCACAGCGCGAACGCCACCGCGACGACGACGACCGCGAGCCACAGCCTGCGGCGGTCGACGAGCCGTCGGACCAGGCCGAACAGCACGCCCGCGAACAGCAGTTCCTCGGCGAAGGCCGTCAGCAGCCAGTTGTCGACGAAGGCGGCTGCCTCGTACCGGCTCCGGAACAGCGTGAAGCCGGCGTCGAACGCCGCGTTGAGCCCGGCGGCGACGACGATGATGGCCACGTAGCCGGCGGCGGCGATCGCCACGGCGGCGAGCAGCGAGCGAGGCCCCAGTCCGAGGTCGCCCCACCGCGGTCCGATGGTCGCGACGAGGACGGCGGCCGCGACCAGCACCGACGCCTGGGCGAGCAGGAGCGTGGCGGGCCCGTAGCCGAGGGTGGGGTAGAGCCAGAACCAAGTGGTGATCGGGATCGCGAACGCGACGACGAGGGCGACGACGAGGGCGAAGATCGGGCGGGACGGGGACATCGAGCCTCCGACGCCCAGCGTAGCCCCGGCATGCGGAGAAAGAGACGGCGAACGTCCCCGGCGATGCTCCGCGGAGGACGGGAGGGCGTGGGTCAGACCCGCGGCACCCCGGCCAGCTGCTTCGCGGCCGCCCGCGCCTCGCGCACGACGTCGTCGAGGCCGACGCCGGAGAGGTAGGACCCCGTCAGCGCCAGTCGGGGCCAGCGGACCGCCGTCGCCCGCCGCGCCGCCTCTACCCGGGCGGCGTGACCGAGCGTGAACTGCGGCATGCCGCGCGGCCAGCGGACGATGCGGACCGCCTCGGGCTCCGCGACGATGCCCATGGTGCGCTCCAGGTCGCGGCGGACGGACGCCAGCAGGTCGTCGTCGTCGAGCGCCGCGAAGCCGGGGTCGAGCGTGCCGCCCCCGACGACGCGCAGCGTCACCTTGCCGGGCGGCGCCTGCTG
>CAZHCI010000415.1:0-1546 GCA_964530905.1 uncultured bacterium
CGCGACCTCGCCGCACGGCTCGAGGCCGCCGGCGGCGACCCGCGCGATCTGGCTCCCGCCCGCCCGCTGGGGCGCCTGGCGCGCGATCCGGGCGTCGCGACGGCGATGGTCACGCTCGTCCTGGCGCAGGGCGTGATGGTCATGGTGATGGGGATCACCTCGCTCCACATGCGGGAGCACGCGCACGCGCTGTCGCTGATCTCGATCGTGTTCTCCGGCCACACGCTGGGCATGTACGCCTTCTCGCTGGTGTCCGGCTGGGCGACGGATCGGTTCGGACGGATCCCGGTGCTGGCCTCGGGCGGCGCCATCCTGGCCGTGTCGTGCCTGATCGCGCCGCTGTCGCCGGCGTTCGTGCCGCTGTTCGTCGCGCTCTTCCTGCTGGGGTTCGGCTGGAACCTGTGCTACGTGGGAGGCTCCGCGCTCCTCACCGATCACCTGTCCACCGCCGAGAAGTCGCGGACGCAGGGCATCAACGATCTGGCGATGGGAACGGTGTCGGCGACCGCCAGCATGGTGGGCGGCGTGGTGTTCGCCGTGTACGGCTTCGCGGTGATGAGCCTGGCGGGCGCGGTGGCGTCGGTGCTGTTGCTGCTCGTCGTGGCCCGCTACCGGCTCGTGCGGAACGCGGCGTTGGCGACGTGACCTGGAGCCCTGGTCGCGGGGCGCCGTCGGGCGTACGCTCCGTAGCGATGAGCGAGCGAGACCGTAGCGACGAGCTGCCGGTGCCCGCCCGCCCCGCTTCGCGAGCCGGGGGGCTGGTGCGGAGGGCGGTCTCGGCCCTCGTTCCCCGCCGGCGCAACCTGCAGGGCACGGTCTACCTGGTCCTGGACCACTCCACCAGCATGGGCGATCCCGGCAAGATGGAGCAGCTCCGCCGGGGCGCGCTGCGCTTCTTCCTCGAGGCGGTCCAGCGCGACTACGCGGTGGGCGCCGTCGCGTTCGCCGGCGGAGCCGAAGCGATCGCGGGCGCCAGCCTGAACGCGCACCGGTTCTGGAAGCGCCTGCACGGCTTGCGGCCGTACGGCCGGACGGCGATGGCGTCGGGCCTGAGGCTCGGACTGGGCCGCTTGCGCTTCCGGCTCGGACGGAAGGTGATCATCCTCATCACCGACGGCGTGCCCGACGATCGCGAGGCGACGCTCGAGGCGGCGCGGCTGGCCAGGGCGCGTGGCGTGACCCTGATCCCGATCGGAACGGGCGCGGCCGATCACGCCTTCCTCGCCGCGCTGGCGGGCCGTCCGGAGCTCGCGCGTCACGTCGCGACCGAGGACCTCGCGGGGGCGATCGAGGACGCCGCGACCGGCCTGGACGAAGGGCGCCTCGGCGGAGGCGGCCGGGCAGGACCGGGAAGCGGGCCTCGCTCCGGGTAGGATGATCGGCCGGGAGGCCAGCGTGACGGCGAGGGCGACGACGAGGGTGGACGAAGGACGAAGCTCAGCGGAGCGCCGCGCGGTGGGCGAGGACGTCGTCGTGGAGGCGCGCGACCTGACGAAGCGCTACGGCGGGTTCGAGGCCGTCGCGAAGATCGATTTCGAGGTGCGCC
>CAZHCI010000416.1:0-1544 GCA_964530905.1 uncultured bacterium
GCCATCGGATCCGCTTCGGGCTACCCATGGTCCTCACGGTACGACGTCCAGCCCGTTCCGCGTCGACACGCTCGTCCATCCTCGACGTCCAGGGGTGGGCCTACTCGCTGACCATCGCAGGCAGGTCGCTGCTCCACATATGGTGCTGGATCCTCCATATGCCGTCCTCGAACCGGTATACGTCCAGGTACTTGCCGACGTCTAGGGGGCTGCCGTCGGGCGCGGTGAACCGGTACGTGCCCTCGATCCAGGCGGTCTCGCCCAGGACGTCGTAGGCGTCCGGCGGGGGCAGCTCGACGTCGACGGCGCCCGCTTCGATGTACGACCGGGCCACCGCCTTCATCGCCTCGTGCCCGTGCACGCGCTCGCCGTTGGGCGGCATGATCACCGCGTCGGCGGTGTAGAGCGTCGCGAGCTGGTCCAGGTCGGCCGCGTCGTAGGCGGTCTCCCAAGCGGGCAGGGTGGCCAGGAGCGAGGCTTCGTCCGGCGCCTGGGCCAGCGCGACGGGGACCAGGGTCAAGACGAGGACGGCGATCAGGGACGTGACGAGCGAACGGTCTCGGTACATGGTGCCTCCTTGCGATCCGGCGTCCGAGGACGGGACACGAGCGTCCCGCCTGTCGACCAGTCAACCGTACGAGGCGTTAGTTCGGCGTGAATGCCACGGAGCACCGGGGTGCGCAGCTCCACCCGCAGGCGTCGACACCGAGCGGCAGATGGCGCACGACCTCGATCGGCACGTCGCGGATCGCCAGACGGTGCTCGTCCTGCACGTTCTCGGGACGACCTTCGCGAGCGACGCGGCGCTGATCGATCACCTGTTCGTGCATCCGTGCGGCGCCGCGTATCCTCACGAGATGCTCGGATGGCCGCCAGCGACGCTGCAGGTCCTACGGAGCGAAGGCCTCATCCTCGAGCCGGACTTCGAGGCGCCGGCCCACCGCGCTCGCGGCCCGCTCGAGGGTGTGAAGGGTGACGGACGGGTTGGTCGGATCCAAGAGACGGTCGACCGTCGAGCGGCTGGTGCCCATGCGCCGGGCCATCTCGGAGCGTGAGATGCTCCGGCTGCGCATCGCCTGTTCGATCTGAAGAGCGATCACGCGTTTGACGGCGACAGCGGTCACCTCCTCGAGAAGTCCGTCCTGGCGGAGAAGATCGTCGAAGTCGCTTCCGATCGTCCGTGGGTTCATGGGGCGTTTCCCTCCTTCGTTTTGGCCAGCCGCCTTCGAGCCACGGCAAGATCGCGTCGGGGCGTCCTGGGCGACGTCTTGGTGAACGCGTGGAGGAGCAGCATCGTTTCTGCGCGTACCGTGAAGAGGATCCGGACGGTACCCGTCCGCAAGGCCGTCCGGACCTCCCAGAGTCCTGGCTCGAGCTTACGGACGAGCGGCATGCCGAGTGGCCATCCGTACTGCACGGGTCTCGAGGTCCTCTCCTACGGTCTGCCGGTCGTCGCGTGACCGGGCCAGGAGCCACTCACGCACCGGCTCGTTCGAGGCATCGGTGCGGTAGAAGCGGATCGACAGTCTCGGTCGTGGAGCCTT
>CAZHCI010000417.1:0-1533 GCA_964530905.1 uncultured bacterium
CGCCGTGCAGCGGCCCCTTCAGCGAGCCGACGCCGGCGGTGACCGCGCTGTACGCGTCGGTCAGGCTCGACGCGGCCGTGCGCGCGGTGAAGGTGCTGGCGTTCGAGCCGTGCTCGGCGTGCAGCACCAGCGCCACGTCCATGACGTGGGTCGCGGCCTCGGTCGGGTACTCGCCCGTCAGGGTGTAGAGGAAGTTGCCCGCGATCGAGAGCTCCGGGTCGGGGTCGACGGGCAGCTTGCCGTGGCGCAGCCGCTCCATGGTCGCGACGATGGTCGGGAACTGCACCAGCAGGCGGTGACCGATGCGGCGCACGTTCTCGATGTCGACGTCGTCGGGGTTCGGATCGTGGCAGGCCAGGTTCGACACGGCGGTGCGCAGCAGGTGCATCGGCTCCGTGGTCGGCCTGGCGCAGCGCAGGCGATCGACGATCTCGAACGGCAGGGCCCCGAGCGGCGCGATCTCCTCGCGGAACTCGATCAGCTGCCTGGCGGTCGGCAGCTCGCCGTTCCACAGCAGGTACACGACCTCCTCGTAGCTGGCCTCGGTCAGCTCGCTGATGTCGTACCCACGGTAGCTGAGCTCGCCCTTCTCACCGTCGATGAAGCTGATCTCGGTGACGTCGGCGACGACACCGACGAGACCGCGATGGATGGATTCCTGCATGGCGCCTCCGGGTTGGGGGCGGAGCGACGGTCGGACCGACCGTGCGACGCTCCGGGGTGAACGAGGTGGTATGGACCGGGTCCTAGGTCCTAGCGACCGCGGGCCGGGTTCGACGCGCGCAGTCTAGCGTGACTCCGACGGCGGAACCGTTGCGTCCGTCGCAGGCGCGTCGACCTCGTGCGCCTCGCCGGGCGCGTTCTCGGTCGTCGGCGCCGGCGGCCGCGACGCCTGCTCCCGTGGCGCCGGAACGTCGACCCGAGGCGGCGGGAACGCGCTCGCCTCGCGACCACGCCACAGCACGGCGGCGCCGATCGCGATCAGCAGCAGGGCGAACCAGGCCGACCCGAGGACGCCCGAGGTCGCCAGCGCCAGGATCAGGCCGAGCGCGGCGAGCCCCAGCCCGACGCTTCGCGGCCAGCGCGGCTCGCGGCGCTCGACCACGTCGATGGCGATCAACCCAGCCCCGAGCGAGACGAGGAACACGCCGTCGCAGCGCGGGAAGACCTGCTGGAGCAGGATGCCGACCGAGGTCCCCGCCAGCAGGCCGCCGACCACCAACAGGCCGTAGGTGCGCTGGCTGGCGTAGGTCGCGAGCAGCGCCACCGCGACCAGCGCGATCCACAGCCAGCCCGCGCCGCCGGTCACGCGCGCCAACAGCGCCACCACACCGAACCCGATCAGAGCGTAGGCGAGCATTTCGCGACGCTTCATGTCAGCAGCTTAGCGCGCCGGCCGATCCGCGTGGTCGAAAGGTCGCAGGCGATCTCCTCGGGCCGAAGCCGCCGTGGCACCGCCACGCACCGAATGCCCTGAAGCGGGTGGTCCTCCAGGTCGAACCCGGCCCGCGCCAGCGCCGCCAACTCGCGGCC
>CAZHCI010000418.1:0-1531 GCA_964530905.1 uncultured bacterium
AGGGTCCGTTCGACGAGGGTCCGCGCGAGCGCGCGCTCCTGGACCGAATCGGGAAGCGGCGACGCCGCAGCCCGATCGCCGCGCTGGGCCTAGGCCGGGTCCGTGGGGTCGTAGCGGTCTCGCTGGCCGCGCTGCTCCTCGCGTCGTGCGGCGGGAACGGGGTCCGCGACGAGCTCGGGGTCGAGCCCGAGTCGCCCGAGCCGTCGGCGGTCGTGACCGTCGAGCCCGGAGAAGCTCGCCTGGAGGTCGGCGGGACGCTGGAGCTTCGCGCCTCGGTCGACGGCGTGGACGATACGGCCGTCGTCTGGAACGCGTCCGGCGGGGAGCTCGAACCCGTAGGCGCCAGCGCCGTGTTCACGGGGCTCGAGGAGGGCGTCCATTCGGTGACGGCGACCAGCGTCGCCGATCCGACCGGCTCCGCAGCGGCGACGGTGGCGGTCGTGCCCGCGTCGACGGTCACGGAGGTCGAGGTCCAGCCCGCATCGCTCTACCTGATCGAAGGAGATGCGTCGAAGCTCGCAGCGACGGTCACGACCACTGGCGACGCCCAGCGCGAGGTGGCCTGGCTCACGAGCGACGCGTCGGTCGCGACGGTGGACGAGACGACCGGGACCGTCGTCGCCGTGGGCCCGGGCCGCGCCACCGTGCGGGCGGTCAGCGTCTCGGACCCGACCGTGGAGCGTAGCGCCGAGGTGACGGTGGGCTCGGCGAGCGACGCGTGGGTCTCCGTCGGAGACGAGCACTCCGCGATGCGGACCGAGGCGACGGCCGGCGCCGTGGCACGCACCTGGGGCTCGAACGCGCTGGGTCAGCTGGGCGACGGGACGACGGCGGATCGGAGCGAGCCGGTCGCGGTGCTGGACGCCGACACGACGGCTGCGGTGGCGGCGGGTGGTCGCCATACCTTGATCCTCCGCGAGGACGGCACGGTCGCCGCGTTCGGCGACAACTACGCCGGTCAGCTCGGGGACGGCAGCCTCGTGGCCAGCGCGGATCCGGTCGACGTGGCGGGCCTGAGCGGCGTGCTGGCCGTGGCGGCTCGCGGGGGACACTCGTTGGCGCTCAGGGAGGACGGAACGGTCTGGGCGTGGGGAGCGACCGCCGCCTTCCAGGCGGGTTCGGGCGACGGCGACGCCGTCCTGCGGCCTACGGCCGTGCCCGGCGTGAGCGACGCGATCGCCGTCGCCGCTGGCGGGCTCCACTCCTTGGCGTTGCGCAGCGACGGGACCGTGCTGGCTTGGGGCGAGAATGCGACCGGTCAGCTCGGCGACGGCACCACCGTGAGTCGCGCGGAGCCCAGGCCCGTGCACGGCCTCGAGGGGATCGTCGCGATCGCGGGTGGCGGGCGTCACTCGTTGGCGCTCGCGTCGGACGGAACGGTGTACGCGTGGGGATCGAACGGCTCGGGACGCTTGGGCGACGGCACCACCGAGCCTCGCCTCGTGCCCGTGCAGGTGCCTGGACTCGGACCGGCGTGGGCCGTGGCGGCGGGCGGCCTGCACTCGCTGGCGTTGGGCCGCGACGGTCGGGT
>CAZHCI010000419.1:0-1531 GCA_964530905.1 uncultured bacterium
AGGTCGTGCGCCGCGCCTGGGCCGCCGATCCCCGGCGGCGCGCCGACGACGAGGCCGCGCTGCAGGCGCTGCTCGCCGCCTGGGACGCGTGGCGTCGGGCCCGGAAGGCGCTGGCCTACGTGGCGTTCGGCGACGAGCCCGACCCGATCGCGCCCTGGATGCGCCCCGGCCCGGCCCCCACGCTCGCGACCACCCGCACGGTCGGCCCCGGCGAGCCGCTGCAACTGCGCGCCTGGGTCGAGCCCTTCCAGCGCCACCCGTACGGGTTCCTGCAGCCGCGCCCCGACGCGCCGCCGGTCGACCCGGGCGAGATCGACCTGGTGCTGGTGCCGGGCCTCGCCTTCGACGCCCATGGTGCCCGACTGGGCCACGGACAGGGCCACTACGACCGGCTGCTGCCGACGCTCCCTGGGCACGTGCCCAGGGTGGGCGTCACCCTGGACGCGCTGGTCGTCGAGCTGCTGCCGACGGAGCCGCACGACGCGCCGATGACGCACCTGCTGACCCCGGGCGGGATCAGGACCATCGCCGACACCGGTTGAGCCCGCGCAGGCGGCACGCCCAGCTCAGGCCCTCTCCGCCAACACGATCCAGGTCGCGGCCCCCGGCACCCAGGGGGCGAGGCCGTAGCCGCCGTACTCGGCCAGCCACCGCAGACCGGCCCGCTCGAGCAGCGCCGGTAGCGCGTCGCGCTCCAGCAACTGCAGCGTGAGCCGGTGCGGATGGCGCTCCCGCTGGCCGGCGCGCTGCACGTGCAGGGTCTGCTCGATCTCCAGCCGCAGCGTCGCCGCGTCGAAGCGCGTGGCGCCCTCCTTCCAGATGCGCGCGCCCCCGGGCGGCGGCCGCAGCGGCTCGAAGCGCCGCGGCGGCGTCGCCCACGACGCGTCCGCCGGCGCGAAGAGCTCGAGACCGACCGCCCCACCCGGCCGCAGTGCACCCGCCACGCGCGCCAGGACGCGCGCCTGCGCCTCGAACCCATCGAAGTGGTGCAGGTCGCCGTTCGCGAGGAAGGCGAAGTCGAACGGCGTGTCGACCCGCGGCAAGCGCCGGACGTCGCCGCGCACCCAGGTCAGCGCCTCGTCCGGCGGGAAGCGGCGACGGCCCTCGCGCACCATCGCCGCCGAGCGGTCGACCGCGACCACCTCGAAGCCGGCGCGTGCGAGCCCGTGGGCCAGCTCCCCCACGGCCGCCATCGGTGCCAGCACGCGCCGCCCGTAGGGCCGCGCCAGCGTCGCCCAGGCCTCGACCTCGGGACCGCGATCACCGAAGAAGCAGGTCCAGAACTCGGCCAGCGCAGCGTAGTCACCCTGCGTCCTGCCCGCTCGCGTCCCCGGCACGAGGCTGGCGCGGTCGTCGCTCACCCGGGTACCAGGCTACCCGCGCAGCACGCCGCGGCCCCGCGGATGAGCCGCAGCACCTCTGCCCGCGTCGGCGCCACCGCAACGCACCCGAGAAGATCTGGAACGCGTGGGCCGAAGCTCGTCTCGCCTTCCTCGACGATGACCGCGTACCTCACGTGGGCTCCCTCACC
>CAZHCI010000420.1:0-1525 GCA_964530905.1 uncultured bacterium
AAGTCGCTGCGCTGCAGCGGAAGCAGGAAGTCGAGCGCGGCCGCGCGGCGCTCCTCGGTGTCCGCCATGATCATCGAGTGCACCAGCGGCAGGCGGGCCTCCTCGAAGAACATGTGCTCCGTGCGGCACAGGCCGATGCCCTCGGCGCCGAACGAGCGCGCGCGCTTGGCGTCGGCGGGGTAGTCCGCGTTGGCCCACACCCCGAGCTTGCGGTGCGCATCCGCCCAGCCCAGCAGCGTGGCGAGCGCCACCTCCTTGGCGACGTCGGGCTCATGCGTCGGCAGCTGGCCGACGAAGACCTCGCCGGTGGCGCCGTCGAGGCTGATCCAGTCGCCCTCCCGGACGTACACCGGGCCCTCGCCCGTGGCGATGCTCATCGCCTTGCGCTCGACGTCGATCTTCAGCGTCTCGGCGCCGCAGACGGCCGGCGTGCCGAACTGGCGGGCGACGACGGCAGCGTGGCTCGTGGCGCCGCCGCGCGAGGTGAGGATGCCCTTGGAGGCGATCATGCCGTGCACGTCGTCGGGCTTCGTCTCGGGCCGCACCATGATGACGGACTCGCCGTTCGCCGCCCACTTCTCGGCGGTGTCGGCGTCGAAGACCGCGCGGCCGACGGCCGCACCGGGGCTGGCGTTGACGGCCTTCTCGACCAGGCGCTTGCCGGCCGTCACCGCGTCCGCGCGCGTCGCCTCGGTGAACTGCGGGTGCAACAGCTGGTCGACCTGGTCGGGCGTGACGCGCAGCAGCGCCTCGCGCTCGTCGATCAGGCCCTCGCCCGCCATGTCGACGGCGATCTGGATCGCGGCGCGCGCGGTGCGCTTGCCGTTGCGCGTCTGCAGCATCCACAGCTTGCCGCGCTCGATCGTGAACTCGACGTCCTGCATGTCTGAGAAGCGCGCCTCGAGGCGGTCGCAGATGTCGACGAACTCCTTGTAGACCTGCGGCATCTCGCTCTTGAGCTGCGCGATCGGCTCGGTGTTGCGGATGCCGGCCACGACGTCCTCTCCCTGGGCGTTCATCAGGTAGTCGCCGTAGAGGACCTTCTCGCCGGTGTTGGGGTTGCGGGTGAAGGCGACACCGGTGCCCGAGCCGACGCCCATGTTGCCGAACACGACGGTCTGGATGGTGACCGCGGTGCCGAGGTCGTGACGGATGCCGGTGGCGTTGCGGTAGTCGACGGCGCGCTTGCCGAACCAGCTGTTGAACACGGCGCGGGTGGCGAGCTCGAGCTGCTTGAGGGGGTCCTGCGGGAAGTCGGTGCCGGTGAACGCGCGGTAGAGGCCCTTGAAGCGCTCGGTGACGCGGCGCCAGGCCTCGGCGTCGAGCTCGACGTCGAGCTTGAACCCGCGGGCCTCCTTCTCCTCCTCGATGACCTCCTCGAACGGCTCGTCGTCGATGCCCAAGACGACGCAGCCGAACATCTGCACCAGGCGGCGGTAGGCGTCGAAGACGAAGCGCTCGTCGCCGGTGTCCTTGACCATCGCCTCGGCGGTGGTGTCGTTGAGACCGAGGTTGAGGACGGTAT
>CAZHCI010000421.1:0-1508 GCA_964530905.1 uncultured bacterium
GAGGCCTCGCCCGGACGTACGCAGGTCGTCATCCAGCGCACCGCCGGAGCCCGCGCGCTCGAGGTGCGCCTGCACGGCATGCTCGCCGAGGCCCACGAGCGCCTCTGATCGCACGAGCGCGCGCAGCCGACCTACACCCAGCGCGTCGGCGGCCGCTCCACGGCGCGCCCCTTCCAGGTCGCGCGCCGGAACACGCCGTCGACGAAGGACCGCACCGCGACCGCCAGGAACGCCACGAACGTCACCGGGTAGAGGAGCGCCGGCCACAGCGGCAGCCGCAGCCGGGCGTAGGTGAACGTCCACTGGACGAGCGAGAGCGCGATGGTGGCGGCGAGCAGCGCGGGCTGCGCGGGCACGCGGGTGGGCAGCGCGGCGTGGAGCGCCAGGATCGCGATCGGCGTCAGGTACGCGTACGCCAGCCAGCCCCACGCGAAGGCGTAGGGGAGGATGGCGTAGCCGAACGCCGCGAAGAGGTTCTTGGCGAACCCGGCCATGGCCTCCCGGCCGCCGCGGTACATGCGGCAACTGACGATCGAGGTGGCGTCCAGGATGCGGCAGGCGAGGCCCGCGCCGGCGACGCGCCTGGCCAGGTCGAGGTCGTCGACGACGCTGCCGCGTACGGCCGCGTGTCCGCCGACGGCGTCGTAGGCCCCGCGGCGGAAGACCATGAGCTGCCCGACGGCGCGGGCGACGGGCGCCCGGCGCCACAGGAGGTGCGCGGCCAGCGGCGTGAAGCCGAGGAACGCCCAGTAGAACAGCGGGACGAGCAGCTGCTCGCCCGGGGTCCCGAGGGCCTGCCGCGGCAGGCCGGAGAGCAGGTCCGCCCGGCTCGCCTGCAGCGCTCCGACGGTCTTGTCGACGGCGTCCGGCTCGAAGAAGACCGTGTCCGCGTCGGCGAAGAGCAGCACGTCGCCGTGCGCCGCGAGCGAGAGCTGGTGGCAGGCCCAGTTCTTGCCCGTCCAGCCCGGCGGCGGCTCCTCGCCCGGCAGGACGACGAGGCGGGCATCGCGCACCCGCTCGCGCTCGAGGATGGCGCGGGTGTCGTCCTCCGAGCGGTCGTCGAGCACCAGGATCTCGAGGCGGGGGTAGGCCTGCGCCAGCAGCGAGCGGACGCAGGACCCCACGTTGGCCGCCTCGTTGCGGGCCGGCACGAGGAGGGAGACCAGCGGCTGCGTGCCGGATCCCGTGCGTCGCGGGCGCACCAGCACGGCGGCGTTGCTGAAGACGACGAGCAGCACGACGGCCTGGAACGCGAGGATGCCGACGATGGCGTCCCCGGTCAGGTGCTGGACGAGTCCTTCGATCACGGCGAGCGGCTTCCCCGGCGCCGGCGTCGGGGTGGCTGCGCGAGCTCGGCACGGTGCTTCCACAGGATGATCGCGGCCTGGGGGAGCAGCGCGCCCAGCGGCCAGCCACCCGGCAACCACAGCAGCACGCCGAGGAACATCGCCGCGATAGTGGCCGCGCCCGCCCACTCGTCGGGCTGGATCAGGAGCGTCGCAGCCACG
>CAZHCI010000422.1:0-1507 GCA_964530905.1 uncultured bacterium
ACGTTCGCGATCCTGATCACCTTCCTGGTCTTCCCGGCCCGCCGCGCCGGCAGCGGCAAGCCGGTCCCGTGGTGGGACATCGTCTTGGGCGTCGTGGCGGCGGCCAGCGTGTTCTACCTGGTCGTCGACTACCAGGGATTGCAGAACCGGTTCGGCATTCCGCTGCAACGCGAGGTCGTGATCGGCTCGGTGTTCCTGGTGATGCTGCTCGAGGCCACCCGCCGCGCGCTGGGCCCGGCGTTGACGGTGATCGGCTCGGTGTTCCTGCTCTACGCGATGTTGGGACCACGGGGCCTCATCCCCGTCACGCTGCCCGACCTGATCGCGCACCGCGGCTACGGCCTGGACCGGATCGTCTCGCAGATGTTCGTCACGACCGAGGGGGTGTTCGGCGTCGCGCTGGGGGTCTCGACGCAGTTCGTGTTCCTGTTCGTGCTGTTCGGCTCGATGCTCGACAAGGCCGGCGCCGGCAAGTACTTCATCGACGTCGCCAACTCGTTCCTCGGCGTGTTCCGCGGCGGCCCGGCGAAGGCCGCGGTGGTCGCGAGCGGCATGACGGGGATGGTCTCCGGCTCCAGCCTCGCCAACGTCGTCACCACCGGCACGTTCACGATCCCGCTGATGAAGCGCACCGGCTACCCCGCGTACAAGGCGGGCGCCGTGGAAGTGGCGGTGTCGACGAACGGCCAGCTGATGCCGCCGGTGATGGGCGCCGCGGCGTTCATCATCGCCGAGTTCACCGGCGTGCCCTACATCGAGGTCGTCAAGGCCGCCTTCGTGCCGGCGGTGATCGCCTATCTCGCGCTGTTCTACATCGTCCATCTCGAGGCGCTCAAGCTGGGCCTGAAGGGCATCCCGCGCGCCGAGCTCCCTCCCCGCATCCGCACGTTCTTCATGGGGATCCACTTCCTGCTGCCTCTCACGTCGCTGATCTGGTTCCTGGTGATCGCCCGCACCAGTCCCGGTTACGCCGTGATGTGGGCGATCGTCACGCTGGCCGTGCTGATGCCGGTCCAGCGGGTGATCGGCGCGCTGCTCCGCCGCGAGAATCCCTGGCAGGCGTTCCTGCGCGGGCTGAAGGAGCTGGTCGCCGGGCTCGACGCCGGGGCCCGCAACATGGTCGGGATCGCGGTCGCCGTCGCCACCGCCGGAATCGTCGTGGGCGTGGTCAACCTGACCGGGCTGGGTTTGCGCCTGACCGAGATCATCGAGCGTGTCAGCGCGTCGCTCGCGTCGGTCGTCGGGCTGGTCACGATTCCGATCGTGAACCTCGTCGGCGGCGACGCCACGGCCTTCGGCGACAGCACGCAGTTCCTGCTGGTGCTCGTCATCACCGCCATCGCCAGCCTGATCCTCGGCCTGGGTCTGCCGACCACGGCGAACTACATCGTGATGGCGACTCTGACGGCGCCGGTGATCTACAACCTGGGACAGGACTTCGGCTACGGCTTCCCGCTGCTGGCCGCGCACCTGTTCGTGTTCTTCTTCGGCATCCTGGCGGACGACA
>CAZHCI010000423.1:0-1506 GCA_964530905.1 uncultured bacterium
GTGCCCAGAATCCGCTTGAGATCGCGCACCGAGCGCCGCTGGCGCCACGGGGAGCGCCCCATGCAGGCCCTCGTCGAGTTGGCCCCCCACGTGTGGCAGCTGCCGCTCCTGCCACTGAGCGCCGTGAACGCCTACCTCGTCGGCGACGTCCTCGTCGACGCCGGCACCCCGTGGACCGAGCGGCGACTCCTCGCGGCGCTCGCGGGCCGGCCGCTGACCGCCCATCTGCTCACGCACGCGCACCCCGACCACCAGGGTGCCACCGCGGCCCTGTGCGAGGCCCGATCCGTCCCGCTGTGGTGCGGCGCCGGCGACCGCGACGCCGCCGAGACCGCCGGCTTCTCTGACGCTTTGCGCGGTCCTCGGCGCAGGCTCTTCCAGGTCGCGGAGCGATTGGGCGGTCCAGGGTGGCCCGTCGACCGGGCACTGCGCGAGGGCGACCGCGTCGCGGACTTCGAGGTGATCGAGACGCCCGGCCATACCGCCGGACACATCTCGCTGTGGCGCGAGGCCGACCGGGTGGTCATCCTCGGCGACGTCGCCTCGTACCGCAACCCGCTCTCGCTCAGCCCCGGCCTCCGCGAGGCGTCGCGGCTCATCACGCGCGACCCGCTCGAGAACCGCCGCTCGATCCGCAAGATCGCCGCCCTGCGGCCGCGGCTCGTCTGCTTCGGGCACGGCCCGCCGCTGGCCGACGGGGAGCGCTTCGTGCGCTGGGCGGAGAACCTGGGGGCGTGAGCCTGCGCGACACCACGCCCCGCGCTGGCTGCCGAACCACTTCGTGGCGGACGCCTCCCGATCATCGGGTACGCTGTCCCGGCCCCTCGGGCTCGCCGGACGGGTGCCGCCCGCGAGCGGATCGGGGCGGTACCACGCGACCCGGCGTCCGCCACGCCGTGCCGACGGGGTCCGCAAGCAGGAGGCGATGTGCAGCATGGGGTCCTGATCTCGGGCGCGTCGACGGGCATCGGCAGGGCGTGCGTCCTCGACCTCGCCGCGCGCGGCGTCCGCGTGTTCGCCGGGGTCCGGCGAACCGAGGACGGCGACGCACTGCGCGCGGCGGGCGGCGGCCACGTGGTGCCCGTACGGCTGGACGTGACCGATGGCGCGGCCATCGCGGCGGCCGTCGAGGCGATCGCGGCGGCGAACGGCGAGCGCGCCCTGTCGGGGCTGGTGAACAACGCCGGCATCGTCGTCGCCGGGCCGCTCGAGTTCCTCCCGCTCGATGCGTTGCGGCAGTCGTTCGAGGCCAACGTCGTCGGCCTGCTGGCCCTGACGCAGGCATGCCTCCCGCTGCTGCGCGCGGGCCGCGGCCGGATCGTCAACATGGGGTCGATCTCGGGCCGCTTCGCGTCGCCGCTGCTGGGTCCCTACGCCGCCTCGAAGTTCGCGGTGGCGGCACTGAGCGATTCCCTGCGCCGCGAGCTCGCGCCGTGGGACATCCCCGTGGCGCTGGTCGAGCCTGGGGCGGTCGCCACGCCGATCTGGCAGAAGTCCGCGGCTTCC
>CAZHCI010000424.1:0-1504 GCA_964530905.1 uncultured bacterium
CGCGGGTCACGGTCACCTGGGAGCGCCCACGGGCGATCGCGCGCGCGCCCCGCGCCCGGATCGCCGGCGTGACCGCCGGGATGCTCACCATCGCGCTCTTGGGCTTCACGGGGTCCGCGCACCTCGCGTGGTCGGCCGTGCCGGTGGAGCCCGAGGTCTGGCGCGACCTGCGCGCGGGTCCACGGATCGACCTCGAGGCCCACGTGGCGCTGCCGGTGGTGTCGGTGACCGTGAGCGACGTGGTCACGGAGCCCGCCGCGCTGACCACGCCGGCGCCGTACGCGCCCCTGCCGCCCACGCCGGCGCCGCCCACGCCGGTGCCGCCCACGCCCGCGCCGGCCACGCCCGCGCCGTCGCGGGGCGTGTCGCTCTACTGCGAGCCCGACGCCGTCGCGAGCGTCGCGTCCGAGCCGAGACGGTTCGGGGAGCGGGCGAGCGCCTACGAGCCGCTCGGCCCCTGGGGGCTGCTGACCCTCGCCCGGCTGACGCCGTTGGTGGCGCTGATCGAGGAGGCGGCCACCGCGTACGACGTGCCGCCGGTGCAGCTGCTGCAGCTGCTGCTCAACGAGTCGTACCTCGACCCGATCGCGATCGGTCCGACCGACGACGTCGGGTTGTCGCAGGTCACCGGCGACGCGCTGACGCTGCTGCGGACGATCTCGGATGGCGGCCGATCGCGCTTCACGAACCCGCAGCTCTTCGCGCGCCCGTTCAGCGTGTACGATCCGGACTTCTCCGTCTGCGCCGGCGCCGCCAAGCTCGCTTGGGCCCGCCACCAGCCGTTCGGGGCCGATGACGAGGTCGCCTACGCGCGCTACGTCAACCCCCTGCACGGGGTGGTGGACGGCCGCGTCAGCGATCGCCACCGGCCGCTGGTCGACGCGTACGCGGCGGTCCGGCCCATGGCCGAGGCCCTTGCCGCCGCCATCGCCGCTTACCGCACGGCGCCCGAGGCCGTCACGTCGGCCGAGGGGGCGCTGCTCGCCGTCGCCGACGCCGTCGCGCGGCGCGAGGCGACGGTCGAGGACGCGTACCGCCGCACGGCGGAGCTGGCCGACTCACTGCGAATCGACGACGCCGCGTTCTACGAGCGGGTGATCCCGGGACTGTACGGAGAGCCGAGCGAGATCGTCGCGCTGCCGGCCTGGACGCTCGCCGCCCGCTGACGGCGGCGGGCCGCGGCGTCAGGGCAGCGGGTCGTCGAGTGCGCGGAGCGCGGTCGCGAAGGCTCGCAGCGCACCCTCCGAACTCTCGATGCGCCAGTCCGTCTCCTTGTCCTCGTTGAACCACACGATGGCTTCCAGCCGCGGGAAGGTGGCGGTCGTCGCGAACATCGCCCGGATCCACGCGGCCTTGTCGCCCCCCGCCTCGCTCGACGCCGTCTCCGCCATCCACACCGGTTGTGGCCCGAGCCGCGTCAGGCGGGCGTACGGCGCTTCGATGATCGTCTCGAAGCTGCGCCAGCCGATGGTGGGGCGGGTGTCGCCCCAGTTGTAGCCGGAGA
>CAZHCI010000425.1:0-1504 GCA_964530905.1 uncultured bacterium
GGCCTCGAACGTCGCCAGGCAGCGCTCCGCCCAACGGTGCGTGCGGTCGCTGGAGAGCCGGGTGTAGGCCTCGTCGTGCAGCGGGCTGGTGCACTCGTCGAAGGCGAGCATGACGTCGGCGCCCAGCAGCCGCTGCACGCGGATGCTGACCTCGGGCGTGAACACGTGCACGCTGCCGTCGACGTGGCTGCGGAAGCGGACCTGCTCGTCGCCGACCTCGACCATCGAGCCGCCGGCGGCCGACAGGCGGGGTGACGACACCGCCGCCGCGGGCGCCGCCGCCGCGGGCGACGCCGCCGCCACCGGCGGCGCGGCCTCCCCCGGGAAGAGGCCGGCGACCTTGCCGACCCCGTGGTCGATCGACGCCCCCAGAGAGAACACCTGGAAGCCCCCGGAGTCGGTCATGACCGGGTGGTCCCAGCCCATGAAGCGGTGCAAGCCGCCGTGGGCGGCGACGCGTTCGGCCCCCGGGCGCAGGTAGAGGTGGTAGGTGTTGGCGAACAGCACCTGCGTGCCGGTCTCGCGCACCCGCTCCGGATCGACGCTCTTGACCGTCGCCTGGGTGCCGACGCCGACGAACGCGGGCGTCTCGACCACGCCGTGGGAAGTGTGCAGGCGTCCGCGGCGGGCGGCCCCCCGTCGCGCGAGCACCTCGAAGCCGACCCGGACCGGGCTCACCGCGCGATGTTACCACGCTGCGTGGTTTACCCGTCCTGGACATGGTTCATGGCCTACCGCCGGTGGGCACGTGACGACTGCATGATGGTCCGCGGTACGCCTGCACACGCGCGGCTCGCGGCACGACTGTTAACATCTTCACGTCAGGAGGTGCCGATGGCGCATCGTCGTCGGGCACTCGCCGCCACCATCGTGGCGCTGGTGATCGCCCAGACCCTCGCCTTCAGCGCTCCCAAGGACGCCCCGCCCGAACCGGTCGTCGTTCTCGAACTGGTGCCCACCGTCGAGATCCTCGCCACGCCGCGTGAGGTCGAGCCGATCCCGTCTGTCGTCGTGGGGCCCGTCGCCAACCCGGTGTTCACCGTTCGCGCGACCGCCTACAACTCCTTGGAGAGCCAAACCAACGCCCAACCCTTCATCACCGCGACCGGCACCCGCACCAGCTGGGGCATCATCGCGGTCAGCCGCGACCTGCTGGGGGCCGACCTCCCGTACGGCACGCTCGTGCGGCTGACGGACCTGGGCAACTTCCACTCCGGCCGCGGCGTCGGCGCCTACCAGGCGCTGCTCGATGCGAACCTGTTCATCGTCGAGGACACGATGCACCCGCGCAAGACCGGACAGATCGACCTGTGGTTCGCCGACTACGCGAGCGCCGTCGCCTGGGGCGTTCGTCGCCTCGAGGTCGAGGTCGTGCGTCACGGACGCGACGGTCCGGTCCTCGACCCGGTCATCGCCGAGTACGGGTTCCACGCCCCCGCCACCTGGCTCGCCAGCCGCTGAGCGCGCCGTGGGCGCGCTCGTCCCCGTCCTCGCCTGGCGCCAC